>NZ_QSOX01000010.1:0-170038 GCF_003466325.1 Bacteroides sp. 4_1_36
TTGATACTTTGGATTTTATTTTGGATTCAGTGGCGGACACGGGATTACATTTTCATGCCCTTGCCCGTTTTCTTCTGCGGCTTCTCCTGCTGCTGTTGCTGGCGGGCGTCCTTCGGGTTGGTCTGACCTTTCTGCAACGGCTCTCTCAGATTCTTTGTAGCCTCGTTGGTCTTGCCATCGTTGTTCACCGCCACCTGCGTGCGGCTCTCGTTGGACGGAGCAACCTGCTGTGCATTGTCAGGGTTCGTGTCGTAGCGGTACGGGCGTCCCTTCTCCGGGTTGAACTTGATATACATCGTGGCATGGAAGCCCTGCTTGTCGGTCACGTTCTCCAGCTTCACGGCTTTACCCGCCACATAGTCGGCTTTCTGCTGGTCGGTGAAGCTCACGCCGCTCCATTTGCTGATGGGGCGGATGCTGCCGTCCTCGTTCGTCCACGTGTTGCGGCGTTGCTCCTTCTTGGTCTGTGCGGCATTTTCCCCGCCCTGCGCCTGACTTTTCGATGTGTCGCCTTTGGTTTCCTGTGTCTGTGCGGTACGGGGCGACTTGCCGGTTCCCGGCACGAACTCCACGCCGCGCTGCTCCACGTTCACTTGCAGGGTGGTGACGAACTTTCTGCCGTCGTTGCGCTCGATGAGCTTGTCGCGTACGGGCAGTCCGGCGCGGAGCATGTCCCGCTCCTGCGTGGTGATTTCCGTCTTGCCGATGCGCTCCGGGATGCGCACCCTGCTTGCCGGAATGTCCGTGATTTCATTCGTCTTGCGGTCGATGCTGATGTAGGAGGGGATGATCTCGCCCGTTTCCCTGTCCACAATGTCCACGACCCTACCGAGATTGCCCGTTTCGCGGAGGTTCTTCCGGTCATTGTCGGAGAATTTGTGTTCCTTGTACTCATCCAGCTTCTGCTCCTTGCGGATGAAGTGCGGCACGAGGCTGATGTTTCCCTCACCGTCCTTCTTGAAGGAGAGGCGGGCGTCCAGCTCGAATGATTCGCCGCCGAAGGTCGGTTTGACCTTTACCAAGTCGGACTTGCCATAGTTGAGCATCTTCGTAAGGTCGCCGGACTTTTCAAGGTTGTCCCGCTTTACGCCCCATCTGTCCTCCAGCTCCTGCCAGTTGATTTTACTCTCGTCGATGGGCTGGTAGCCACGTTTGCCCTGCATCTGTTCGGATTTGTCCTGTTGCTGTTCTTTCCGTTGTTCCATGTTCTCCTGTTTTTGAGGTTCTTGTTTCTCTGTCTGTTGTGCTGCCATCTCTTCCTGCACCTTCTTCTCATAGTCGGAGGTGTCCACCTTGTGAGGGGCGAGCAGCTCCTTGTTCGCTTCGGGGTCTTTCAGCAGTTGCTTCATCACCTCTAAGAGATTTTCAGCTTGGTCTGCCGCAATGCGGTAGAAACCGAAGCGGCTGGGTTCCTTGCACTGCCGGAAGAAGTTCTTGAAGAAGTTGTCCAGCACGTCGCCATGTCGGTCGAATTGCAGGAAACTCTGCGCGTTCTCCGCTTTTGCGGGGGTGCGCTTGGGTGTGCCGTCCGCGTTCAGCCCGGCTACCACGCTGATCTCGCCTGTCTTCTCGTCACGGACTACCAGCACGTCCTTTTCGTCTTTTTTCTTTGCCATCTGAAAAATGTTTTAATGGGTTATTTATGAAAGAAATTATGGATACGAGCCTTGTAGAAGGCTATATCTTCCTTTTTGAAGTCCTTGATATGGTTGGAAAGGAATGTCAGCACGTCCTCCTCGCTGTAATAGGTCTTCTTGCCCAGCGTCTTGTAGGGCAATGCGCCTACGCTGCGGTAGCGTTGGAGGGTGCGTTTGCTTATCTGGAGCAACATGCACAAATCCTGATTGTCGAAAAGGCGGATGCTTTCCGTGATAGTGGGCTGTTTCCCCTCAGCCTTCATCGCCAGCAGCAGTTCGTCCTGACGGTCGAGCCGTTCCATCAGCTTCTGCATCCAGCCCTCGAAGTTGTTTCGTGTGAGCAGTTCCATGACCTATGTCCTCCTTCCTTTTGGTTTGCCGCCCGTGCGCAGCGTGTGGTTGTGGAACAGGGTGTCTATTGTCCCTTCCTCGTTCCTTACTGTGTTGTCCTCCAATAGCCGCAGTATCTCGGAAAGGCGGTAGCGGCAGCTTCCGCGTACCACCACATACTCGATACGGTGGTCGGTGCGCATACGCTGCATGGTGCGCTTGCTCACGTTGAGCATCTTCGCCGCCTGTGCCGTGTCAAGCAGCTTGTCTTCGGTTTCCCGCTTCCGTTTCTTCTCGTCCCTTGCCTCGCGGATGTACCCTGCGATGTTCGCAATCTGCGCCATCATCTCCTTGTAGGCGGAACTTTCCATTGTTATCACTTTCATGTTCAGTCCTTTCTTTTTGTTTCTGCGACAAAATTCGGCAATAAACAAAAGGGGCTTTAACAACTCACTACGTGACTCACGTAAGATTTTTGCGGAAGATGGCTCCGTAACCCGGTCAAACGGCGCAACAGGCAGCCTTTCAGCGGAAAACGATACGTCTTGTATGCCGTTTCGTTACCTTTGCGGCAAACTCTAAATGACATGAATATGGAAATAGTATCTATCGAGAAAAAGACTTTCGAGATGATGGTGGCGGCATTCGGCGCACTCTCGGAGAAGGTCGCCGCCCTAAGGCGCAAAAGCGACACGGGGCGCATGGAAAGATGGCTCACGGGCGAGGAGGTCTGCGGGCAGTTGAGAATAAGCCCGCGCACGTTGCAGACGCTGCGTGACAGGCGGCTTATCGGCTACTCGCAGATAAACCGCAGGTTCTATTACAAGCCAGAGGAGGTGAAGCGGCTGATACCGCTTGTCGGCACGCTCTATCCGCACGGCAGATGATTTGATTTATTCACCCACTGAATCCGAAGTTATGATGAACGAGAACAACGATGTTTTTACGATGGAAGACGAGCCGATAGCCTCTGTGGTGCAGGATATGCGCAAAGGCTCGAAATGGCTGTCCGCATTTCTGGAAAGCTACCGTCCTCCGCTGGACGGGGAACGTTACCTGACGGACGGCGAGGTGTCGGAACTGCTCCGTGTGAGCCGGCGCACCTTGCAGGAATACCGCAACAACCGCGTGTTGCCCTTCATACTTTTGGGAGGGAAGGTGCTTTACCCGGAAACGGGGCTGCGCGGGGTACTGGAAGCGAACTACCGCAAGCCGCTGGAGTGAGGCGGTTTCATGAAAAAGTAAACGGGTGACACCTTTTGTGGTGCTACCCGTTTACTTGTCTTATGGGGTATGTGCAATCAGCAATACCCGGCTTTTCCGTTCTGTATGAACATCACGTATGTCTGCCGTTTCTCTTGTGAGAGTGCCTTTCCCACCAGCCATGTGCGGAACAGGTGGGTGTTGTAGGTATTCACCCTGAAAGCGACCGGGATGATGATTTCAAGGGCGTACACGTCCGCGTGCAGCCCGTTTTCAAGCTGCATGTAGCGGCACACCTCGTAGTCGTTCAGCACGTCCGACTTGCGGACGGCTCTGATGGCGGCGTTCACTGCCGGGACGGTCGTATGGAACAATCCGGCTATTTCGGTGGCGGTCATCCACACGTCGTTACCGGTTACGCTGACTGCCTTGTCCTCGATGATGATTGTGTCACGTTTCATGGCTTTTCTTTTTAGATGGTGCAACCTGCAAATTCCTCGACGCCGTTCAATCTTGCGGCAAGGTTCTCCATGTCCTGATTGAGCTTCTCTTTGGTTATCTGTAGGCTCGGTAAACAACGCCTTTCCGCTTTACAGCGGTAGGTTTTCGTTTATCTGCCCCCGAACCGTACTTACACGTCTCCATGTATACGGCTCTCCATCTGTAACATCATTTTACTTATCACAGCTCTGGATTTTTGCGTTACACTCCGCACATACGACCAAAGTCTTTCTGTGCATATAGAGCATTTTGCGTTCCCAGTCATTTTTACCTTTTAACTCTTTGAGAGTGCGGACATGGTGCATTACCACTTCTCCGTGCTTGCCACATAGTTCGCACGTTTTTGTTGTAAGCCTTTCTATCAAACTTAACGATGGTGTTTTGAACATATACGGCAGATTGTCACTTGGGGCTGTTTCACAATCCGTTTTACGGGCGTAACCCTCATTGTAGAATACCCTGTACTTGGTTTCTCCTCCCTTGTTTACAAAAGGCACGGCAAAGAGATTGTCCTTGCGGTATGTTTCAATGACTTTTCTCACTGACATATTCAGCTTTTGAGCAAGAGTTTTGTACATGGAGAACTTCATAATACAGCCGAAAGAGCGTCCCAAAGCCGATGCATTGTTTGCTATTGAGTAATAGTTGTAGAACCCTCGTATTTCGGTATTAAACTGAGATACAATCTCGTGCGCTTCATTGTCAATCATATAAGTCCTGCCTTTTGACACCCATGTTTCCTTGCCGCGTTTGGTGACAACTTTCATGGCTTCGAGGCTGAGCAGTTTATTCTTGATTACTTCTCTTGAAACGTGCAATATCACGTTCCCGTTGAAGTATCTGCGCACTGTTCCGTTACTGTTTCTCTTTGTGGCATAGTCTTTACGGACATATATTTCGTAACCCAAAAATTTTGCGCTGTCTTGTGCATTTGTAATCAAAGTCTTTTCCTGTGACATCTCCAGCCTTAACTTTTCCTGCATAAACTTGGTGATGTCAGCTTTGATTGTCTCACATTCGTTTTTCGTTCCGATAACCCCGATTAGAAAATCATCGGCGTAGCGCAGATATCTCAGTCTGCGAAAATTTCTGTCCATATCGTTGCCACTTGGCATTGTTAGTATCCGCTTCTGCTTTTCGTGCAGTTCTTCTACCATCCTTGTTCTTACGTTTACATCCTCTACTTCATTTATCCTACGTTTTAGGTAGTGTACTCTGCTGTTGAGTTTGCAAATATCCTTGTTGCGGCTTCTTACTGTCCCTTTATTGAATTTGTTGGCATATTCATTCATGTACTTATCGAACTTGTCAAGGTATATATTTGCCAAAACAGGGCTTATGATACCACCTTGCGGTGTCCCTGAATAAGTCTTGTTGAATTGCCACTCTTCCATGTACCCTGCATTGAGGAATTTCCGTATCAGACGAAGAAATCTGTCATCTGCTATTCTGCCTTTCATTATTTCTATCAGCACATCATGGTCTATGTTGTCAAAGAAGCCTTTTATATCTCCCTCGATGAACCATTTTGCACCGTTGAAATTATTTTGTAGACTTTTCAGTGCTGTGTGGCAGCTTCTGTTTGGTCTGAAGCCGTGCGATGTCCACTCAAAGTGTCCCTCATATATAGCTTCAAGCACCATTCTTACTGCCTCTTGAACCAATTTGTCTTCAAAAGACGGTATTCCTAACGGACGCATCTTCCCATTCTTTTTCGGAATGTAAATTCTCTTTGCAGGATTGGGACTATAAGTCTCATCCTTTATACTCTCTATGAGTTTGTTTATCCTATCAATGCTCATTTCATCCTCTGTTTTGCCATCAGTGCCGGGTGTCATGTTTCCCGGCTTTGCATACATACGTTGGTAGGCGGCAAAGAACATCTGTTCATTGAATAGAATACGGTAGAGCCTTTCGTATTTATACTCAGGCTCGTTGCTGTGTCCAGCTAAAATGTTTAATACTTGCTCTGGATTTCTCATACGTCTCTCACGTTTTCCGTTGTTCGTATTAAAGTTACAGACTACCTCCCTTCGCCATGTACAAGGCTTTCCCTTGCTCGGACTACTACGGAAGTTCCGTTACCATATCGGATATTCAAAAGCTTTCTTTATAGCTGTTTATTCCAGCGTTCCGACTTAGGTAATCCCCAGTTAGTTCTCTTAATAACTATTAGCACGGCATACTGTCGGATGCGACTTTCGTTCTTGTCCGCTTATTGCGGCTGTGTCATAGTCGGTTCTTTATGCTCTGCACTAACGCACAAAATAGGCAGAGTACTATGAAACAACGTATGTATAATAGTCTTCCGTTGTTGCAAGATTTGGTACCACTGAACTATCGTTCAACCAATCAAGGCTTCATCCTTATGTATGCCTTTTCGTCTTGCCCCTCAGTCGCCACTTGACTATTAGTGGACTTGGAGCTTTAATCAGTATGCTACACTCCCCATCGGGTTTCCCCTTTGGATAAACTGATTGACGATAGGATTATATCGAACCCAATCCTAACTTCTTGCTAAAGAAGTATTTATTAAGCGACCATTCTGGGCGCACTTGCGTAAATCTGCGTCGTCTTTATGCTCTTGTGTCCGAGCATGGAGCTGACCGTTTCGATGGGAACACCGTTGGAGAGGAATATCGTCGTGGCTGCCGTGTGGCGGCTCTGATGCCACGTGATATGCTTGGTGATGCCGCAACGCTTGGCGACGGCACGGATACCGGCAAGGCACGTGTTATAATGCGGAACGGGAAATATCCTGCCGTCCCCGCACAGTCCCCGGTATTTGCCGATTATGCGGTTGGCGATGTCGAGCAGGCGGATGTTGGACACCACGCCCGTTTTCTGGCGGTTGATGTTTATCCACTCGTGTTCGTCGAAGTAGGTGCGGATATTCTCTTCCGTAAGGTTGCGCATATCCGCGAACGACAGCCCCGTGAAGGCGCAGAACAGGTAGAGGTCGCGGTACAATTCCTGTTTGGCGTTTTTCAGTTTCCCCTCCATCAGCAGGCGGATCTCATCTTTGGTCAGGAAACTGCGTGTTGTTTCCTCCTTCTTGATTTCATACTCGCGGAACGGGTCGCGCGTCAGCCACTCGTTGTTGATGGCGATGAATACCATCGTCCGTAACGGGCAGACGTACAGCCACACGGTATTGGTGCAGCAGTGCTTGTCCGTGCGCAGGAACATCTCGAAGTCGGAGATGAAAGCCGGGGTAAGCTCTTTTAGGGCGATGTCCTTCACATGGTAGCGGATGTCGAGGAACTCTTGCATGTGCTTGTAAACGGTGCGGTACTTCAGCAGCGTGCCTTTGGCTTTCATGCCTGCCTCCACCTGCTTCTCGTAGTCCCCGTTGTGCTGGCGGAACACCTGCATCAGCGTGTGGTAGCGGTGTTCCAGTCCGAGAAAGGCGTTCTTCACCTTCTCCGCCGTGACGAAGTTGTCACGCTCCATGATTTCCTGATAATGCCTGTTGATGCGTACCCGCATCTTGTCAAGCATACGGTTCGTTTCGAGTGCCGCCGTGCTTCTGCCCGTGACACGTCCACCTTTGGTGTCCCACAGTTTCGGATCGACAGTCAGTTTGCAGCTGAACTGTGTCTGGCTGCCGTCCACCGTGATGCGTCCCATGACGGGAACTGTCCCGTCCTTTTTCACTACCTGACGCTTGAGGTAGTAGATTACTGAAAATGTACTCTTCATTGTCCTTAATTTTTGGGTTTCAAAATTAGTTGGTGAAGAGTCCGGTGTTGGTACGCAAAACGGGGAGGAACGGCGCAATCTTTTTCCGTAACCTGATTTTTCGCATGAGTTATGGATAACTCACTATTCCTTAGAGCCTTGTTTCGCTATTCGTACCCGTTTGTCGCATTTTCGGGCATGGTTACGAACAAGTAACGTAGCGGCGTCAGGATTTGGCTTCGGCAGGGATTGTAATGGCTTCACGGATTATCGCCACTTCAACCAAAACCCTTGTAACTCAATTCTATCACTATATCTTTCCGCATTTCACTTTTTTGTAGTAACTTTGCACCTAAAAAATGAATAACATGATTATCGAAACGATTAAACGGCTGTCAATAGATATGTTCATTGCAATCATGGCGATTGAAGCAATTGTCATTGCGGCAATCGCTTTGTCGCTTTTGATTGGTACGTTTTGCAAATAATCCCACAGGACATGGAGCAAAAGGAAATATATATATCGAAACCGAACGAATTATCATTCGAAATTTCAAGCAGAAGGATGCCGAAGGATTGTTGGAGTATCTTTCTAATCCTCGTGTGAATTGCTTTGCCGGAGACCGCCTTTGTTCCGAAGAGGCGGCATGGGCATATATGCAGTATTCCCCGAAAGACATGCTGCGCTATGCGGTGAGTCTGAAAAAAGATGACTTTATTATCGGTGACGTGTTTGCTTTGCGTGAGAATGAGGACACTTATAATGTGGGGTGGCATTTCAACAAACGTTTTGAAGGCAAAGGATTCGCTTGTGAAGCGGCAGCCGGATTGTTGGATTATCTTTTCCGGGAGGCGGGCGCACGGCGTATCTATGGATTTGTGGAAGATGACAATATCCGCTCCAAACGCTTATGCGAACGTCTTGGTATGCGCCGCGAAGGATGTTTCAAAGAGTTTGTGACATTCGTAAACAATCCTGACGGCTCCCCAAAATATGAAGATACCTGTGTTTATGCCATTCTCGAAAAAGAGTGGAATACCATCCGTCAGTGGTGACACACCAAACCTATTATGAATTAATACAAAACAAGAAGAAAATATGAACAAGCAATTCATTATCACGAATTTCGCCGCATTTGCTCTCATGCTGTTCCTGCCGACCGGATGCAGGCAGGCGGACGGCAAGCAGGATGCGGTGCAGAGTTATCGGGTCATAAAGGTCGCGGCAAGTCCGGTGGAAATCTCCGAGTCCTATTCCGCCGCCATACGCGGACGGCAGGATGTGGACATCCTGCCGCAAATATCCGGGCGCATTATCCGTCTGAAAGTGAAAGAGGGTGAACGGGTGAAGACCGGTCAAGTATTGGCTGTAATTGACCAAGTGCCCTATCGGGCGGCATTACGCACGGCGCAGGCCAATGTCAGCGCGGCACAGGCAAAAGTGGAAACGGCAAGAATCGAGCTGCGGGGCAAGCAGGCATTGTTTGACGAGAAGGTCATATCCGACTACGAGCTTTCTCTCGCCCGGAACCAACTGGCAGTGGCGTGTGCTGAACTCGAACAGGCAAAGGCACAAGAATCGGATGCACGCAACAATCTCTCCTATACGGAAATCAAAAGCCCGAGCAACGGAGTAGTAGGCACATTGCCCTATCGCATCGGTGCGCTTGTCGGTCCCAATATGGCACAGCCTTTCACGGTCGTGTCCGACAATGCGGAGATGTATGCCTATTTCTCCATTTCGGAGAATATGCTACGGCGATATTCGGCTCGCTATGGCTCGATTGACAGCATGATAGCCGGGACGCCGGAAGTGGGCCTGCAACTCAACGACGGCAGCCTGTACAAGGCGAAAGGACGTATTGAAACCGTAAGCGGCGTGGTGGATCCTGTTACCGGAACGGTACAAATCAAAGCCCTGTTCCCCAATCCCGACCGCGAACTGTTGAGTGGCAGCATCGGCAATGTCATCCTTCAAAACCCGAAAACGGAGGCCGTAACCATTCCCATGACCGCCACCGTGGAACTGCAGGACAAGATTATCGCTTACCGTCTGAAAAACGGACAGGCGGAAGCCGCCTATCTCACGGTGGACCGCCTGAACGACGGCAACCGGTTTATCGTAAAAGAAGGTCTTTCGGTCGGTGACACCATTGTCGCCGAAGGCGTGGGACTGGTGAGAGAAGGCATGAGCATAACCCCTAAAAACGAAACGAAATGAACCTGCGATTTTTTATAGACCGCCCGGTGTTTTCGGGCGTTATCTCGGTGGTGATTGTACTGTTGGGCATGATTTCCATGTTTTCCTTGCCGGTGGAACAATACCCCGACATCGCACCTCCGACCATCAACGTATTCGCAACTTATCCGGGAGCAAACGCTGAAACCGTGCAGAAGGCAGTGATAACCCCTCTGGAAGAAGCCATCAACGGAGTGGAAGACATGACCTATATGACTTCCACGGCATCGAATACGGGAGATGCTTCCATCAACATCTATTTCAAACAGGGAACCAACGCGGACATGGCGGCGGTAAACGTGCAGAACCGCGTGAACGGCGCACTGAGCCAACTTCCGGCGGAAGCCACCAAGACCGGTGTCACCACTGAAAAGCAGCAGAATGCCGAACTGATGACTTTCGCGCTCTATTCGCCCGATGACCGCTTCGACCAGACCTTCCTGAACAATTACTTGAAAATCAATGTCGAGCCGAGGCTGAAACGTATCAGCGGCGTGGGAAAGGCACAGTTGTTCGGTTCCAACTACAGCATGCGACTTTGGCTGCGTCCCGACAAGATGGCGCAATACGGGCTTATCCCCGATGACATCTCTGCCGTACTTGCACGACAGAACATCGAGGCCGCCACCGGCTCCTTCGGTGCCAATCATCCTACCGCCAATGAATACACGATGAAATACCGCGGACGCTTGTCCGGAGCGGAAGAGTTCGGTGAGCTGGTCGTCAAGTCACTGCCGGGCGGCAATGTGCTTCGGTTGAAAGAGGTTGCCGATGTGGAACTGGGCGATGAATACTACAACTATTCCTCCGAGGTGAACGGGCATCCGGCAGCTATGATGCTCATCAACCAGAAAGCTGGGTCCAATGCATCAAGCACCATCAAGGAGATTCACGAAGTGCTTGACGACCTTAGCCGGGACTTGCCCGAAGGGACGGAATTCGTGGTGCTTACCGATACCAACAAGTTCCTGTATGCCTCCATCCACTCTGTCCTCCGCACCTTATTGGAAGCGATACTTCTGGTCATCGTGGTGGTGTATGTGTTCTTGCAGGACATCAAGTCAACGCTTATCCCTACCATATCCATCTTCGTTTCCATCATCGGCACATTTGCCGTGATGTCCATGATTGGATTCTCCATCAACCTGCTCACCCTGTTCGCGCTTGTGCTTGCCATCGGAACCGTGGTCGATGATGCCATTGTGGTGGTGGAAGCGGTGCAGGCGAAGTTCGATGAGGGCTATCAATCAGCAGTTCTCGCGGCTGATGATGCCATGAAAGGCGTTTCGTCGGCTATCCTGACCTCTACCATAATCTTTATGGCAGTGTTTTTCCCCGTAGCCATGATGGGCGGGACTTCGGGAGCGTTCTACACGCAGTTCGGTATCACGATGGCTGTTGCCGTGGGAATCTCGGCAGTCAATGCCTTCACACTCTCACCGGCACTTTGCGCGCTGCTGCTGAAACCCTATATCGATGAGCAGGGCAACACTAAGAACAATTTTGCAGCCCGTTTCCGTAAAGCGTTCAATGCCGTCTTCGACAGTCTGAGCCGACGCTATGTACGTGGAGTGATGTTCATTATCCATCGCCGATGGCTGTTGTGGAGCATCATAGGCATTTCTTTCGGGTTGCTGGTGCTGCTGGTCAATGTCACAAAGACGGGACTTATTCCCGAAGAGGACACCGGGACGGTCATGGTGAGCATGAACACGAAGCCCGGCACATCCATGGCTCAGACAAGTAAGGTGATGGAGCGTATCAACAGCCGT
Organism: Bacteroides sp. 4_1_36; assembly: GCF_003466325.1. NCBI lineage: Bacteria > Pseudomonadati > Bacteroidota > Bacteroidia > Bacteroidales > Bacteroidaceae > Bacteroides > Bacteroides sp. 4_1_36. Next base: position 11,364 of record NZ_QSOX01000010.1, read on the forward strand.
CTCGACAGCATCGGCGAGATTGAATACAGCGGTGCGGTAGCCGGTTTCTCTTTCAGCGGTTCCGGTCCCTCGCAGGCGATGTATTTCGTGACACTCAAAGACTGGGAGGATCGTAAGGGAGAGGGGCAGTCGGTGAATGATGTCATCGGAAAGATTTATGCCGCCACTTCAGATATTCCCGATGCCACGGTGTTCGCCATGTCGCCTCCGATGATTGCCGGGTACGGCATGGGAAACGGTTTCGAGCTTTATTTGCAGGACAAGGCGGGCGGAAACATCGCCGCTTTCAAGGAAGAGGCGGACAAGTTTGTCGAAGCCTTGTCGCAACGACCCGAAATCGGCGAAGTCTATTCCTCCTTTGCCACGGACTATCCGCAATACTGGGTGGATATCGATGCCGCCAAATGTGAGCAGTCGGGTGTGTCGCCCGCAGATGTGCTTTCCACATTGTCGGGCTATTATACCGGACAATATGTTTCCGACTTTAACCGGTTCTCCAAGCTCTACCATGTGACCATGCAGGCTCCGGCGGAATATCGTGTGAATGCGGAATCCCTGCACCACATGTATGTGCGCGCCTCCGATGGCGGCATGTCGCCTTTGAGCCGGTTCGTGCGCCTGACCAAGACCAACGGCCCGTCAGACCTCACCCGTTTCAACCTGTTCAACGCCATCTCGATTAGCGGGTCGCCGGCGCAGGGTTACAGTTCAGGGCAGGTGCTCGAAGCCATCGGCGAGACGGCACGTGAAGTGCTTCCGTCAAATTACACATACGAGTTTGGCGGCATTTCGCGTGAGGAAAGCAAGACGACCAACAATGCCACGCTTATATTCCTGCTCTGCATGGTTCTGGTCTATCTGATTCTGTGCGCCTTGTATGAGAGCGTGTTCATACCCTTCGCGGTTCTGTTGTCGGTGCCTTGCGGACTAATGGGCAGTTTCCTGTTTGCGTGGCTCTTCGGTCTGGAGAACAACATCTACATGCAGACCGGATTAATCATGATTATCGGCCTGCTTGCCAAGACCGCCATCCTGCTTACCGAATACGCCGGCAAGCGGCGGTCGGAAGGCATGACGCTGGCACAGGCAGCATACAGTGCGGCAAAAGTCCGCCTGCGCCCTATATTGATGACTGTGCTGTCCATGGTGTTCGGTCTTGTCCCGCTGATGATGGCGCACGGAGTGGGTGCCAACGGCAGCCGTTCGCTTGCCACAGGTGTAATCGGTGGAATGATTGTCGGTACTTTGGCTCTGTTGTTCCTTGTGCCGTCATTGTTTATTGTATTCCAATATATTCAAGAACGTGTTAAGCATAATTAAATGAAGAAGACAGTAATATATATCATATTGTCGGGATGGATGTTTGCCGGTTGTGGCACATACAGCCGGTATCATCGTCCTGACCTCTCAACGGAGAATCTGTATCGGGACGTACCGGCGGACATTGATACAACGACCATCGCGTCCCTGTCGTGGCGGGAAATGTTTACCGACCCGAAACTCCAGTCCTTGATTGAAACCGGACTTGAACGGAACACAGACCTCAATGTGGCACGGTTACGCGTGGAAGCGACAGAAGCCGTCCTGATGACTGCCAGACTATCATATCTTCCATCACTGGGACTGACTGCCGAAGGTAATGCCAATAAACATGACGGAGCAACGGCAAAGACATATAATGTGGGAGCGTCGGCAAGCTGGGAACTGGACATCTTCGGCAAACTTACGGCGGCAAAGCGTGGTGCAGCCGCCGCGTTACAAGGAAGCCGTGCCTACCGGCAGGCCGTACAGACACAGCTTGTCGCCACTATTGCAGACAGTTACTACACCCTTGCCATGCTTGACGCACAAATGGCAATAAGTAACCGGACTTTGGAGAACTGGCGGACTACCGTACGTACTCTTGAAGCGTTGAAAAAAGTGGGGAAATCAAACGAAGCCGGCGTATTGCAGGCAAAGGCGAACGTGATGCGACTCGAAGCATCCCTGTTATCCATACGCAAGAGTATTTCCGAAACAGAAAATGCCCTGTCTGCGATACTTGCCATGCCGTCACACTCGATTGGACGAAGTAATCTGGCCGAGGCTGCTTTCCCCGATACTGTCTCGATTGGAGTCCCTTTGCAACTGCTTTCCAACCGTCCCGACGTGCGTCAGGCTGAAATGGAACTGGCGCAGGCGTTCTACGCCACCAATGCGGCTCGTGCCGCCTTCTATCCCAATATTACCCTCTCGGGGACTCTTGGATGGACTAATAACGGCGGTGGCGTAATCGTAAATCCCGGACAATGGTTGCTCAATGCCATCGGTTCCCTGACACAGCCCTTATTCAACCGGGGCACAAACATCGCCAACTTGAAGATAGCCAAAAGCCGTCAGGAAGAAGCCAAACTGTTGTTCCGGCAATCATTGCTGAACGCTGGAAAAGAAGTGAACGATGCTCTGACTGCATGGCAGACGGCAAAATCGCAAATTGAAATCAATGCTCGACAGGTTGAAACATTATGCGATGCTGTGCGAAAGACAGAATCGCTTATGCGTCATTCCAATGCCACCTATCTGGAAGTGTTGACCGCCCAACAGTCTCTTCTCGAAGCGGAAGTGCAACAGCTACAAACTCGTTTTGAACGCATACAAAGTGTAATCAAACTTTATCATGTGTTGGGAGGAGGAATGTAACTGCAATAAATAGAAAAATTTGAAATTATTATTAGTGTTATTCATCTTGGATATTTTTCGTGATTCTGCCGCATGTAGATATTGTACGAAAGCAATATTTGGATTGTAAAATATCAAGCCAATGAAAATACTTTTGCAGCATAAAATATTTATAGGATACTTTCTTTTAATGGCGATCATTGGCAGCATGGTCGCTATTGTTCTGCACGAGCGTAGTCGTGTACAGAAAATAGAGAATGAATCAATCGCTATTTTTCAAACCCAGCACAATATCAATACCACACACCGCTATGTGACCACGTTAGTAACTTATGGTGAATCCGTCATGGTATGGAATGATGAGGATTCTGGGGCTTACCGGGAACGATGTGTACGGACTGATTCCATGCTGCAAACATTACGTACACAATGTAAGGATTTCATACAACCCGAACAGATAGATTCTCTTCGTACATTGTTAGCAGCTAAAGAAGACCATCTGTTTCAAATAATGGAAGCGACCCGAGAACAAAAGAAAACGGATAGCCTTCTATTTCATCAAAAACCGACTGTAACGACACAGACAACCACCCGGACCGTTACCCGAAAGAAGAAAGGTATCGCCGGATTCTTCGGTGGCAAGGAAACCGTACAGATGCCGGTTGTTACAACCAGGCAAACCGCACCGGATAAGGAACTGATCTCGTTGTTGAATAAACGGAAACGGGACATAGAAACTTATACGGACAGCCTGCGGTTGTGCAATAGGGAACTCAACCGGAAATTGCGTTTACTTATTACAAGTCTGGATGAGCAGACATGGAACGCCTTCAGGAGCAAGGAAGAGCGTCTGAAAGCTTCCTACGAACATTCGACTTTGGTCATTACCGGCTTGATTATATTCTCAATCATCCTGTTGTTCATTTCGTATCTTGTCATACAACGGGATATTAAGGTCAAGGCAAAAAACAGGAAGCATCTGGAAGAAACGATAGAGCAGAACATCGCGCTGTTAGAAATGCGGAAGAATATCATCCTGACAATCTCTCATGACATCCGCGCCCCTCTGAACGTAATCAGCGGCAGTGCGGAACTTGCCGTGGATACCCGTGAAAAGAAACGCAGGAACACGCACCTGAACAACATCAGGATCGTGTGCCGGCACGTTGTACACCTGCTTAACAACCTGCTGGACGTGTACCGCCTGAACGAGGCCAAGGAAACCCGCAACGATGTGCCGTTCAACCTGAATGCCCTGTTGGAACGCATTGCCTTCGGCTTCTCCCACGTAATCAATAACAAAGGCATCCTATTCAATCACGATTTTACCGGTACCGATGTCAAGCTTTGCGGTGACGTGGACCGTATCGAACAGATTCTGGACAACCTGCTTAGCAATGCCGTCAAATTTACAGAAACCGGCACAATCAGCTTGAATGCTCGTTATAACAAAGGGGAGTTGGTGTTGGAAATCAAGGATACCGGCATTGGCATGAGTGAAGATGCGCTTTTACGTATCTTCCGCCCGTTTGAACGATTGGGTTCCGTCAGAAACGCGGAGGGTTTCGGATTGGGCCTGCCGATAACAAAAGGTCTTGTCAACCTGCTTGGCGGGACAATAGACGTGACGAGCGGCATTGACCAGGGTAGCACGTTCCGTGTTACACTTCCATTGAAAACCACGGATGAAACGGTAGAGAGCGAGAACTTGATAATTCCACATCCGGCACATTTGCCTCGGAATGTACTTGTCATTGATGACGACACGATGCTGTTGAATGTGATAAAGGAAATGCTGGAGCGTAACGGGATGAATTGTACTACCTGCGTAACCTCCAAGGACGTGGTCAAGGCGATGCGGGGCAAGGATTATGACCTGCTGCTTTCCGACATTCAAATGCCGGGTACCAACGGTATTGATTTATTAACCCTATTGCGCAACTCGAACATCGGAAACTCCCGTACCATCCCTATTGTAGCCATGACCGCACGCGGAGACAGGGACAAGGAAGCTTTTCTCCATGCCGGATTTACGGACTACATCTATAAACCGTTTTCATCCTCGGAACTGCTCGGCCTGCTTTCGAGGATGAAGACAGACAGGCGGGAGAAAAAACCGGAGGTTGATTTCAGTTTGGTCCTTTCAGAGGTCAATGACAAGCACAAGGCACTGCTTTCTCTTATATCCCAATCAGAGAAAGACCGAGAAGAACTTGATGCCGCCATGAAAAACGGCGACAGGCATAAGTTGCGTGAAATCACCCACCGTATGCAACCGATGTGGGAGTTCCTACGGATGGAAGAGCCCCTGCTGGCTTACCGTGCTTTGTTGAAAGACAGTAAAACAAGCGACAAAGAGTTAAAAGAATATACCCGGCAGATAATAGACAGCACCGCCATGCTCATCAAGGCGGCGGAAGCCGAGATAAAAAGACTGACAAATGAAACGGAAGATACTGATAGTTGAAGACAACGTGGGGCTGTCGCAAATACAGAAAGACTGGCTTTCCCGGGCCGGTTATGACGCTGTGACAGCCATGAGCGAGCCGATAGCCCGCTCGTTGATACGCAAAACGCAGTTCGACCTTATATTGTCGGACGTGCGGTTGCCGGAAGGCGACGGCATTTCCCTGTTGGAATGGTTGCGCAAGGAGAAGAAAGACATCCCGTTCATCATAACGACCGAATTCGTTTCCGTCCCGGACGTTGTGCGTACCATCAAACTGGGAGCCAGGGACTACCTGCCCAAACCGGTACACCGGGAACATCTGTTGGAACTGGCGGAAGATGTGTTCCACCCGGTAGCCACCGTGAGAAAGCAGGAACGGCAGTTGTTCCGCCGTATAAGTCCCATGATCCTGAAAGTGGAGAAATTCGCCAGACTGGTCGCCCCGTCCGATATGTCCGTGATGATACTCGGGGCCAACGGGACCGGCAAGGAGTCGGTGGCGCAGACCATCCATGACAATAGCGAACGATACGGCAAGCCTTTTGTCGCCGTAAACTGCGGCGCGTTACCCCGTGAGCTGGCAGCCTCGCTGTTCTTCGGGCATGAGAAAGGCGCGTTCACCGGGGCGGACACGGCAAAGACCGGATATTTTGACCTGGCGAAAGGCGGCACACTGTTCCTTGACGAGATAGGCACGATGCCGCATGAAATCCAATCCATGCTGTTACGAGTATTGCAGGAGAATGTATATACCCCGATAGGAAGCGGCAGGGAACGGATTTCGGATGTCAGGGTCATTTCCGCGACAAACGAGAATATGGAACAGGCCATCAAGGAGGGACGGTTCAGGGAAGACCTTTACCATCGTCTGAACGAGTTTGAGATCCGGCAGCCCTCCCTGGAGGAATGCCCGGAAGATATCATTCCGTTGGCGGAGTTTTTCCGTGAACGTTTCTCGAAAGAACTGAAAAGGACTACGCAAGGATTTACCGAAGAGACCAAACAGAGGATGCTTGCCTACCGGTGGCCGGGCAACGTGCGTGAACTCCGAAACCGTGTCAAGCGTGCCGTACTGGTCTCTGAGTCTCCGATGCTTGACGTGGATGGATTGGAAATAACTGTCTGTGTATGTAGAAATGAAGAAACAGACACACTTGCAATCCTGCCTCTGAAAGGTGAAGCATTTGAGAAAGAAAGCATTATCAGGGCTCTCAAAGCCTGCAACGGTCACCGGGAACAAGCGGCTGGAATGCTGAACATCAACCCGGCAACACTGTACAGGAAGATGAAGAAATACGGGCTGAAATGAATTTGACGACTAAAAATAGTGCAAATGTCACTGAATATGTGTACTTTTGCATTTAAATAGCGAAAAATGCGGCGTGCTGTCTAATGGGCAGTTGCCGTTTATATATAGACATAAGACCGCAAGCGTCCTAATGGGAATCTGGAAAATGAACATTAACAGGAACTATTGCGTGATTGCTTATGCTATGCCTTGGCATAGCGTGCATTCACCTATTCCTGTTAAGGGCATTCCAGAGCCTCCATTAGAAATAGCGTGGATTGCACGCTTCTTTTTTACAGTTTCCGGTTGAAAAAGAATTAAAGCTATGGCAAGGATTCAAGTTGTGACGGCAATAACATTGGACGGTTTCCTTCCGGAACCGGCCGGAGCACTTGTGTCCTGGGTAAGAAACGACAGGCGGGGTTTCCCCTTTTGGCGTGAACGCTGCTCGGCCCTTATATTGCCCCATTCCATCCTTGATTTGCTTTGCGAGAAAGACAACAGGGACGATTCATTCATTTACCTTGCTGAAATCATAGAACCGGAATCGGTGGAGCTGCTTCGCGGGCTTTTCCTCTATGATCTTGTTGATGAACTTGTGGTTTACCAGCTGCCGTTTTCTGCCGGACAAGGGATTCCCGTGTTGAATACATTCCGACCACAACATTGGGAACTGCATAAAACCACCTCTTTTTCCAACGGCATCTGCCGTCTGATCTACCGCAAATCTTGCAAGATGTAACTTGCATTTTGCGAAAAAACTTGCATTTTGCAAGAACATTTTCATCTCCACTTTTCATACTAAAAATTTTTATTCCGCTGTATTTCAATGGAATGCCAATGCCATTCAGTGAAATACATGGTCATTGGTACGCCATTAGCCCTATATGTAGTATAACCTGTTGCGCGACAAGGTGTAAGCAAAACTATTATTTACACTAAAGACAGAATGCATTATGCTACAGATAAACAGCGAAAGTGTCCAAATAATGCTCATGCAAATCATGGAACGGTTTGATAGGATCGACCGTACCCTGGAGCGGATGAACAAGTTGAAAGAGTGTCTGGAAGGCGACACACTTCTGGATAACTATGACCTTTGCCAATTGCTCGGTATCACCAAACGCACGCTGGCACGTTACCGCCAGAAGAAGTATGTCACCTATTACATGATTGACGGACGGACTTACTACAAGGCCTCCGAAGTGGAAGCGTTCCTCAACCAAAAAGGGAAGGTGTTGCCCCCAAAACTGAAAAATCGGATGGATGTTCAACTCAAAAAATGACTGGTATGGAAATAGTATGTATCGACAAACAGACGTTCGATGAACTTCGGGTACGTTTCGGCAAACTGGAGGAAAAGGTAATGGGTATGTGCCGTCCGGTGGAAGACCTCGGCTTAAAAAAGTGGCTTGACAACCAGGAGGTGTGCGAGATATTGCGCATATCCAAAAAGACGCTTCAGGTGTACCGTGACAAGGGTATCCTGCCTTACTCACGCATCAAGCACAAGATTTTCTTCAAAACCGAAGACGTACACAAACTATTGGAATCGAATTACTACCACTTAAAACGAGAACTATGAGCTATCATTTTTTAGAACGGAAAGACCCGCGTGTCGATGTCCTGTTTCAGGGACTTGACAATATGGAGCGGTTAATCGCAGCGATGGAGGACACCCCTAAATCCGTATTCCACGGCGAACGTTTCCTGACGGACGAGGAACTATCCAAAATTCTGAGGGTCAGCAGACGGACATTGCAGGAATACCGCACACTTGGTGTTGTCCCTTACTATCTGGTACAGGGCAAGGCTCTCTACAAGGAATCGGACATCCTTAAAATATTGGAAGATTCCTACAAGCGGTGCAAGGAAGATATGCGGTGGGTGTGACATGACAAAACGGAGAAACGGCCCGTTCATAGGGACATGCGTTTCTCCGTTCTTGATTTTCAGATAGCGCGGGGGGGCCTTTTTCTGCCTTTCCGAGCGGTGAAATCCTCCTCGCAAAGTTCAGTCGTGCTGCTGAAACCGCTTGCTTTCAAAGCCTTCATGTCCTCGTCCACTTTCTTGTCCGTCACCTGCGCGTAAAGTTGCGTTGTAGAAATCGACATGTGTCCCATCATGCGGCTAACCGTCTCTATCGGGACTCCGAGTGAGAGTGTGACATGGGTTCCGAAATTATGCCGGGCCTGGTGGAAGGTCAAATCGAAACCGTACACCTTTCCCAGTTCCCGCGTCAGCAGGATAAAATAGCCGCGGCGGTAAACATTGAACACATTATCCCCTTGTCGCTGGTTCCGGTATTTTTCAATGATTCGTAAGGGAATATCCAACAGGCGGACGGATGAAAGCGTGTCTGTCTTTTGACGGCGTATGTGAATCCACCATGCGCCGTCTTCGGACTGTGTGATGTCACTTGTCTTCAACCTTTTCAAGTCCGCGTAAGCCAGTCCGGTAAAGGTCGAAAACAGGAACATGTCCCTCACGAATTGCAGTTGAGGTTTCTCCACGGGAGTCTCCATAAGTTTCTTGAGGTCTTCCAGCTTCATGTGGCGGCTCTTCCGTCGTGGCAACGCAGGGTGGAGACGGCAGTACGGGTCACGGCGGAGCGTTCCCTGGCTGACTGCCAGTTTGGTCATCTTTTTCAGGCGGTACAGATGCTCATGCACGGTCTTGGGCATCATGTGGCAGTCCTTGCAAAGGAACAGTTCAAAATCATCATAGAAATTCTTGTCAAGGCTACGTAGCGTGACATCTTCCACGCCTTTCTTATCCTTGATGAAAGCGGAAAGGTGCTTGTACGATCTCAAGTAAGAATCAAGCGTTTCCTTGATGCGGTCCAGCCCAACACGTCTTCTGAAATCTTCGTTATGTTCCCGGAAGAGAGCCAGCAGGGTAAGCGGTTTCAGCCCGACACCCATTACGGCGTTCTTCACCAGTTCCGCCGTGATGAATCCCAGGCTGTTCTTAATCCGGTTGTAATGTCCGGTAATCTCCTCCGTCAATTCGTCTATGGCACGGTTCACTGTCACCGCATTCGCACTGCGTCCGTTGGCAAGGCCTTTTTCCGGATTCCAGATGTCGGGATTGACGGATACCTTCGTGCCAATCTGTTCCCATTCGGCATCAATGCTTACCTTGCACAATAATTGACAGGTTCCGTCCTTGCGCATTTTGGTGCGGTTGATATAAAACAGTATCGCGAATGTACTGCGATGTCTGATGGTTTTGTCTGCATGTTCACTTTTCTTTTTCATCTTATTGCGTTTTAGTCGTTTGTCAAATAACCACGGAGAAGCGTTCCGCTATCCTCTCGTTCAGCACACGGGTGTCGGCATTTATCTTGTCGTCAGTCACTTTGGCATAGATTTGGGTCGTCTCAATCCGGGCGTGTCCCAACATCTTGCTGACCGTTTCAAGCGGAACCCCATGTCCGAGCGTGATTTCGGTCGCATAGGTATGGCGGCCGGCATGAAAAACCAGCGGACAGTCTATGTCACAGAGTTTTGCGATACGTTTTAAGTTAAGGTTCATCGTGCTGTTGGAATACATGGGTAGCAGTTTCCCGTCCGGCGCTGTGTCCCTGTATTTCTCCATGATATGTAACGGCAGGTCCAGCAGGGGGATTTCAAACTCGACTCCGGTTTTCCGGCGCGAGCTTCTGATCCACCATGTGCCGTCATCGGCAAGTGACAGATGCTCTTTCGACAGAAGCCGCATATCACTGTACGGGATGCCGGTGTAGCATGAGAAGAGGAACAAATCCCGTGTGAGATAAAGGTTCGGTCTGTGAAGAGGCATGGTCATAAGCCGTTGCAGTTCCTCGGATGTGAGATACCTCCGTTTCTGTTTCGGGCGCACGGGTTCATAGCCGGTAAACGGGTAGGTGGTGATGATGCCGTCCGCTACGGCTTCACCAACGATGATTTTCAACTGCACGGTCAGGTTGATAATCGTTCCCGGAGAGAGGCGACAATCTGTCCGAAGGTGCGAATCGTAATCCTGTATGAAGGAGAGGGTCAATGCCGAAAACGGGATATCCGACAAGTTGTACTTTTCCCGCATGAACCTTTCCACATGGTTGTAGGCGTTCCGATAGCTTCTCAAACTGCCTTCGGTCCGGTTTACACCCACGCGCTTCGCGAAGTTCTCAATAAACGTGCGGAAGTAGCTCAATAACGTTGTCTGTTCACCAGCCATACCCAACAGCAGACTTTTGACATCATCCGCAGTCACACTGTCACGAACAACCGACAGTTCAGCATAGATTCCCAATGCCATCGCACGGATTTCATCCAGCCGATTGTTGATTTCCTTCGCCTTCACACTTTTGCCTGAAGCACGCCCCGAACTCCATATTGCCTGCGGCACACGGAGTTTCAGGCTGAAAGCCGCTTCAGAATACTTGCCGATGTTCAGCCTTGCCATTACAGGACACATACCATCGGCATCCGCCTCGCTCTTTTTGAGGTAGAACGACACCTTTACATTCGCTTGTTCCATAACCTTTTACTTTGTTTGCAAAATTACCGGATATCGAGCAAATGAACGGCATGACGAATATAGCGGAATATGGAAAGAAGCTCCATGCGTAACATTCAGAACCCGTATTTTTTCCCTTTAGCGAAAAAAGCATTAACTTTGTACTCGCAAAATATGAGTGAAACAGCGTTCTTTACGGTGATGTCAGTGGCAGTGCATAGACCTTTTTCCAATATTGTTTTCGACCTTGAACAGGCAACGGATAAGTAGCAATTTATTTTCCTAACTCCTCCAAAACGGGGCAAAACCATATAATGGACGAATATAGGTAAAACCTACATATCTCCCTTTTATTCCAATAGTTTGCATTATTCCTGCGAAATCCATCCGTATGTGAGCGAGTTTTAGTATCTTTGAACCATTGGAAACAGCTGACTATTCATTATAATCTAATAATCAAATGGTTAAACAATCAATTTGAATCACAAAAAGCAAACAGTTTTCCACTAAAAATCCCACCAACAAGTGGGATTTTTACTTTTAGAATAACTCCAACTGTTGCCCCGGTGTATTCACATCTTGAACTTTTTTCCCATAAAAGAGCTCAATATTACCAAATTGTTTGTCCGTAATACATATAATTCCCACCTGTCCAAACTCCGGTAAGAAAGATTTAACTCTTTTTATGTGCACATCTGCATTTTCACTGCTGGCACAATGTCGTACGTAGATGGAAAACTGAAACATAGTAAATCCATCCTTCTGCAGGTTCTTCCGGAAGTCTGCATACGCCTTCTTATCCTTCTTGGTATCAGTAGGCAAATCAAATAACACCAGTACCCACATAATGCGATATTCACTAAAACGGTCCATTACATTTCCGGATATGCTATTTTACGCAACTCTCCATTAAAACATTTATAAAGAGAAGCTGTTGTTTGTCCCACTGCTATCATTAGCGGACTACGCTTACCTGAAATAATAACATCTAACGACGGAATCGTCAAAAGCTGTCCTTTCAGTTCCTTTGTCAACATCCCATAATCTCCTCCTTTTTTCATAATATCACAAACCAGTTCATCCACATACGGACGATAAGGTTCCATTATATCATCAGCCAAGCAATACGCATTATAACGATTATGATGATGAATGCCTAACGTAGGCAAAAGTCCACTCAATACCAACCCACGTGCCACAACAGCACGCAATATCGCATACCCATAATTCAACAAATTATTAGGTGGAATGCCCTCTCTATCTCTCGTGAAACCATCTATTTTAAATAGGTTTTTCCAATAGTAAGCTGCAGCCCGAGCTTCCAGATTATCAGAATCCCCACTCTTCACATCAGCAGCCCATGCTTTCATGCATCTTATTTCTTCCCCTGCACATTTTTTCAACACAGCTGCCTGATTCTCTATCTTTTGCTTAATGGTTTGTTGCCACAATTGTTTCATCAATGGAAGAGAAGCACCTAATTGTTGACGAAAACGTTCATTCTGAGTTGTATTGCCATACAAAGGAAGCATCAGGCCAACGGGCATACTTTTACTATCGCAGGTTATGATAGCGCAATTATTTTCAAGTAGAGCTTCCAGTACTCCTGAGGTAATCGTAATTTGCTTATTATCCAATACAACTACACCAATATCTTCTATTGGTTTTGTCACTTCTGCCTTTTGTTTAAATCCTCCCGTTAAAGTTTCATTTTTCACTACTTCCGGTAGTTTTATTACTAACTGTGCATTCTTTAAAGATAAATAAATTGGATTTCCAAAATAGAGTGTTTTCTTAATCATAGTACTTCAATTTTAGTGAATATTATTCATCACCTTCTTCAAACGGTAACTGAGGAGACACCCTTTCTGTTCATAAAGTTCTTTCATTCACTCTTGAGCTAATTCTGGGGTCTCAATTTCTTGTACACGATCATAGCCAATCTGGGCTGATCACAGTTTAAAAAGCTCTGCTTTGGGAGAAGGAATAGACTGAATGATACGAAAAAGTCCTTTTATATTTGCCGCTTGGATTTTCCTTCTTTTACCATCTTCAGCAGTCATTTGAACTGGGGTACAATTTGTACCCCAGTTCAAATTCAACATTTCATCTCTTGAACACATTCGCTTTGTATATTGCTTAGCATTGCATTATCTGTCAAAACCTGAACAACATCTAAAATAGAAAAATACCATTGTTGTTCTTCTTCATTCCAGGCGGAACGAATACTCTTGCCTTGAAACAATTTCAATTTATTCTCCATCTCAATATTCCCCTATCATAACAATTTGACCAATATGATTGACTCGGACTTTAATAATTCTGTTCAATATACTTAGAGAAGAAATTCGTTTCCAGGTAATCTCCTGCAATTCTTTCCTATCTGCAACAACTGTTTCTAAATGATGCCTAAACACATAATCTTTAGAGGCTATTTTTTGCACTCTAAACAAGTTTGGACTTATTAAAGCATAATTCTCAGGATTCAGCAAATCAATTTCTTTAGGGTCAAAGCCAGTCTTCTCATTTGGGAACACAAAATACTCGTTTTGCTTCATACTAAAAAGAAACTTCCAACCTTCACTTCTCTTATAATCTTTATCAATAATAGGTTGACTAAGATTTACCCGCGTCACTGCATCAAAGAAAGAAACTACAACCTCTTCAAGTTCAAACTTCAATTCACCATTTTCATCAAATACAGCCTGTCCCTTTTTGTCTAAAACTGGTTTACGATAAATTGCGACATGATGATTATTACCTGTATTAACAAAATCAACCGGAATCCTCCGACTGTCTTTATCTAAAATAAAATTACCATCCTTATCCTTCTTTTCATGAAGTGATTGCGCTTTACTGATACCAAAAACACTCACTCGCTTTATAGTTATACCTTTCTCTTTATTGAGCCATATCGGGTTTTCATCCAGATTGGCAAATGCACTCTTCGCATTACCGTATTCTTTTATGCGATCCTGCAAAAGTTTACGAATTCTCGCATCTACAACTTTATCTACATTCAATTTTTCATCAATAGGTTTTCGTACCGTATAAACCGTTTCAAGCATTACTGTTTTAACCTTTTCCGGAACACACTCGTTCTGCTTAGCATCTAACCAAACAGGTTGCTTGTCCAATGAATTCTTACCAGTAAAAGCTTTCTTCGAATCATTGCCATTTTCTTGCAAACGCCTCAATAATGCATCTCTATAAGCAGGTTTATTTACAGTGGCTATCTTAGCTGCATCAAACGAGGCATTCACTTTCTCCTCTTTAACCACATACTGTTTATGACTACCGTAAACAGTTTCCAAATGCAATTGCCCTCGTGGAGTTTGTTGCTGCTTTTTGTTTATTCCATTTTTCTTTTTTGTTCTATTGAGATTAATTGTAACTACCTTATTCTTGGTCTTAATAGAGATTAGCGTATCATTTAAATGCTTCTTTGCCTCAGCACGAAATTCATCTAAAGACATGGGAGGAATAGCCTTTCCATTTTGAAAATACTTATTTCTTATTGCAGCTTCATTCGTATCAGGCTTAAGACTAGCATTCTTATTATTAAAATACTGGATAAATACATCTTTAGTAAATGCTACTGTCAAAGCATCCATTGCATGATGGCGGTGATCGTTACGCTTAGTCCAATCTTTAATCCTACCTATCAACCTTCCATCATTATCTTCAAAATATTCGACTAATCCCAGTACTTTATATTTTTCCCAATTCAATTCTTTCATAACATCAACAAGTTGCCAATCTTCACGCAATTCATCAGTAATCGCCCCAGTAGTAGCAACCACTCGACGACAAATTTCATTCAACATAGAAAGAGCTTTCTTTGCAATGTACTGTGTATTCCGTAAATCCCTATCAATAAATCCTTCAGGGATTTCACTCTCCTGCATTTTCAATTTTCTAAGTTTAGTTTTCTTATCCCTGAACAGTACCTCGCAACGATTTAAATATTCCTGCAAACCTTGTTCGCCATATTTCTCCTCCACAAAATCATAAGCAGTTTTACTCCCTTTCTCAATATTTATACTTTTCACTTCCAATGTTTTGTTAGAGAAAGAATCATCAAACAAACGAGCCTGTGGAATAATATGCTCAATATCAAAATCCTTACTGAACAATTTTTCTTTGGGAATATAGGTATTAGAATACAAGGTTTTATAACCATTATCTTTCAACTCTTCATACAATTTATAACGAATTATTGCATTACGGCTTACATGAGACATTCCGAAATCATTTTGCAGAATAGCTCTTATCCCTTCGTGCGTTTTTGTTGTATCCACAATAGATTTCGTCAGTTCTTCTCTCTCTTTTGCATTTTTCTTTAATTCGCGAGCCAGTTCAATACGGATTTCATCCGGTTTGCCATAAGTAGTAATAATCGCATTAATCACATTGACCATCTGATTCAGTATCTTCTCAACAACCGGATTACGCAAACTATTCTTAGGAAGAAGCTCTAATTTATCTTTCAATACCTTGTTCTTAATTTCTTCTTTCTTTAATGAGGATTTTGAATGTTTATACCCTGCATATTCACAAGCAACATCATACTGATTTCCATCTTTTAGATGAGGTAATATCTTACGAATTGTTTTTGTACTCAAACTACCATAATCTTCTTGAAAAGTTATATTCGCCAAAATTGAAGCATAATCTTTTTCAAAACCACATAAATCTGCTATCTTTTGAATCAGATTTCCATCTCCGGTCGGCGTACTATCACCCTCAAAAGAGTACAATAAATGCCAAAGTTTAAAGTAAGGTTGCTTGTCCAATTCTTTTTCCGAATCAAAACACAAAACTTCCGTATTCCAACCCAAAGCAGAAAATATCGTTTTTACTTGTTCTACAATTTCGTCAGCTGATTTTTTGAAATTAATAGACTCATGACCAGATATTTCAAGAATCTTACTAAATGCCTGATATAAGGCACTTCCTGTTCTATTTCCATCAATATTTTTAAAATTCAGATTCAGATTCTGAGGATTATTAAATAGCAATTTCAGCACATCTGATTTAGTCAGCTTATCACGGATAAAAAGTTCTTTAGCAAGTAAGCTTTTTTCATCAGCATCCAGAGGACGGCTAACATTCAATTTCAAAGAATCAATATTTTCGGCAGAATCGAGCAGTGTAGTAGAATTATCATCTTGCTTTTTACGTTTATTTTTCACACCAAGCACCGACACCTCTATATCGTTTAAAGTCTGCCATATCTTAAATTCCTGGAATAGAGGTGAAGAACGAGGAATAACCCGACTACCAATAGTTTTAATCTTTTTCTTACCATCTATTTCCACCTCTATCTGCCGCCTTTCAAACTCACAAATATTTATCAAACCTTTCTGACTTTTCAAACGACGTTGATAAAAGATAACGATATCCCGAATTTCCTTTTTCAAATCTTCCGTCAACTCTTTATGAAATTCAGCCTGTTTTTCCCATATCGTATTAAACTCATCCAAATAATCCTGCCTATAAAACACCATATTCCGCAAGCCTATATTAGGATTGTTATCCAAAACAGCCATTTGATACTGTCCAACAGTTTGTCTATTGAAATATAGTTCCTTGCTTCGATCACTAATTGCACCTAAATACCCACTCGAATTACTAATCTGCTCATTTATCTCTTGCAAAACGATTGCAAGTTCTTCAGGATTCATCCTCTCGGAAAGTGCTTTTACTCGCCATTGGAAGTTTTCAAGTTTCAATTCCTCTCTCTTTACTCCCCTTTTAATTCCCACAAGTCTGTATTCTTTTTCTACTCTTCTAGTTTGGGCTTCTTCTTCATTCCAACTATTTTCAACTTCTTTCCATACAAAATACTTCGCTAATATAGCCCAAGTCTGTGACTTATTCTTTCCTCTTACTTCGTCTTTGACTTTATCAATTAAGGAATCTGGATAAAATTGTTTCTGAAAATTCCAAATTCTATCAAATTCAGCTTGCAAATCTGAGCGATAAAAATCAGGGAAATATCTTTTTCCTGCTGTAAGAAGTTGCAAACATAATTCGCCGGGTGTAATACCCTCATCATACATTTTTTTGGCCACTTCCATCCCGTCAATTAAAGTCCCATTTTCTGCTCCTTTGGCCTTCCGACTGCTTTTATAACCACGTTTCTTGTTAATCATTAATAACACACGTGCAAATTGCTCTAATGAAATCTCTTCTACAGCAGCTTTCGCTCTTAAGCGATATGTTTCAAAAGTCGTTCTATTACCATTTTCAGACAATATCGTTTCATCGGTAATGAAATTATATTCTTTCAAGACCTCAATCAGATTTTCACGCCGCAGTTTATAGCGCTGCAAATTACGTCGCATACTTCGACCTGCTGTCCTATCTGCATTTGTAGTGATACTCTTCCCCTTTTCAAAATTCTGCAATTCGTCCACCGTTAAAGGGTTTACTCGCACACCAAGCTTAATTATTGACGATTTCTCTTCGCTCGTTTCTGCCTCATTAACTAATGCCCAGCCAATGCTACTGGTCCCCAAATCCAACCCCAATATTTTTTTCATAACAATAATTTAAAGTTAATTTCCACAAATGTAAAAAAAGCATTTGAAAAGATTGCAGGATATATCATTTTTATTCTTATCTTTGTCGTACTAAAATGAAGCAAATCACAATAAGGATTATTCCGTTGTGAAGACATTAGGTTCCCTCGTCCTTAACGGGGGATTTTTTATTTCAATAAACGAGTTTTTCCATCAAAGAAACTACTTTTTCTTTCCTTAAAAAACTTCCTGCCTACTAAAACTTTCCTCCCCAAACACTACCCTTCGTATCACAATATTTTATACCTTTGTTCACTAAGAATTAATCGTCCCATACCCATTTCTGTTTCGTCCGACAGCTGTCGGACGATAATTAAACAACTGTTGGACGATAATGCAACAGTTGTCGGACGATTAGTTTTTAGGAAGAAGAAAATTAATCTGCTTAGCGACAAAAATAATTCCCCGAAGCGACGAGAACTGTTTATCGCTATAAACAAAAATAAATATCTTATGAGCGCGTATTACGACCTTTACGAAACGCCTTCGCCCGACGGGAAAGAAGACAAGAAATCACTCCATGCACGTATCTGCCCGAAAAGGACTTATACCCAAAAGGAGTTTGTGGAACATATTGCAACTTTCCAACATCTGCCCAAGAATGTGATAGGGGCAGCATTGGATGCCTGCATTGACGAGTTGTGCGACCTCCTTGCCAACGGAAACATCGTGGAGCTGGGAGAACTCGGATTCTTCAGCACTTCACTGAAATGCTTGCGCGAGACCGACGACGAGAAAAAGAAAATCCGCTCCGAATCCGTCCAATTCCAAAACGTACACCTGCGCATCAGCAGCACGTTCCGCAACAACATCAAGAAGAAAATGACGTTGGAACGTGTACACTCCACTACCAAGAAATCGAAAAAAGTAGTAGAGACCACCGAAGAAACAAGAAAAACCGAACTGGAACTGTTCCTCAAGCAGAATGTATGTATCAACAAGAACGAATACATCCAGCTAAGCGGACTAACCAGACATGCCGCCATAGACGAACTAAACAACTTCATCCGGCAAGGGTTCCTGCGCCGCCGCGGAATGGGAAGGTCAACGGTCTATGTACGACAAGAAAAAGACACAGCAAACGAAATTTAGGGGGGAGGCGAACACAGAGATACAAAGACATAGAAATTAATGCTTTATCTCTTTGAAAAGAATCTCTATGCCTTTGTATTTTCGTGTTCATCCCCCCCAAATAATAAAACAACAAACAATGGAAAAATCAACAGAACCCCAACCCTCCACGCAGTGGTTCGTCTTCTTCAAAGACCAACTGCTGCTGAAAAAAGGATATACAGACAAAGGAGAAATAAAATACAGCGTACCCGTCAGTATAGAGCCTCCTCTGACACCGGAAGCCGGAAGTAATATACACGAAGTGTTCCCCCCCAACGGCAAGCAAGTACGTGCATTCGCCTTGGAACAGCCCGTGGCCGAAACCGACGAATGGGTCATGATAGGCCTGCGCGCATCGTACGACTACATCTCGCCGGACGAGTACCGTTCTGCAGGAAAGGCCTTCCAGATACTCTATTGGGACGAGCACAGCCACTTCTGCCCCGTGTGTGGCACCGCCATGGAGCACCAGACCCCCATCATGAAGAAGTGTCCCAACTGCGGCAATGAGATGTACCCTCCCGTTTCCACCGCCATCATCGTACTGATACGCAAAGGAGACGAAATCCTGCTGGTGCATGCCCGGAACTTCCGAGGAACCTTCTACGGACTGGTGGCAGGCTTCCTCGAAGCCGGCGAGACACTGGAAGAATGTGTGGAACGGGAAGTTTTTGAGGAAACGGGGCTGAAGGTAAAGAACATCACCTACTTCAGCAACCAGCCCTGGCCCTACCCCAGCGGATTGATGGTGGGTTTCATTGCCGACTACGAAAGCGGGGAGATAAAACTGCAGGAAGATGAGCTGACCGCTGCCGCCTTCTATTCCAAAGACAACCTGCCCGAAATTCCACGAAAACTGAGTATCGCAAGAAGGCTGATAGACTGGTGGATGGAGAACAATTAAAAATTAAAGAATTAAAAAGAGGGGGGGAAGAAATTTTAAAAAGCAGATTGCGGAAAACACACACTCACAAACGAACAACTACGAATGAAACGACTCTCATTCACATCAACCAATCGGTGTGTAACCGCAATCTGCCTATACTTAACTTCCCTGCAAACGTTTTGTTCATCAACCATCGGGTTTAAGTCTTTATTTAAGTTTTCTTTCAACACAGAAGCAAAAGGAAGAGGCGCAGCCCTCACGGGTTACGCCTCTCCGAACACTATATACACATTTTTTCCTCTTTCCTATCAAATGCCGAGTGACTTGCGCACTGCCTCCACTTTCTTCTCAGCTTCGGCATCGGCGCTGGTATAGCATTTCGGACAACCCATCTCGCCCTTCACCTCGATATAGAACTTAATCTTCGGTTCCGTACCGGAAGGACGGACAGAAATCTTCGTGCCGTCTACAGTGAAATATTGAAGTACATTGGAAGTCTCGGGCATATCCAGCTTGCTTACGTTGCCCTGGGCATCAGTAAGTTCCAGCGTCTTGTAATCCTTAATCAGACTGACAGCCGAACCGCCGATTTCCTTCGGAGGATTGGCACGGAAGTTATCCATCATCGCCTTGATTTCCTCGGCACCGCTCTTACCCGGTTTCACCACATTCACGGTGGTTTCCTTTGAGAATCCATATTCTACATAGATTTCCATCAATACGTCATAGAGCGTCTTACCCTGGTCTTTGGCCCAAGCACAGATTTCGGCCAGCAAGGAGCAGGCAGAAACCGCATCTTTATCACGGACAAAGTCTTCGGCCAGGAAGCCATAGCTTTCTTCACCACCACCGATATACTGCTGCTTGCCTTCGCTCAGACGGATTTCGCGAGCAATCCACTTGAAGCCGGTGTAGCAGTCGCGCATTTCAATCTTGTTCTTGTCTGCCACAGCCTTGATGAGTTCAGTGGTCACGATGGTCTTCACGATGAAGTCGTTTGGCTGCATCTTGCCCATTGCAATACGGTTCTTGATGATGTAGTACAAGAAAATGAGACAAGTCTGGTTACCATTAATAAGCACCCACTCGCCCTTATCGTCCTTGCAGGCCATACCGACACGGTCGGCATCCGGGTCACTTGCCATCACGATGTCAGCGTCAATCTTCTTGGCCAGCGCAATGGCCATGGAAAGGGCTTCGGCATTTTCGGGATTCGGAGAAACCACCGTTGGGAAATTGCCGTCCTTCACCATCTGTTCGGGCACGCAGTTGATATTCTCAAATCCCCACTCCTTCAATGAGTCCGGAATGAGCACGCGGCCTGCGCCATGAAGCGGAGTATACACAATGCTGAGGTCTTTCTGGCGACGGATGACTTCGGGGTCGATGGA
Source organism: Bacteroides sp. 4_1_36 (assembly GCF_003466325.1). Taxonomy (NCBI): domain Bacteria; kingdom Pseudomonadati; phylum Bacteroidota; class Bacteroidia; order Bacteroidales; family Bacteroidaceae; genus Bacteroides; species Bacteroides sp. 4_1_36. The sequence continues at coordinate 32,221 of NZ_QSOX01000010.1, forward strand.
GATGGAGTGAACCATGTCCAGATAAACCTTATCCACTTCCTTGCCGATAATCTGAATCAAGTCCTTGTTGCCGTTGAACTTGATGTCGGGCACCGTCACCTTATTTACCTCGTCTATGATGGCTGTATCGTGCGGAGCGAGCACCTGCGCACCGTCATCCCAATAAGCCTTGTAGCCGTTGTATTCTCTGGGGTTGTGGCTGGCTGTAATGTTGATACCGCTCTGGCAGCCGAAGTGGCGAATGGCAAATGAAACTTCGGGCGTAGGACGAAGGTCATCAAAAAGATATACCTTGATGCCGTTTGCAGAGAAGATGTCGGCAGAAATCTTTGCGAACTTGTCGCTATTGTTGCGGCAGTCGTGCCCCACAACAACGGAAATATCCTTCTTTCCGGCAAAACATTTGTTCAGATAGTTGGACAAGCCCTGTGTTGCGGCACCTACGGTGTAGATGTTCATGCGGTTTGTACCGGCACCCATGATGCCACGCAGACCACCCGTTCCAAACTCCAGGTCTTTGTAAAAACTGTCTATCAATTCGGTTTTATCTGGATTTTCCAACATGCGTTTCACTTCTGCCTGAGTTTCGGCATCATATGCCGGGGTAAGCCATTTTTCGGCTTTCTCAGTCACCTGCTTAATCAGTTCCTGATTTTCCATAAGACTGTTATTGTTTTAAGGGTTAATATAAACTTTTTTGTAAGACACAAATGTAGAAGAATAAGTTCAAATATCCTAATTTTATTCAGGCATTTTATATCTGTCTCCCGTCTGCTTAACATACTCTTCAAGGAACTCCTTCGGGTATCCCGGGCGGATTACGCCTGCCGGCTGGCCGATGGAATTACGTTCGAATTGACCGTTTTTCATACGTTTGACAACGCCGTCATTATACTTTACGACAAGAAACTCGCCAAGACGTTTCCAAGTATCGAAAGTGCTTTGGGCAGTCATGTTCGTATAGTTGGTAAGGAATGCCTTTGCTTTGGCAGGGTCTTTTTCCAGTAGTTTGGCAGCAGCAGCCTCAACGCCTTCCTGCGCTTCGTTGAAGGTTGTCTCCAACTCTGTCTGAGTGGCACGCACGTCGCCCATCATCAAGTCATAACGGGGATAAACCATATTGGCCACCCAGTTGAAAATCCAGAAAGCGGAGTTCCAGGAGAAAGTGATGTAATCGGCGCCGTCCACACGGGTGTAGCATACGGGAACCTTGTCCGTACAGCAGTATACGGGCGTAAATACCGTCATGTTGGCATCATCTGTGCCGAACCACAATACTCCACCGATAGGATCGGGCAACTCGGAGCGCATCTGTGCCACGAATACGAAACCGCTCTGCTGGGTGGAGATGGGACGTTCATTGAAGTATTCCTGGTCACCCACCTTGAAAGAAAGCGGGGAAAGGCGGTACGGGGTATGATACGGGCCTGCGCCGAAATCTTTGCTGATGTCGAGAGGAGTACCTTCATAATGGTCGCGCATGGCGTTCTTCACATCCTGCACGGAAACCTTGCGGTTGGGCTTCACAAACAGAGGCATCGGAGTGTTCGTCTCACCTAATATATAAGGCAGGAACTCGTTGCCACGGTCGGTAAACATATTGAAATAGCTCCATACACGGGCCTCGCAATAGCGACGGGCACCGAAATCGAGCGGAGCGTAGGCATCGGCAAAGCTGAAATCCTTGTTCACACCGTCAAAATAGCCCTTCTCGCGTGCAAAGGAGATGACGTCGGCGGAGTACATACAGTTCTCCTTGTCGTTCATGTTGAACTGATGAATGCGGCTCTGGTTGGCATGAGCAGAGATACAATCATCGGGCACGCGGACAGCCACCCATACGGCACCGCGCACACCGGGTCCCTTGCCAATCATCTCCATAATCCATATTTCGTTGGGGTCGGCAATGGTAAAAGACTCGCCACTGCTGTAATAGCCGTATTCCTGCACCAACTCCGTCATCACCTTAATGGCCTCGCGGGCGGTGCGTGAGCGTTGCAGACCGAGGTAAATCAGGCTGCCATAGTCGATGATGCCGGTGGTATCCACCAGCTCGGGACGTCCGCCGAATGTCGTCTCACCGATAGTGAGCTGGAACTCATTCATATTGCCGATGACATTGTACGTCTGGCGGGCCTGCTCTATCTGCCCGAGGTATTTGCCGGTGTCCCACTCGTGTATGTCAATCAGCGTACCTTTCTTGTGCATACCGGCAGGATAATGATATAACTCGCCGAACAAACCATAAGAATCGGCAGAATAGGAAACAATGGTAGAACCGTCCGCAGAAGCGTTCTTGCCCACGATAAGATTGGTGCAGGCCAGCGCATTCGCCACGGCTGCCACAACAAACAAGACGAAAAGAGTCAGTCTTTTACTTTTCATACTTCTAAATTATAATGTTACTAAATATTTCAGTCTTTACCATACAAATTCAAACTGTCCGGTGGTACGGTTGCCACAGCCATCCGTCACCGTCATCTCCACCACATGCTTGCCGCCTTTCTCCACATGTTTCGGGTCGAGCTCGCACACCAGGTTACCACTGATGGAATTGGGCTTTCCAAACAAGGCATACTTCCCGTCAATCGTACCCCGATAGGTATTGATGCCGGTTTCCTTGTCCTTGGCCTTGAAGATGATTTTTCCCGTACGTCCCCATTGGGCTTGGTTTAGGGGAGTTATCACCGGCGGAACCGTATCCACCGCCACGGTATAAGTCCCCAAATCCCGTATACGCACTTTCATGACACCATCCTCATACTTACCGCCAATACGATATTTTCCACCGCGTGCCGTTACGCCCGCCACATAATATTTGGCCATATCCTCCACCGGACGCCGGCGCAAGCCGATACGCAAATCGCAGGTACCGTGCATAGGAATACGGGTATCGTTCAATTGATAGGTGAAAGCGATGTCGCCACTATCAGCCCGCACGGAGTAGTTCAGCAAGACGTCATCGTAGAGCATTCCTTTCGGGATAACCAACTCCAGCCCCGGCTCCTGCAGATAGTTCACCTTGTCCCATTTGAGGGCGTATTTCTCACGATGTTCCACCGGAGCAATTATCGTCTTCTGTCCCTGCACTGTGAAGCGGACCTTGGAGATATTTCCCAGCGCATCTCTCAGCGTATAGACAAACCGGTAAGGGCGTTCTTCGTTGATGTCCACCAGTCCGCGATTGCCGTTGGATGCCTGCAGCATGCGAAGGCGGTTGCCCGGCTCTATGAAAGACTTCATGTACTGACCGTGTGTCCACGAATTGATATAGCGGTTCTCCTCATAGGCAAAGCGGTCTACCGTACTGCGGAAGACTTCCTCGCCGTCCACTTCGAGAATCACCGCCTTCACGCCATATTTATTCTGCACTCCGTCCATATAATCGTAGGCACGGATGCCAGCACCAATCAGTCCCCAGGCGATAATGGGTTTCGTAGGATGTGCCGGAAAAGCCCGTCGCGTCTGCTTGCCTTCCACCACTCCTTTTCCCGGCTGAGGAAACAGCATGATACCTTCGGCACGCGGGGCAGTCTTGTCCTTCACCTTGTCCATGAAGAAAGGCAGCGGGTCTATATATTCGTCCGTAGCCGTCTCTATCATATCCAGATGCAGGTGCGGACCGAAAGAGTATCCGGTGTTTCCGCTCAAAGCTATTATCTGACCGGCCTTCACGGGATATTCATCGGGTTCGGGAGTAATTTCCACCTCCCAACTTTCTTTCTCGTACTGCAAGTCTTCAACCCGGCGGGCCACATCGCCCACAAAGGCACTCAAATGGCGGTTTATCGTCGAATAACCATTGTCATAAGCCACATCGAGCACATAGCCCGAACCGTGGGTAACGCGGATACGCGAAATATATCCGTCGGCCAGAGCGCGTACCGGCTTGCCTATGGTTCCACCGGTCTTGAAATCCAGTCCGCCATGAAAATGGTTGGCACGTATCTCGCCGAAGTTACCGGAGAAGGTGATGGGGAAATCAAAAGGCGGGGTGAAGGAGGTCTTGTCTGTATCGGTTTCTTGGGCATAGCCGCTTTGCACACTACCAATAAAGAACAAAAGAGAGAAAAATATAGGATATTTCATATTTTGTACAGTCAATATTATTTTAAATGCATGCAAATATAAAAAGAATAGTTCTCTCTACCTACAGAAAGGTGCAATTATCATTGATTAAAACATGCATAAAAATTCTGTTGAAGAACATAGATACACCGATAACACCCAAGCCGGGAAATCGCTATATTGCGCCATGTTTAACCCCCCAATTAAAACTTTAAGGTTATGATTATCGGAGTACCTAAAGAAATCAAGAACAACGAGAACCGCGTGGGCATGACCCCTGCCGGAGTAGCCGAGTTGGTAAAAAAAGGTCATACGGTGTATGTGCAGGCCACGGCAGGCGCAAACAGCGGTTTCTCCGACGATGACTACATCGCCGTAGGTGCAAAGACTTTACCGACCATTGAAGACACGTATGCCGCAGCCGACATGATTGTCAAGGTAAAGGAACCTATTACACCGGAGTACAAACTGATTAAAAAGGGACAAGTGGTATTCACCTATTTCCACTTTGCAGCCGATAAATTACTGACCGAAGCCATGATTGAAAGCGGTGCCGTCTGCATCGCCTACGAAACCGTGGAAAAAGAAGACCGTTCACTTCCGCTGCTTACCCCCATGAGCGAGGTGGCAGGACGTATGGCTACCCAAGTAGGAGCCCGCTTCCTTGAAAAGCCACAAGGCGGCAAGGGAAAACTGATGGGCGGAGTAACGGGCGTACGTCCCGCACGCGTACTTATCCTTGGAGGTGGTATCGTGGGCACCAATGCCGCACAGATAGCTGCCGGAATGGGTGCCGAGGTACTGATTGCCGACATCAACCTTCCCCGCCTGCGCTACCTGAGTGAAGTGATGCCGAAAAACGTAAAGACACTCTATTCTTCCACCCATAACATCAAGATGGAATTGCCGAACATCGACATGGTAGTAGGTTCCGTCCTCATCCCCGGTGACAAGGCCCCGCATCTCATCACCCGCGAAATGCTGAAGATGATGAAACCCGGCACCGTACTCGTGGACGTAGCCATCGACCAGGGCGGTTGTTTCGAGACCTCCCATCCCACTACGCACAGCGATCCTACCTACATTGTGGATGGAATTGTGCACTACGCCGTTGCCAATATCCCCGGCGCCGTACCCTTCACCTCCACCATGGCACTGACAAATGCCACCCTGCCCTACACCGTTGCCCTGGCATGCAAAGGCTGGAGACAAGCCTGCAAGGACGACCCGGCTCTGGCGCAAGGATTGAACGTAGTGGAAGGCAAAGTAACATACAAAGCTGTAGCCGACGTCTTCGGGCTGAAATATGAGGCGATTGAGTTATAAGTTATAAGTGATGAGTGATTTGTTGGTATTTTCCTTTCAGCATGGTAGCGCAGCACAATTACCAACAAATCACTCATCACTCATAACTCCCCCCCAACAAAGAATCCTTCTTCCTCGCATACTCCCACCACATAGCGAGCAGTGTGATGCAGAGGTTGAAAATAAACGGAAATTCCTTGGAATTAGTGTGGAACAAGGTCTGAAAGAAGTCTGTAATGAACGGGGACAATAGAATCGCCAGATAATTCATCACCATTACAAAGGCCAGTGCCAAAGTTGTTTTTTCCGGTATGGCCGTATCTACTGTCTCGTCATAAATCAGCGGTTGAATGACACCATATCCCAAACCAACCAACATACATCCCGGTATTATCAGCCATTCTTTAGGCGAAATCCATATCAAGAGCAAACCCGCTGCAATGGACAAAAGGCTGTAAAACTTTGTGTGTTTCCCCATCCACTTCACGATATGCCCCAGGAAGAAACCCGGAGCCATAATGGCAAGGAAGAATAAGGAGATCATCAATCCGGAATTTCCGCTGGAGAAGTGATGGGCCTCCATCAAAAAAGGCAAGTCAAAAGTAACCGCCAGCACTACATACGTAGTGACGCCATAAAACAGCATCAACTGTAGCAGATGGCAGATATGGATGCCGTATTTACCGGGAACCGCACGCTTGGATTCCTCCGGAACAACGGCAGCTGTATCTTCTGCTATCTGCGGCTGACCGGTATCCCCCTTCAAATATCCGACAAGCAGCAGAGAAACCAACGGAAGCAGGTATACCACGAAAGGCAAGTGCCAGTTTACCTCTGCCAGATACCCAGTCACCGCCGTTGCCACAACCAGCGTCACATTGGTGATGGCAGAACTGTAACCAAACTGCTTCACCCGATATTCCCCCGTGAAATAGCGTGAAACCAGACCGGTGGACAACGGAATAATCACCCCCGAACCGATGCCAAGCAAAGCGCTGACCACCATCAACTGCCACATTTTGTCCGAAAAAAGATAAAGTACCCCACTGGCGGCAAACATCCAAAGCCCCGCTTTCAGCAGACGCACAAAATCACGTTTCTCTGCCAGCTTGCCCGCCAACAGCACAAAAGGAATTATCAGCAGTGAAGGCAGGGAGGTAAGCATCTGTATATCCAGTTCCGTGGCATGTGGAAAAATGGTGGTAAGCTGTCCCAAAATAGGTGACACGGCCAATCCCGGCAAGGAAGTCAATGCAGAGACAGACCAAATGCCGACAAGCGTAATAAGGGGGATTGTACCCCTTCCGGTATTGATTTTCATATAGTAGTATATTAATTAAATGAATAATGTGGGAACAACAAACTTACCTTCAGAATGTTCGTTTTTTAAGATTTTACTACGCTGCCCTTTAATAAACGCCAAATAATGCAAAACCCAGGAACTTTCATCCGCAAACCCCGTTGTTGTGGGAAATTCGACGGGGAAAAGCCTCGCCGCCTAAACCTTTAAAAAACTTATTAATATGGAAGATTTGAATTTCAGAAAAGGAGATGCAAAAACTGAAGTATTCGGTTCAAACCGTATGTTACAACCCTCACCCGTAGAAAAGATTCCCGACGGACCTACTACCCCGGAAATCGCCTATCAGATGGTGAAAGACGAGACCTTCGCCCAAACGCAGCCTCGCTTGAATCTGGCTACATTCGTCACTACCTATATGGACGAATATGCAACCAAGCTGATGAACGAAGCCATCAACATCAACTACATTGACGAGACCGAATATCCGCGCATCGCCGTAATGAACGGTAAATGTATCAACATCGTGGCCAACCTCTGGAACTCTCCTGAAAAAGAAACCTGGAAAACCGGCGCACTTGCCATCGGTTCCTCGGAGGCATGTATGCTGGGTGGTGTGGCAGCCTGGTTGCGCTGGCGCAAGAAACGTCAGGCACAAGGCAAACCGTTCGACAAACCCAACTTCGTTATTTCAACCGGTTTCCAGGTGGTATGGGAAAAATTCGCCCAATTGTGGCAGATTGAAATGCGTGAAGTGCCTTTGACACTGGACAAGACCACGCTCGACCCCGAAGAAGCCTTGAAGATGTGTGATGAGAACACCATCTGTATCGTGCCTATCCAAGGCGTTACATGGACAGGACTGAACGATGACGTCGAAGCCCTCGACAAAGCCCTCGATGCCTACAATGCGAAGACCGGCTACGACATTCCTATCCACGTAGATGCCGCCAGCGGCGGTTTCATCCTCCCGTTCCTCTATCCCGAAAAGAAATGGGACTTCCGTCTGAAGTGGGTACTCTCCATCAGCGTCAGCGGACACAAATTCGGTCTAGTTTATCCGGGTCTGGGCTGGGTTTGCTGGAAAGGCAAGGAATATCTGCCCGAAGAAATGTCATTCAGCGTAAACTACCTCGGTGCCAACATTACTCAGGTAGGCCTGAACTTCTCCCGTCCTGCCGCACAGATTCTGGGTCAATATTACCAGTTCATCCGTTTGGGATTCCAGGGTTACAAGGAAGTACAGTACAACTCTCTGACCATCGCCAAGTATATCCATGACGAAATCGGCAAGATGGCTCCGTTCGTAAACTATTCCGACGAGGTTGTGAACCCGCTGTTTATCTGGTATTTGAAACCGGAATATGCAAGAGCTGCCAAATGGACTCTGTATGACCTGCAGGACAAGCTGTCACAACACGGTTGGATGGTACCCGCCTATACACTGCCTTCAAAGCTGGAAGACTACGTCGTAATGCGCGTCGTTGTTCGCCAAGGATTCAGCCGCGACATGGCAGACATGCTGCTGGGTGACATCAAGAATGCCATCACGGAGCTGGAGAAACTGGATTACCCGACTCCTACCCGTATGGCACAGGAAAAGAACCTGCCGGTGGAAACCAAAATATTCAACCACGGATGCCGTACTCATAAAAAATAAATTAATTTACGATTAAACGATTTACGATGTACGATTAGAGTTTCTCTTGATACGGACTACGTTTAAAGGAGTAATTTCAATCGTAAATCGTACATCGTCTAATCGTACATCACAACGTGTTTATGGAAAAGAAAATATCAATTTCACAAATAAAGGAGGTTGCCCAAGAAGCCTACAATGAGGTGAAGGGCAGCACAGGAGGCAAGAATGCGGATTATATTCCCTACCTTGCCAACATAGACTCCAAACTATTCGGACTCAGCATCTGCCTGATGAACGGGCAGACCATCAATATAGGTGACACAGACTATCGTTTCGGTATAGAGTCCGTCTCGAAGGTACACACGGCCATCCTTATCCTGCGCCAATACGGTGCACAGAAAGTGCTGGACATGATAGGTGCCGATGCCACGGGACTACCATTCAACTCCATCATCGCCATTTTGCTGGAAAACGACCACCCTTCCACTCCATTGGTAAATGCCGGTGCCATTTCCGCTTGTTCCATGGTGCAGCCAGTGGGAAACTCCGACAAAAAATGGGATGCCATTGTACAGAATGTCACTGAGCTGTGCGGCTCTGCCCCACAACTCATCGACGAACTGTACAAATCGGAAACGGCTACCAACTTCAACAACCGCTCCATTGCCTGGCTGCTGAAAAACTACAACCGCATCTACGATGATCCGGATATGGCACTCGACCTCTATACCCGCCAGTGTTCTCTCGGCATCACGGCCCAGCAACTGGGCATTGCCGCAGGAACCATCGCCAATAACGGTGTGAACCCCGTCACCAAACAAACGGTGTTCGAAGCCAGCCTGGCACCGAAAATTACGTCGATGATTTCGACCGTAGGCTTCTACGAGCATTCCGGCGACTGGATGTACACCGCCGGCATACCGGCCAAAAGCGGTGTAGGCGGTGGTGTAATGGCCGTATTGCCCGGTGTCATGGGAGTATCGGCCTTCGCTCCTCCCCTAGACGAAGCGGGAAACTCCGTAAAGGCCCAATCGGCAATCAAGTTCATCATGAACAAGCTCGGCCTGGGTGTGTTCAACGGTGATAACGTAACGATTACAGAATAAGTTTCTCTTTTTAGTTATGAGTTATAGGTTATGAGTTATTTGTTGGTAGGCACCGTAATCAGCAAATGACTTATAACTCATAACTTATGACTTTATAATGGACTTCATCATGAAAATGGCTCTATCAGAATTTGTATTGCGGGAAAAAGGTATCTATGGCATACTGCATGTCATTATATTGATACTGTCGCTATTTTTAGTTATCAGCATCTCTGTCGACACGTTCAAGGGGATCCCCTTTTACGAACAGTCGGTCTACATGAAAGTACAGTTGTGGATATGTGCCCTGTTCCTGGCAGATTTTGTATTGGAATGGTTCCTGGCAGAGAAGAAGGGTCACTACGTGGCCACGCATTTCATTTTCCTGCTGGTAGCTATACCCTATCAAAACATCATTGCCTATATGGGATGGACTTTCTCACCCGAGATAACCTATATGCTGCGTTTCATCCCATTGGTGCGGGGTGGTTACGCCATGGCTATCGTGGTGGGTTGGCTGACGTACAACCGCGCATCGGGACTGTTCGTTTCCTACCTTACCATGTTGCTGGCCACTGTCTATTTTTCCAGTCTGGCCTTTTATGTCATGGAGCATGGTCCCAATCCTTTAGTCAAAGGATATGGAGACGCCTTATGGTGGGCATTTATGGACGTGACGACGGTGGGTTCCAATATCATAGCAGTCACTCCCACCGGACGGGTACTGTCCGTACTGCTGGCTGCGCTGGGCATGATGATGTTCCCTATCTTTACAGTGTATGTAACGAGCCTGGTCGAACGGCGCAATAAGGAAAAAGAAGAGTTCTACAAGAAAGTTGCACAGAAGCCCGCGCCCAAAGCCGACGCTTCCTGAATAGTTAAAACCGGAACTTTCACTTATCCGTTGGGAACAACTCTCCCCAAGTGTTGTTATAGACGCTGATTTTGAATATATTTTTCATCTAAAACCTTAACTTATGGCAAATATTAAACAAACAGTGAAGCTGGGTGTATTTACCCTGGCAATCATGAATGTGACGGCAGTAGTATCCCTACGTGGACTTCCTGCCGAGGCCGTGTACGGAATGAGTTCGGCCTTCTACTACTTATTTGCAGCCATTGTTTTTCTGATTCCGACGTCACTTGTCGCCGCGGAACTGGCTGCCATGTTTCAAGACAAGCAAGGCGGTGTGTTCCGCTGGGTGGGCGAAGCCTACGGAAAAAAACTGGGCTTCCTTGCCATCTGGGTACAATGGATTGAAAGTACAATCTGGTATCCTACCGTATTGACATTCGGTGCCGTATCCATTGCTTTCATCGGCATGAACGACGTACACGACATGTCACTGGCCAACAACAAGTATTACTCGCTCGTCGTTGTCCTCATCATCTACTGGCTGGCTACGTTCATCTCCATGAAGGGCATGAGCTGGGTAGGTAAAGTGGCAAAGGTCGGCGGCCTGGTCGGGACTATTATCCCTGCCGCACTGCTGATTATCCTGGGTATTATCTACCTTGCCACCGGCGGACACTCCAACCTGGATTTCCACAGCAGCTTCTTCCCCGACTTGACGAACTTCGACAACGTGGTGCTTGCTGCCAGTATCTTCCTCTTCTATGCCGGTATGGAAATGGGCGGTATCCACGTAAAAGACGTGAACAATCCCTCCAAGAATTATCCGAAGGCAGTGTTCATCGGTGCAGCCATTACGGTTATCATCTTCGTACTCGGAACTTTCTCACTGGGTATCATCATCCCGGCCAAAGACATCAGTCTGACACAGAGTCTGCTTGTAGGCTTCGATAACTATTTCCATTACATCCGTGCCTCCTGGCTGTCACCCATCATTGCCATTGCTCTGGCATTCGGGGTGCTGGCAGGTGTATTGACATGGGTTGCCGGTCCGTCCAAAGGTATCTTTGCCGTAGGAAAAGCAGGCTACATGCCTCCGTTCTTCCAAAAGACAAACAAACTGGGCGTACAGAAGAATATCCTTTATGTACAAGGCGGTGCAGTAACCGTACTGAGCCTTCTGTTCGTAGTCATGCCTTCCGTACAGAGTTTCTACCAGATTCTATCACAGCTGACTGTAGTCCTCTATCTTATCATGTATATGCTGATGTTCTCCGGAGCCATCGTGCTGCGTTATAAGATGAAGAAGCTGAACCGTCCGTTCCGTATCGGCAAGAATGGCAACGGATTGATGTGGCTCATCGGTGGTCTTGGTTTCTGCGGGTCATTGCTGGCATTCGTATTGAGCTTTATCCCACCCAGCCAGATTTCAACAGGCAGCAACACTGTATGGTTCTCCGTGCTCATCATCGGTGCGCTGATTGTAGTCATTGCCCCATTCATTATTTATGCTTCCAAGAAACCGTCCTGGGTTGACCCGAACAGTAGCTTTGAACCGTTCCATTGGGAAGAGCAACCTGCTGTGCAGACAGCCGGTAAAAGTGCAACAAATATGGCTACCGGTAGCGCCACTGCCAGCAGCAATGGCACAAGTAATTCCGCCACAAGTGGAAATACGGCAAAAGACACAACCAATATCCCCAAAGGATAAAAGGTTATAAGTTGAAACTAAAAAAGGAATATCCCCGAAATCACCGGGAATATTCCTTTTTTATTGTTATATGATACCAGAAGAGGGAATATTCAGAAATCCAATTCCTGCATTCTCTCCCACGCCCTTCTGCTCTCCTCCACCAACTCTTGCATGACCGACGCCACAGACTGCACTCCCTTTCCATGCAGCAAGGCAGATACCTGCCCTATTTCCAGTTCCCCTTCTTCCAAGTCACCTTCAAAAATACCACGTTTGGCACGGCCACGCCCTAAAAGGATACGAAGTTCTTCCTCTGAAGCTCCCACAGCCTCAGCAGCCTCTACGGCGCTGCGAAAGTTATTGCGCACCAGACGCACCGGAGCCAATTTCTTCAAAAGCAGACGGGTATCCCCTTCTTCCAAATGCAAGCAGTAATCCTTAAATACCTCGTTTGCAGAACTCTCTGCCGTCAAGGCAAAGCGTGTACCAATCTGCACACCTTCCGCACCCAGCACCCGGGCAGCCAGCATGGCCTCACCCGTTGCAATGCCACCGGCGGCAATCAGCGGAAGTGTAGTAACTGCACGTACAGCTGGTATCAGGCACAGGGTGGTAGTCTCCTCCCTCCCATTGTGCCCACCGGCTTCGAAGCCTTCGGCAACTACTGCATCAACACCCGCCTCTTCTGCCTTCACGGCAAAACGCGAGGACGAAACAACATGCACCACCGTGATGCCACGCTCGTGCAACCAACCAGTCCATTTCTTCGGGCTGCCGGCAGATGTAAATACAATCTTCACTCCCTCGTCGGCCACAATCTGCATTATCTCTTCTATCTGGGGATACATCAAGGGAATATTCACACCAAAAGCATGATGCGTAGCCTCATGGCATTTCCTGATATGCTCCCGCAACGTTTCGGGATGCATCGAACCTGCGCCGAGCAAGCCTAGCCCTCCTGCATTGCTTACAGCAGCAGCAAGTCTCCAGCCGCTACACCACACCATGCCACCTTGAATTATCGGATATCTTATTCCGAATAGAGAAGTCACTCTGTTCATTATTACTTTTTTTAAAGGTTTACTAATGAAAACAAGAAGAGGAGAAAGAAAGTTCAAAATTTGACAAAAAGTGATAAATTACTGTTGTTCCAAAACAGTTATCGAATCTCCATACGCCTTCAATACTTCCAGCGTACGGGCACGGCGCTTGCGGCCTTTGAAATTCCAAAACTCACGGGTAAAAGGTGTCATCAGGTCTAAACCGGAAATTCCACCGCCACTGGCACCCTGCCAACCGCCCACAGCCATATTATTGGCCCGCTCCGTCACCCGGTAACGCAAACCGGTTGCTTCAATCTGCTCCACCGTCTCACGCGGACCGGCATCAAACGGATGTTTAGCCCAGTTCGTAGGAATCATCAGAATCTTAAGCGCATAGAATTCATCTCCTCGCCAAGTATCCTTGTCTACCTTGATTTTTTTCTGATAAATGGGGTCCCAATTATATTTGGTATTGGCTGTATAAGGACGTAAGGTAAGCACCACTTTTTTCTCGGGCGCTTTCGGCATGACGGGCAATGAATTATCAAAATCCATCCACGACTTGTCCATCACCGCTTTCGGAGTACCCAGAGAATTGTTCATTTCCAATTCCTGCAATACCTCCGGATTCAGTTTTACCTCCCCCTCGCCCTTCAGCAACCGGTTCAGCCTCAACGAGTCCTGAGGGGTCCAGTTTTGGGCATAACAAGGGAAGGCTACTGCACAGAGCAGCCCCATTACAAGTATAAATCTCTTCACCTGACAGTTTGATTACTTAATACCTAATCCTTAATCCCTAAAAACAGGTCACCACCACATATATCCGCTGCCACAAAGCGGTTCGTCATAGCAGGGATCAATCGTCCACATAGTCCGTGGATACTTACGGGTTTCCCACCAGCGGCGGTAGCGCGAAGCGGCATCCAGCACCTCTTCGTCCGAAAGGAAATAGATACCTTCATAATTCTCCGCATCCGTATGTACCATCTTGCATCCCATCGAAGCATTGTTCCCGAGGCGGATAGTCTCTACCGTCCACAGGATGCATTCGCCCAAACGCAGCTTGCCACCTGCCGAATAGGATACCGGAGCCAGGGGGAAAGAGGGAATGACCGTCAAGTCCTCGGCATACTTCAGCAATTCCTCTATATCTTCGGAAGTGAACTTGGGCATGTTACTCAATCCATCCGGACTTTGGGTAGAATATTTGCCAGCCTTCAACTGCTTGACAAACAAGTCTACATCCGGATGGTTGTAGTCCAACGTTTCTTTGCTGCAAGAGCTCAAAGAGAGAACAGAAAGAGTAAAGAATACGAGCAGCATAGTCTGCCCGAATATATGTAATTTATTGTATAGAGTCTTCATATTTGTATGGTATTTAAGATTAATAAGTCATGCGCACGCCGCACAACAGATTCAGATTGGTGGGCCGTTCCGTACGCAAGGTTCTTGTCTGCGAGTCCGTATCGAAATGATGGGATACAGACGGCTCTGCAAACAAGGCAAAACGGTTGTTCATTTTATAGCGTACCCCTACTCCGGCAGCAACCGACAACTGTACCGGCTCTGCACCGAAACCATTGTCCGGAGCACCTGCAATGCATTTCTCGGCTGCTCCACCTACCATAGCATAGAAATCCACTTTCGGCGTACTGGCCAGCATCATGTTCAGCCTTACCGGAATTCCCAGCGTATGCAACGTATGGTCACCATCCAAGCAATTATACTGAAGACCGGCTTCCAAGGAGAAATGCTTGTTCAAACAACGTTCCACGCTTACCCCGGCCGTGAACGGCATATGGAAATTCCCTTTCGGCAGGGAAGTGCCGATGCCTGCTTTCAATGCCCAATTACGGGGCTTAGATGGCGATACAGCCACAGACTTTGCCGGTTCTTCCTCAGAAGATGGCAGCATTCTATCTATATCAGCATCCTTATGGCCAGGATTTGAATGGTAGTTCCCGTTTCCGGCCGGAGTTCCGTTACTGTAATAACCGTTTCCCGGCTGCTGCTGGTTTCCGTACACCCGTTGGGTAATCCGGATGGAAACATGGACAGACATGGATTCATCCTCATCGGCCTGCGCCGTCAATCCTGCCGGAATGCCGTTGGCGGGATGCTGTGTACCGGGCTTTTGTGCCATGGGGTTGGCCTGATGGATAGAGGGAAAACTTTCCTGCACCACATCCCCGTTCAAGTTACCTTCCGGCGTCATGGCCGCCACTTGTGTAAAGGCCTCCTTGATTTCCTCTTTCGGAGAGAAATACCAGAAAGCGGCAGAAGCAGCTCCCAGTACAAATACAACAGAGGCGGCTGCGGCTACGCGGTGAAACCTCGGAGAAAGAAAAAGCTGCCTCCTGCCTTTTGCGGCAACCGGTGACGGCAAGTCACGTTGCAACCCTTCCCAGAAGTCCTCCCGCACTGTCATCTCTGCGCCGGCAAGACGACTGCGGAACAAACCGGTTATTTCATCATTTTCTCTCATATTCAGTATATTCTTTAATTCTTTTTATCAACAAACACTTAGCACGATGCAACTGCGAGGTAGACGAATGCTCTTTGATGTGGAGGATTTCGGCTATTTCCTTGTGCGATTTCTCCTCAAAGACGTATAAGTTGAATACAGTACGGCATCCATCGGGAAGTTCCGCCACGAACGCCATCAGCATTTCTTCGGAAATACGGCCTCCGGTTTCGGCAATGCCTGCTTCATCCGGAATGTCGGGCAATTGTTCCTCATTCACCACCAGTTGGCTGAAACGTTGCTGTTTCCGCAGGTAGTCTATCGCCTGCGTCACCATTACCCTTGTCACCCAGGTACTCAATGCACATTCGCCACGGAAGGTGAAGTGGGTGAAAATTTTGATGAAGCCATCGTGCAATACGTCATGGGCCGCATCGACATCGCCCGTATAGCGGTAACATACCGCCAGCATCTGCTTGGAGTAGAGGGTGTATAATTCCTTTCGGGCGGAATCCTTTCCTGCCCGGCAGCCCTCAATCAGTTCTATCTCATTTTCCAATGTCAGTGCTCGTTTTACGGACGCCTCTTCGCGTCGTTTGTTAGTTAGACGCAGCATTTTTGAAAATGCTGCTGAATTAAATATAAAAAGATGTTAAAGAACGGAGATTACTTATATTTGGCTTTCAATACTTGAATCTGCTTGGCCAGCCTTTCATCCAATTCATCAAATTCATGCCAATACAGAAAACCG
This sequence comes from Bacteroides sp. 4_1_36, assembly GCF_003466325.1. NCBI lineage: Bacteria > Pseudomonadati > Bacteroidota > Bacteroidia > Bacteroidales > Bacteroidaceae > Bacteroides > Bacteroides sp. 4_1_36. The sequence continues at coordinate 48,425 of NZ_QSOX01000010.1, forward strand.
GGAACCATGTTGACGTAATTGATAAATTTCTTATACTGCACAAGAAACAAGGCCTGGTCCCGAAGACTGTCGTCACCATCAAAAACATGCGCCAACTCCCTGGACATGGCAGCACTCATAAGAGCATCTGTTTTCGTTGCATAGTAATCACCGACATCCCTCTGTTTCCTGCCCAACTCAAAATAAGTCTGCAATACATCCTGCAACATACGTTTGTCCGGTATATACTGCATCAATGAAGAACCTTTCAGCACATCCAGCGCATCTGTCCTATAAGAGAATTCATCCATATTATTGAAAAGCTTGCCATACTTCCACAGAGTATCTGTCGGTATCTTGGATACATCCATATCATGTTCCTTCAACAGCAGACTCATGTGTATGTCAATATCCAACAAGTGCTTTATATTACGGAGCTCCTGCTTATTATATTCCAACTCTTCCGTTATCAGCTGCATCGTAGCACGCACTTCCTTTTGGCGGGCGTTCTCGGTAATCCGGTCGTTTCCCCAGAAAGTGACAATGATGCCCGCAGCCACAATACTGAACTGACGGAAATAATCACCTATGCGCCAGCTTTTTATCTTATGGTTCAACCTGTTAAAGCTTGTCTTTCCCATATCTTTTCATTCTAAATGATACTTTTTCTCAAGCGCTTGTATTGCCTCGTCTATACGTTTTCCCACACGTTCTACATAGTCCGGCGTAAAATAGTTCCGCGCTACCCTGACAAAGTTCCGTACCGACCTGTCCGACAAGTAAATATCCCACGCCTCATATCCTCCACGATTTATCTGGTCCGTCTGTTCATCAGTCAATGCCAAATGGAAAGGAACCATAATTTCGTCCTTCATATCGTAATAGCCATTCATAGTCGCCCTAAATCCATCCAATACCTCATAGATTCCGGTCAACTGCAACAGTAGCTCTTTATCTGAAATCTTCTGCATCAACATGGAGTTTTTAAGTATATCCAATGCATTCTGACTATAATAAAAACTGCGGATATGCCCCATAAGAAAGCGGAACTGTATCAATGAATCTTCCGGTATCGTCCGATGCTTTAAATCATACTCCACCAATAAGCTGGAAAGACGTTCATCCTCTCTAAACTCTGAAACGATACTCTCATAATTCTCCCGGTTGCTTTTCAGTTCATCCCTAATCAGCGACATGGTGGCTTGAATATCTTTCTTCTCGGAGTTTTGAGTAACCAACTCACTACCGGCAAAGGTAATCAGTACACCAATCACCACAATGGAAGTCTGCCGGATGTAGTCTCCCACTTGCCAACCTTTGACAGTTGTTTTTACTTTATTCCATGTTATGTTTTTCATACCTTCCTACGCTATTTATCCATTGAAACACATCATCCGTTACAGCCAAACGCATCATCTATCTGCCCCAAACAGACCATCTGTTTCTCCCAAATACACCATCTGTTTTTCCGGGTGCCATTACTCTACCGGTTATCAAGAGAAAGCCTCTCATAAATCTGCCTTAATGCAGCATTCTTTATGAGAGGCTTTCCTTATTATTCTGCAATAACGCGTTCTGCCTTTGTCAACATGCTTTAAAACTCATATCCAATCCCTTCACAGAATGGGTCAGCGCACCGACTGAGATAAAGTCTACACCGCATTCGGCATAGTCGCGGAGCGTATCAAACGTGATGCCGCCGGAAGATTCCGTTTCATAGCGGCCGCCTACCATCTCTACGGCCTTCTTTGTCATTGCCGGCGTAAAGTTGTCGAACATGATACGGTCTACACCGCCCAGGTCGAGCACCTGCTGCAATTCGTCGAAGTTGCGCACTTCTATTTCTATCTTGAGGTCCTTGCCTTTTCCCTTGCAATATTCCTTCGCACGGTTGATGGCCTTGTCGATGCCTCCCGCAAAGTCCACATGGTTGTCTTTCAGCAAAATCATATCGAACAAGCCGATACGGTGGTTTACACCGCCACCGATTTTCACTGCCATTTTCTCGAGGATACGCATGCCCGGAGTAGTCTTGCGGGTATCGAGTACACGGGTATTCGTACCTTTCAGTTGCTCGGCATACTTATGTGTCATGGTGGCAATGCCACTCATGCGCTGCATGATGTTCAGCATCAGACGCTCCGTTTGCAACAAAGACTGTATCTTGCCTTCCACAATCATGGCCACATCACCAGGCTTTACGGCTGTACCGTCATTAATGAACACTTCCACCTTCATGGTAGGATCGAAACGGCGGAACACCTCCTTTGCTATCTCGATACCGGCCAGGATGCCCGGTTCTTTTATCAACAGTTTGGACTTGCCCATTGCCGTAGCAGGAATGCACGAAAGGGTTGTATGGTCTCCATCGCCTATATCTTCGGCGAAAGCCAGGTCTATCAGCCTGTCAATCAATTCTTCTTCCTTATTCATCTGTTTTATCTATCCTTATTTGATGTATGACATATTTGCTCTGTACTTTTCTGAAGAAACAATTCACCCGAAAGTTTCCATTTGCGGTCATCAAGGTACCGATGACGAAACCGGACTCATCGCGCTTCCCCTGATGGTTCACATTAAAACTGCCGACCTTGTGGTTGGAAAAGAAAGCAGCCATTGTGCCCTCTGCCGTCCGCTTGTCGGCGTGGGTCGACTTATTCTGAATGATTAAATCGACCTTGTCACCCAGATACTTGTTGAGCTCCTGAGAGTTTCCTTCCTTGAAGGCTCCAATCACTCCCTCGGGAACATTCTGAGCCAGCAGCACAGACGTCCAAATGAAGAGACCGGTCAACAAAAAGATTACCCGTTTTTTCATTTTCACAAGTATTTATGATAGGCAAAGGTAAGCATTTGTCTCAAAATACAATAAAAAAATGCTAAATTTGTGCGCTAATCAAAACAGAACCAGTATGAAAACTACTCTGCTCGTTGTAGGACGAACTGTAGAACAACACTTTATAACAGCCATCAACGACTATGTGCAACGTACCAAGCGTTATCTCTCATTCGAGATGGAAGTCATCCCCGAACTGAAAAACACCAAGAGCCTCTCCATGGAAGTGCAGAAGGAAAAGGAAGGGGAACTGATATTGAAAGCTCTCCAGCCGGGAGATGTGGTCGTACTGCTGGACGAAGGTGGAAAAGAAATGCGCTCCATAGAGTTTGCAGACTATATGAAGCGCAAGATGAATACCGTGAACAAACGGCTGGTATTTATTATCGGAGGCCCTTACGGATTCTCCCCCAAAGTGTACGAAGCGGCACACGAGAAGATGTCCCTCTCACGCATGACCTTTTCCCATCAGATGGTGCGCCTCATCTTTGTGGAGCAACTCTACCGGGCGATGACCATACTGAACGGGGGGCCGTATCATCATGAATGATGAATTTCAGCTCCGCGACACCTGGAATCCCTTATCCGAGAGTGACATTTCTACGAACCTGGCTCTCGGATTCGGTACATTCAGCGTCAAGGTCTCACGGATGCGCAGGGCTGCCTGCGGATCCTTAGCCACCATATACAGATAACCTCCCCCACCGGCTCCCGGCAGTTTATATCCTAAGGTATAGTCTTTTATCTGACGGATGATGTCCTCTACGGCAGGAGGATTTGTTCCACTGTCCAGTGCCTTCTTCTGCATCCATGTCTTGCCTACCAGTGTTCCGAAACTCTTGAAGTCATTCCGTTGAATGGCTTCGGCCATATCCAAGGCATGTGCTTTCATCTCTTCTAATAACCCCAGGTGCAGGGAAGAGTTGAGGAACATGGAGCGTACTATTTCTGCAAGGATGCCCTTGGCTGTACGCGTAATGCCCGTATAATACAGCAGATGGCAATCGCGGTATTCCGGATGGGTAAACAAATGCTCGGGCAACCAGCGTACCAATGGCTGCTGGGCAAATCCAGCCTCCGTCTGCAACAGTTTGATACCTTGCAGTACCCCACCGTATTGGTCTTGCCAACCGCCACCGGTCGTCAGCAACTGTTCCAGGGCAAGCGTACGGCGGCATATTTCGTTCTTATCCCACATCAGTCCGCAAAAGTCACTCAATGAACCCAAGACAGTAGAAGCCAAAATGGAGCTTGTGCCCAGACCGGAACCTGCAGGTATGGCAGAAAGCAATGTAATCTCTATACCTGTGCCGAAGGCTTCCAGTTGTTTTTCCAGCGAAGGATAAGCCGTTTCTGAAAAAGCCGGAACAAACCCGGCCAGCGCCAATGCTGCTTTGGGAATGGAAAAGGGGGAACCTATCATGCAATAGGATTGCAATTCCTCAAAAGTATTCACCACCTCCATGGCTCCCATATCAATGGAGCGCAACACGATGCGATGCTCCGCGCAAGGTTTGATGTACACTTGTAAAGGCGGCTGCCCGTTCAGTTCAATGGCAATATTCACCACACTCCCACCGGCAAACAAGGAGTAAGGCGGAGTGTCCGTCCATCCTCCCGCCATATCTATGCGTACGGGGCTACGCCCCCATACAATCTGGTCACTATACACATTCAGGCGAGGACTGCTCTTGCGTTCATACAAATCAGTCAGCAATCCTTCGCGCAACAAGTTGAATGCGGCCTGCTCATCTGCCTTGAAGTCCCTTCCGTCCAGCTTCTCAATCTGTGCACGCAGCATCCGGTTATGGATACGCTGCATCAGCGAGGCATCTGTCGGCAACACTTCCGGCTTGTCAATGCCGAATTTATGGAATTCACCGGCCACATCCATCAAGTCGAGTTGATAGAATACACTCTTTGCATGGTTGCGTGCCAGCACTTCCCAGTTTCCTTTGCAGAAGCTCTCCCGCTGTGCATACAGCAGACGCAAGTCGGCTTGTGCTGAAATTTCGTCGGCGGACAACCGACGACTTTCCAGCCAGACAGCCTTTCCTTCCGTCAAGCCCGGTTCGGAAACCATCCATCGAAGCACTGTCCCCATCTGCTCTTTATCTTCCACAACCGGGAAGATGGCAGCAGCCTGCAGGTCCTCTTTTCTGCCGGTGATGTCTTCCACCGACAATTCCCGTTCGACCAGCCATTCCGAAAACGACATTCCAAGGAACAGTGTCTTTTCATCCCGAATATCCCCCTTAAAAGTATCGTCAAAACCATAGGGGCGTACTGCCCAGCGCTGGTCGGCAAGCGGAACTATATCAATGCAGATACCGTCTGGAATGGTCAGCCTCCAGTCATTCTTGGGAACACCCGTGATAATCTGCCGTGCCCCCAGCCGCCAAGAAGCCCCAACAAAGCTATTTTCAATCCAAAGACTGTCGTTCTTCGGAGTAAGGGGGAGATGCACTTCTGCATTCTGCACAAAGATGGCCGGATTGGGCTTCAACTTCCGGTGCATAATCTGGCGCTGGTCGTAGACCTTATTCTGTAAGGTGACGGTTGAAGACAACAGTTCGCGGCTTGTTCCATAATGGTAGAATTCGCCTCCGGGCAAAGGCAATATGGCGACGGAGAGGCTATTCAGCTCTTCATCCTCAATACGGGGATGATTTCCTAAGGACAAGCCAAAGTCAGCATACAAGTCATAGTATTTCAAGTCGGAATATGGCGTATCCACGTCCAAAGCCCCATCTGCCTTCTGCGAACGTTTCATCAGCAAGTCAACGGCCCGGTCGCTCAATAGCCAGATGCCGATATCCATTAAAAAGAGATGTGTCTTGGAGAGGTTTTCCAATTCTTCCAGAGAGGGTTTCTGAAGCATGAAATCCAAGGATTCCGGTTGATTCCGGTCCGAGATAAACACACCATGATGTGTGGCGAGCAACGGGTCTACCCACAGTCCATAGCACACCACATCTGCATCGGGAATCTCTTGAAGCGGCTTTTCCGCACGGATATATACGTCACCACTGGCAATCAGCGTACGCAGTCTTTCGGGAGCCCGCTCCATTATCTTTTCGTAAAGTGGGAGTTGAAGGGATAATAAATTCTGTCCCAGTTTTTGTCCACGCGCCCAGCGAAACACCGGAATCGGGGTCAATATCTTGCCCGACGGTGCATATCCCGGTAAACGACGGCTTTGTCCTCCGGCATGCAGCAGAATACGCTTCTCTGCTGGAAGGCTTTTCTCTGTTGGAATGCACTTTTCTGTTGGAATACGCTCCTCCGCCAAATACTTCCTATCCCGTTCCTTCTGCCATTCTCTCAAGAGCCAGGTAGTTCCCCCACCCGAGCCAAGTTTCATTCCCACCGGGTCGGAAGTACAAAACCATTCCGTACGGTCCACATTTTCCAGTTCATAGAATGCCGACACCAGATTAGGCGGCAAAGACAATAATTTCTGCATATCAATCGCTGTATTGCTTACTATTTGACAGCAAAGTAAAATAATATTAGGCAATTGACATAGAAAGTTTCAATTTATTTCTTTGGTATCAAGCTTGTGTTCCTTTACGGAAATACGACTGAGTATATAGGCGATTCATAAAGAATGGCTTTTCCAATCAAGTTCATTTTTAAAACAGAGAAAAGAATTGATTAAGAGTTAAGAAATTGTCGAAAGAGACATTATTAAAGATTCTTAGTAAATTTCTCAGTAATAAAAGATAGAAATACACACGAACAGATACAAACAATTTATAGCATGCAATACACGATACTAACAACATGTCGTGCAAGAAGTTAATAACGTGTCCTACAAAAAACAAATATCGTGTCCGCAGGATATTAACTTCCTGCAAACACGATATTAATTCGCTTTTACACAAAACTATACGAGGCTAACTACCTGCTGCAACAACTCCGACAATTCGAAAGTAGCATTCTTAATATCCGAAATCCGGTTCTTGCCTTCTGTCGTAAGAGAAAAACGCATCTGACGCTTATCTTCCTTACCTATCAGACGGGTAATGAGCTTTTTTCCCTCGACAGAGCGAATGACCTTTGAAGTGTTGGAGGCAGACAAACCCAGTGCCTCGGCTATCTCACTGGAGGTAAGCTTAGGAGTATTGAGCAGCGTGCACAACAGCATTCCTTCATTCAGCGATAAATCATACATCTGCGTAAACTGCACCTCGAACTCGGCAATAGCCCGATAAACATCACGGATTTTACATAAAGTCTCCATATCTTGTCCTCCTATATAAATAAGTTCACATTTGCCTTGTCCGCACGTTCCATATAGGTAGCCACGCCGCCGATGGTTACTTCATCCAGAAGTTCTTCGTGCTGGATGCCCATCATATCCATAGACATCTGGCAAGCAATGAATTCCACTCCCTGCGCCAATGCCTGCGAGCGCAACGACTCCAAAGAATCCACTCCCTTGCGCTTCATCAAGAAGCGCATCATGCGGCTGCCCATGCCAAACATATTCATCTGCGACAACTTCAGTTTCAAAGAGCTGGACGGCAGCATCATGCCGAACATCTTGCCGAAGAAGTCCTTCTGCACACTGGGTTTCTGCACTTTCTTCAAGACGTTCAGTCCCCAGAAGGTGAAGAAAATGGTTACTTTCTGTCCCGTTGCCGCTGCTCCGTTTGCTAGTACGAAGGTTGCCAGCGCTTTGTCCAGGTCGTCACTGAACAGAATCAGCGTCTTTCCCCTACCCCCGGCTGCAGAAACATTGGAAGCAGATGTACAAGCCGGAGCACCTTTCTCGATGACTACCGTATAGCGTCCTTTCTCGTCATGCTTCTCTATCAATTTATTTCCCGTCGTATCACACCAGGCAGAAGCATCGCGTGCAAAACCGGCATCGGTTGCCACAATCTCCACACGCTCGCCCACAGCAATGCTATCCATCGCCTTTTTCACCTGCATGATAGGTCCCGGACATTGCAAACCGCAAGCATTTATCTTCAACGTTTCCTTCTTGGACACTGATGCATCCGCAGGAACATCATCAGTAGCAGCCTCTACCGAAGAAGAAGAAGAGCCGCCGCCTGCCGGAGCAGATAGAGACGGCAGAGGTGCTGTTGCCGTGGAGTAGGTCTTATAACCACCTATCAGATTGCGCACATTGCGATAGCCGCACCCCATCAGGATGCGCAGGGACAGATAACCGCGCAGACCCACAGCACAGAAAAGCACTACCGGCTTGTCTGTAGGTATCTCTGCCAAATGCTCGCGCATTTCGTCCAACGGAATATTGACGGCTCCCGGAATGGTGCCGAAAGAGAATTCCTCGGGCGTACGGGTATCTATCAGCATCACTTTATCCTTCTCTTCTACCAGCTCGCGCCAAGAGATGACAGGCATAGCACCGCTGATAATGTTCGATGCTACATAGCCGCCAATAGCGATGGGGTCTTTGGCCGAGGAGAAAGGAGGCGCATACGTGTGCTCCGTCTCCATCAAATCGTAGACTGTGCCACCCCGCTTGATGAGTCCGGCTATCTGGTCGATTCGCTTGTCCACTCCCTCATAACCGATACATTGCGCACCATAGAGTTTACCGGTTTTGGGATGGAAAGTCAGTTTCAAGGTCAAAGGCAGGGCATCCGGATAGTAACCGGCATGAGATGCCGAGTGAGTCACCGAGCTTTGATATTCCATGCCCCACTGCTTCAAGCGTTTGGCTGCAAGGCCCGTAGAGGCTACCGTCATGTCGAATACTTTGGCAATGGAGGTGCCGATAGCTCCTTCGTAGGAAACAGTATTGCCAAACACCATATTATCAGCAACGATACGTCCCTGGCGGTTGGCAGGATTTGCCAGATAATTGAGCCAGGGCTTTCCGGTCAGCGGATGAGGATATTCGATGGCATCGCCCACAGCATAGATGTCTTTTTCGGAAGTCTCCAAGTGTTCGTCTACCCAGATACCGCCCATCTCGCCCAGTTTCAAGCCGGCTTGTTGCGCCAATGCAGTGGCAGGACGCACACCGATGGAGAGTAACACCATATCGGCAGGAATGGCCTTTCCGCTTTTCAGGAATACGGTGATTCCGTTGTCCGTACGCTTGAAATGGGTTACTCCTTCTTCCAGATAGAGAGAGACGCCTTTCTGCAACAGATGCTGATGAATAGGTGCCGCCATAGAGAAGTCGATAGGTGCCATCACCTGATTACCCATTTCGACTACAGACACATGAACACCGGCATGATGCAGGTTCTCCGCCATTTCCAATCCGATGAAACCGGCACCTACCACCACGGCGCGTTTCACCTGCTTGTCCGAGATATAAGCCTTGATATGGTCGGTATCTTCTACATTGCGCAACGTGAAGATGCCTTCGGAATTAATGCCTTCCAAGGGGGGCTTCACGGGGTTGGCACCGGGAGAAAGCAAAAGTTTGTCATAGCTTTCGTCGTACTCCTTGCCTTCCACATTGCGTATGGTAACGGTCTTGTTTTTGGGATGGATGGCGATTACTTCATTCTGCACACGCACATCAATGCGGAAGCGCTTGCCGAAAGATTCGGGTGTCTGCACCAGCAGCTTCTCGCGCTCTGCTATCACTCCGCCTATATAATAAGGTAAACCACAATTAGCGTACGAGATGTAAGGGCCTTTCTCCAATAAGAGAATTTTAGCCATTTCGTCCACTCTTCTTAGTCGGGCGGCTGCCGTGGCTCCACCTGCTACACCGCCAATGATTACATATTTCATAATTCTTCGTTTTTTAAGTTTGATGATGCAAAGAAAAGAATTATTCTCAATAGAACATAATTTCCAAAGGAAAATATCGTTAAGAGACTTATTTTTAATGAGAACAGACATAAAAAAACGGATTATTACAAGTTGTTACACCTATAATAATCCGTTCTGTATACAAATTTTCTATAAATTACCAACCAAGCTTGGAGAAGCCGGCAGATTTATACCACTCTGTGGAACGATAAGCGACTGCAGCCGACTGGTGGGAAGATGAAGGGATGTAATGGGAAACACCGCTGGAACCTTCCATAGAGAACATGCCGGTAGAACCAGAACAATTCTTAGGAGTAGTCTGCCAATAGGGAACAGCAAAATCATATGCCTGTTTCCAAGCAGCAAATCCGGAAGCATCCGTCAGCTGCTGTATCAGTTCCACAAAATCGTAATAACCGACATGCATTTTAGAGCGTTGATCGTAATCAAAGACGATGGAACGTAGCTCGTCGCTATCGGTATTATCGGACAAGACTTGCTTGGTGATGCTTGCTAAGGGTTCCAGTTCTGAACTTTTTAACACGCAAACAGATACACCAGCATTCCAAGGGTCATTCTGAATCCATTGTCCCAAATAAATTTCTTTGTAGGGGGTGTAATAAGCGGCAGCTACCTTCAATGCCACTTCACCATCCGAGAACAGTGCAGGAACAAGCACATCATAGCGTGCACCCGGTCCGGGAATTTCCGTGGGCGAGCCAATGTAATAATCGGTAAAGCTGCGCAAGGCATAAGCCACTTCGATGGACTGCATAAAGCAGGCATCGAACAAGACAAAATCAAAATGGGGAACAGCGTCGGCAGACAATATCGTAACCAAGTCTGAAATATTCATATAGCGATTACCATCCTGCCCCACCCATCTTGTAGCAGGAAGTGGATTAGGAATCCAACCATCTCCATGAGACCAATAAATCAGACCATAGCTTTCAGCTCTATATTCATCGTTTTTAAAGACGTCATCAAACACTTCCAGTGTCTCAGCCACACCTACCGAATTACGGTTTTCGTATGTCTTTACCGTATTTTCCACCAATTCTCCACCTTCATTTTTCAGCTCTATGAGACGCGGTGAAGAATTGGAATCTATATATACCAGCAAATGCACGTTGTTAGCGCTCACTTTCTCCATACCCAACCTCATCTCCTCCAAATCTGCCAGTGCAAAGCTGGATAAACTATTATCCGAAGCCAGATAAGCCAGTACCGTACGACTACCTTCAACGGGAGGCTGCGGCGTCGGTTCGTCGTTTTCGCATGCTGTCAGTAAAACCGAGCAGCACATCCACAATAGTAGAAAGAGTCTGGATTTCATCATATGTATATTCCCTAAATTATTCCTGCGGTTTTGTAAATGTGAAAGCTTCAGGCTTCACCACCTGCAAAACCATATTCTTACTCTTCTTATACTTACCTTTTACCTTTACAGCCTCTTTTTCCAACTTTTTCCTGTTTTCAGAGAAATAAATCATACAAGTATAGTCCGGCTTCTTCAGATTGTACTCCAGATAGTTCTTGAGCTGGTAAGTGTATAAATCACGCTTGGGCAAGAATCCATTCTTATCCAGCTCTACGCTGTCCAATACCTGGATGTCTGTATAATATACGATGGAGTCATTGAAAGAAGCCGCCACACCAAAAGCATATACAGCCTTTTCCTTATCTTTCATTGTAAAAGCCGAGCACAACGCAAAAACCAAAGCTACGGCACAAAGTATACGAACGTATTTCATTGAGTTATAAGTTATGAATTATCAATGGGGCAAAGATATAAAAAAAACCGCACGCCTACTAAAGACGTACGGTTTTTAATTCCTTCTATTTGTCGGAAACTGATATTTCTTATTTATCCCAAATAAGATTTGAGCAATTTACTACGATTACTTTGTCTTAATCTTCTGATTGCTTTTTCCTTAATCTGACGCACACGCTCACGGGTCAAGCCGAATTTGTCGCCGATTTCCTCTAATGTCATTTCCTGCTGTCCGATACCGAAAAACATCTGTATGATTTCTTTTTCCCTATCGGTTAACGTAGAAAGAGCTCTATCAATTTCCCTCGCAAGAGACTCGTTCACCAAAGAGCGGTCAGCCATAGGGGAGTCATCGTTGACCAGTACATCGAGCAAGCTGTTGTCCTCTCCTTCTACAAAAGGTGCGTCCACCGAAATGTGACGGCCGGACACCTTCAGCGTATCAGAGATTTTGTCAACAGGGATTTCCAGTTCATCGGCAAGCTCTTCAGGAGACGGACGACGTTCGTTTTCCTGCTCGAACTTGGAGAAGGCCTTGCTGATTTTATTCAGCGAACCTACCTGGTTCAACGGAAGACGTACAATACGCGACTGCTCTGCCAAAGCCTGCAGAATGGACTGACGTATCCACCATACTGCATAACTGATGAACTTGAAACCACGTGTTTCATCGAACTTTTCGGCAGCCTTGATCAGTCCTAAATTACCCTCGTTAATCAAGTCGGGCAAACTCAAACCTTGGTTTTGGTACTGCTTGGCCACAGATACAACGAAACGCAGATTGGCACGTGTCAATTTCTCCAGTGCAACACGGTCACCCTTGCGGATGCGCTGAGCGAGCTCCACTTCCTCTTCAACAGTAATGAGGTCTTCGCGACCGATTTCCTGCAAATACTTGTCAAGAGAAGCGCTCTCTCTGTTAGTGATACTTTTTGTAATTTTAAGTTGTCTCATTCTTATAATACAGATTTGGGTTGCAAAGGTACGACAAATTATTTTGTTACAATAATTTCATCCCAACTTTTTCACCTTATTTATATCTTATCCTATATAACAAAAAGGATGCCGGTATGTATTGTACCGACACCCCCTTTTTCGCTATTGTTAGCTAATATTACAATCTTCTTACCTAACTATCCCTATTTTTTATTCTTGAGTCAAATCAACGGCATACATTGCACGTTTTCCTGACGGGAACATACCGGTGATGAACAAACCTTGCTCAGGAGACTTTCTTGCCTCTTTCATCGCCTTTTCCAAATCGTCTACCGTCTTCATCGGCACTCCGTTGGCTTTCAGAATGATGAAGCCCTTGCGGATACCTGCATCGGCCATCTTGCCATTGGTAACCCCGGTAACTTCCAGACCGTAACCCAGGTTCAACTGCTTCTTCAGCTCGGAAGATACGGGCTTGAAGGCTGCACCCAAGATTTCCATTCCGGCATCCTTCACTACCTTCGTAGTGCCTTGCTCATTCTTCAGCGTGATTTCGAATTCCTTTTCCTTCTTGTCACGAACCACTGTTACCTTCACTTTGTCGCCCGGACGGTGTTTTGCCAGCATTTCCTGCAAATCCGAGAACTTGTGAATCTTCTTGCCGTTCAATGCTATGATTACATCATTTTCCTTCAAGATGCCGGCAGCGGAACCACCTTCAACAACTTCGGCCACATAGATACCCTCTTTCACACCAAGTTCGTCGGCCTTCTTCTTCAGTTCTTCGGTCCAGCGTTCGTCCATCTGCAGGTCTGTGCTCAAATCACTACCCTTGATGCCAAGGAGCGCGCGCTGCACGGTACCAAACTGTTTCAAGTCGGCTACCACCTTTGTCATAATGCTGGTAGGGATGGCAAAACCATAGCCGGAATAAGCACCCGTGGGTGAGTAAAGCATGGCATTGATACCAACCAGCTCGCCTTTGGCATTCACCAACGCACCACCACTATTACCTTGGTTGATGGCAGCATCCGTCTGAATGAAAGACTGGATGTTTGCAGCTTGTCCATTGGAGGCAGAAGAGCCAATGGAACGGGCTTTTGCACTGACGATACCAGCTGTTACGGTAGAGTTCAGGTTGAACGGATTACCTACTGCCAATACCCATTCTCCCACCTTCAACTGGTCGGAGTCACCAACCGGAATTGTCGGAAAGTCATCCCCTTCAATCTTAATCAATGCCAAGTCCGTGCTGGGGTCAGTACCGATGATGCGTCCTTTCAGCTCACGGTCGTCATTCAGTTTCACAGTGATTTCATCAGCACCTTCCACCACGTGATTGTTCGTCACAATATATCCGTCTTTGGAGATGATGACACCCGAACCGAAACCTACACGCGGCTGGGTCTGTATCTGGCGCTGGCGTCCACGACCGTCTCCAAAGAAGAAGTCAAAAATATCCGGCTGTTCTTGTACCGTCTGGGTCTTACTCAACTGAGTGGCACGTATATGCACTACAGCATGGAGCGAACTCTCCGCTGCTTGTGTCAAATCCACTGGCTGGGCATCCGTTGCATGGAAAGCCGCCGGTAGCAGATTATTGGGGTTCTGTTGGAACAACTCGCTGAATGCGGCAGGCTTTTCCTTATTCAGCATCTTATAAGTGGTCAATCCAGCCACTCCAGAGCTCAGGAGCACGATAGCCGCAACTCCAAGGATGTTTTTTGTTGTCTGTTTCATACTATTCTTCCTATTCTTTAAATTGTTAATATTCAAGTTTCGTTTAACATTACGACGTTAAAATAACGACAAAAAACGTTCAGTTATTCCGCTTGTCACTCTTTTTTGTTCTCTTTTAACAGAGGATATTTAGGGCTTAACAGCGGTTAACGGCAAAGACTGACAAATTAGCATTTATGTACGATTGCTGACTGTTAAAGAACTGACAGATAGGGTATAAAAAGACGCATCACCCGTTGCGGCCGAAACGGATGATGCATTTGGGGTAAACAGATGATGCGTTTATACCAAACAGATGATGTGTTCGGGCTGAACGCATCATCTGTTTTTAGAGGGCAGATAGCACCTTAATAATTCAAGTAATCAATGTCCATGTGGTAGCCCCACTGCGGGAAGTAGAGGTTACCTCCCTCCCACTCCACCTCGCCACGCTGGAAGTCGACGGTCTCGCTGCGGGGATACTGCTTTTCGGGCTGTAGCGGCATGCCGTAATCAGTGTTCACAATCATGCGCCAAGAGTCTATACCACCCAGGAAGAAATATTCTTCGTCGGCATTGCGGGCAAAGGCAGGAATGCCGAATGACTGGTCGACAGGCACCCAACCCACACCCTCGAAGTAGACTTCTGCCCAATCGTGCAGATTCCATGCACGGGGATGCATCATGAAGCCGCTCTGGAAATGTGCGGGAATACCACTGATGCGGCAAAGCGTAATGAACAGCAGGCTGACTTGGCCACAGTCTCCGTGACGGTTGTCCAACACATATTCCGGGATATTCTCAATGGTGGAATATTCGCGTGCAGAAGCCCACGGGAAGTTGTCATTCACCCAACGGAAGATACGTTTGGCTTTCAGGTAGGGGTTGGTTTCACCGGCTGTCAATTTGGCAGCAAGTTCGCGCAAGCGCGGGGAAAAGACGATATGCTTCTCACGCTCGGCAGTATATTCCTTATAAAGGGCGGTCGTCGTATCATAGGGCTGCACATCTTCCGGCTTCAGATTATGCCATTCGCCGTTGGCGGTAAACTCAAAGGTTTCGGAGAATACGGTCGGTTCGCCTTCGACAGCACGTTTCTCCATGTACAATGTACTGTGACGGCACTCGGGCGACGAAAAGGTGTATTGCGGTTCGCTGGCCGAAATGAACTTGACATCCTGCTGCCGGGCCTGGTCCTGACGGGGATAGGGTAACCAGCAACGGATGATTTTCCCGGCAGGCACGGCATTGGTATCTACGGTCAACGTGTAGGTGACGCGCATGCGCTTCGGCGCAACAATGGCCTTGCCCTCTTTCTTCACAGCAGAAATGATTTCGGGCAGGTTCTCCATATTCACTTTCTCGCTGCCACTCGGCGAAGTGCCTTCCTTGGCTATCTTGATGTCATAGCAAGTGGAGTCCACACGAAACAGATTAGGTCCGGCATTGCGGAAATAGCGTTTCTCTCCATCCAGCATCATGCACTCCAAAGCTTTGGAGGCTTCCCACTGGCGCATCTGCTCATCGGTCACGTCGGGAATATACTTGCGGATATAGTCCTTCACCTGGGATTCCGTCATACAGAAATCCGTAAGCAGACGTTGGTACAGGTCGTCCTCCCAATTATAGGGCTTGCTCTCGGGCTTCGTGCTGCATGCAGAAGCCATCACAAACAGAGCGACGGTATACAATAGCTTTCTCATAACTTCACCACTCCAATACCCGGCAAATCGGGCAACGTTATCTTACCTTTCACAACCTCCATACCCTTGAAACGGTCGTTCGCAATCAGCAGACTACCGTCCAAGTCGGCAAAGTCCACTGCCGGAGAGAATTGGGAGGCAGCGGTAATGGCACAAGAGGTCTCGGTCATACATCCTACCATCACTTTCATGTCCAATGCACGTGCCAAAGTCACCATCTTCCAGGCTTCGCGCATGCCGGTACACTTCATCAGCTTGATGTTGATGCCCGTAAAGGCACCCTTCAAGCCTGCCACATCCTTCAGACGCTGAATGGACTCATCGGCAAATATGGGCAACGGGCTTTGCTGGGTGACCCATGCAATATCGTCCAGTTGTTCCTTGGGCATCGGTTGCTCTATCATGACAATTCCTTTTTCGTGCAGCCAATGTATCATATCGAGCGCATGATGTTTGTCCTTCCAACCCTGGTTGGCATCAATGGCAATCGGAAGGTCCGTCACCGAACGGATGGTCTCTATCATTTCCTTGTCGTTCTCCCGCCCCAGCTTCACTTTAAGGATATTGAACTGGTCGGCACACTCTTTCGTCTTTTCACGCACCACGTCGGCCGTATCAATACCGATGGTGAAAGTTGTAGAGGGAGTCTTTTCCTTGTCCAAACCCCATATCTTATACCAAGGGGCTTGCAACAGTTTGCCCACAAGGTCGTGCAAGGCGATGTCCACAGCAGTTTTAGCAGCGGAATCCCCTGCCGAGAGGCTGTCTATATAAGCCAGTATATCTTCCAGCTGAAAGGGGTCTGAGAATTGGCCGATAACATCCTGCACCTTCTTCAGAAAAGCCAGTACACTGTCCATCGTGCCTAGTTCGTGTTGCAGGTACGGGGGCATGGAGGCTTCACCATAACCGATAATGCCATCATATTCTATCTCGACCTGAACGTCGGGAGTGGTAGTACGCGAGTAGGTGGCCACTGTAAAGACATGGCGCAATTTCAGTTCATAGGGGAAGAAACGCAGTTTCATTTTGGGGGTTACACCTGCCCTACTGTTCACGTTGAACAAGGAAGGAGCGTCATTTCCTCCGGCAAATACATGATTGATTGCCATGCCTGAGCCGAGTGCGGCAAAAGCGGCGGTTTTCAGGAAATCTCTTCTGTTTGACATAATTGTGTGTGTATTAAATGTGCCAATATGCTAATGGGCTAATGTGCCAATGGGCTGCGCTATGTATATGCTACGTTATGTTTGCACCGTCACGCCGCAGGTCATTGGCATATTGGCACATTAGCACATTATTACATTGAATAAAATGGATTCGTTTCCGTTGTATTGAGCGACGCCTCCTTATTTATATAAGGTAACACGCGCGTAGCGAACAACAGTCTACCGAGGTTGTATTCATCGAACAGCTCGTCGTCGAGGCTGAAGCTATTGACGCGCACATCGCCTTGCGAATGGATGAAACGCTTGTTGCCGATATACATGCCGACATGTACCACACGTTCCTTGCGTTCCGGCGTCGCCTTGCGCCCGAAGAAAATCAAATCGCCCGGCTGGAGGTTACTGAAATCAGGAGCGATATCGATATGCTCGCCCACGTATGCCTGCTGGGAAGCATCCCGCGGAATGATGATGTCGTGCATGAAAAGAACGGTGCGCATGAAGCCGCTACAATCCACCCCTTTGGAGGAAGTGCCAGCCCAAAGATAAGGGATGCCCATCATGCTATGCGCCGTGGCTATAATGCTGGCGGCATCCTGCTTCAAGGTGGCACGCCATTTCTTCTCAGGCATGGAGATGGATTTGGAGATATATCCCTGACGGCCGTCGGGATAAGCCACCTTATAAAAGGCACCTTTTGTCCCCTCCCACTTCAGGCGGTTTCCTGCAGCAACATCAGAGACGGTCTGCGATGCCTGGCTGGGCTGTGAGTAGACAAAGCCATAATGCGAAGTCACCACTATTTTCTCTGCATTGTTCCAAGCGGTCAGCTCTTCCCGCGTGACGGGATGTATGCCTACTCGGTGTACCCATGCAATGTAGTTATCCGGTGTCTGGATACGGTACCAGCCGTCGCGCTGCAACACCCGCACCGGCATACCCATCAAGCCTTGCGTCATCATTTCTGAAGAGAAATCCGGGTCTACCCGAAGATTGCACACAGACACATTGACAATGCCATACGTCTTGCCTTCAAGTCCGGCCTCATCCGGAAGCACTTGCAGACAATCCATCACCGCATATCCTTTCTTTGCCAAACCATCCAGCAAAGCCGTCTTTGCCTCTGCCGAAGTGGTGACACCACGCAACATCACATTCTTTCCGGAGAAAGAGTAATCCACATCGAACAAAGCCACGCGCTTGTCCGGTGCAAACTTTTGTTTCAAACTGTCAGCGAGTTGCGCCACTTCTGCAGGTATTGTACGGTCACCCACTTCCGAAGCGACAGCAAAAAGCGGGATTAACAGAAATAAAGAAAAAAGAGAGGATAACTTTTTCATTGGCCAAAAGGATTTGGGGGTTATTACTAATAGCAAAGCTACGAATTTATTCCGAAATAGATACATGTTTTTAAGATAATTAAGAGTAAAGAATGAAGAATGAAGGATTCATCCGTACTGCATCCGCACACTGCACAACAAATTCTTCATCCTTCATTCTTCATTCTTCATTAATATTGCCTATCTTTGTACCCTATAAAGCAGTTGGTCGGTCTGTCGCTTGCGCCTCGTGCGTATGAGGAAAGTCCGGGCAACACAGAGCGTCCCACTTCCTAACAGAAAGCTGTCCGTGAGGGTAGAGTAACGTAGAAGAAAATAACCGCCGTCGCCCTTGGGCTACGGTAAGGGTGAGAAGGTGGGGTAAGAGCCTACCAGTCTTGTGGCGACACAAGGGCTGTGCGTCTTGGGAGTTGTAAGGTCATGTAAACCGACGTTATGAGAGTTGCTCGCTCCATGTCGGAGGGTAGACCGCTAAAGCTTGTATGGTGACATGCGGCTCAGATAAATGACAGACACTTCTTTAATGGAGAATGGATAATGAAGAATGGATAATTCCTAATTAGGCTTTTTCAGAAACAGAAGAACAGAACCCGGCTTACAGACTGACTGCTTTTTTATTGACAATGGATAATCGAGATAATAGCATGAACAAGCGTATTGCTGCCCTTTGGAAATTCCTCACCTACGACATCTGGCGTATTACGGAAGATGAAGTCACGCGAACGACCTTTTCCGTATACAATATCATCAAGACGATTTATCTTTGCATCAACCGCTTCACCAAAGACCGGATAGTAAACAAAGCCTCGGCGCTGACTTACAGTACGCTGCTTGCCATCGTGCCTATTCTTGCCATTTTGTTTGCCATAGCCCGCGGTTTCGGATTCGATAATCTGATGGAAAGCCAGATTATCAACGGTTTCGGCGGTCCTACGGAAACCACGGAAGTCATCCTGCAATTCGTGAATTCGTATTTGTCTCAGACCAAGAGTGGAATATTCATCGGAGTGGGTCTGATTATGTTGCTGTGGACAGTCCTGAATCTAATCAACAATATGGAAATCACCTTCAACCGCATCTGGCAGGTGAAAAAGGCGCGCAGCATGTACCGCAAAATAACGGATTACTTCTCTATGCTTCTGCTGATGCCCATTCTGCTGGTGGTGTCCGGTGGTCTTTCCATCTTCATGAGTACGATGGTGAAGAACCTCGAAGACTTTACCCTGCTGGCTCCCGTCGGCAAGTTTATGGTGCGCCTCATCCCCTTCGTGCTGACCTGGTTCATGTTTACAGCACTGTACGTCTTTATGCCGAATACAAAGGTCAAGCTGAAACACGCACTCATATCCGGTATTCTGGCAGGTACGGCACACCAGGCATTCCAATTCCTTTACATCAGCAGCCAGTTGTGGGTTTCCCGTTACAATGCCATCTATGGTAGTTTTGCCGCCCTTCCGATGTTTCTGCTATGGTTGCAGGTATCCTGGACCATCTGCCTATTCGGTGCCGAACTGACCTACGCCGGACAGAATATCCGGAACTTCAGCTTCGACAAGGATGCGCGCAATATCAGCCGGCGCTACCGCGATTTTATCTCCATCCTGATAATGTCTCTCATAGCCAAGCGCTTTGAACAAGACGTCCAGCCCTATACAGCCGAAGAGATATCCGAAGAGTGCCAGATTCCCATCCGGCTGACACACGAAACCCTTTATGAATTGCAGGAAATCAACCTCCTACATGAAGTGGTGACCGATGAAAAGAGTGAAGACATCGCTTACCAGCCTTCCATGGATATCAACAAAATGAATGTGGCCCTCCTACTGGACAAACTGGACACGCACGGCTCAGAAGATTTCAAAATTGATAAGGAAAATGAATTCAACAACCAATGGGGAGCATTGCTGAAGGCACGGGAGGAATACTACAAGAATGCAAGCAAGGTGCTGCTGAAGGATTTGTAAGCACGCGGAAGTCTTTCCGGAAACTCCGTATCTGCTTTCTTTTTGATTATTTTTTAGACGCGGATGACGCGGATTGGAATATTAAAAAAATCCGCGTCATCTGCGTCATCTGTGTCTAAAAAGTAAATCACCGATATTTCTCAGGCTCCACGGCACGAGTCATATCATAGGCACGGTCACTCTGACGGGATGCCACTAATTGCAGGAAATCGTCCATAGTGCCGTTACCTTATTTATATTGTATCATGCGGCTGATGTACTTACCAATGATATCGAACTCCAGATTCACCACACTGCCCACTTTGAAAGCATGGAAATTGGTATGCTCAAAGGTGTAAGGAATAATGGCCACCTGGAAAGTATCGTCGGTGGGATCGCACACGGTCAGGCTGACACCATTGACCGTTACCGAGCCTTTGTCTACCGTGATGTAGCCGCGCTTTGCCATCTCCTTGTCAAAAGCATACCGGAAAGTAAAGTAATAGCTTCCTTCCGCATCCTTTATATCGATGCAAGTGGCAGTCTGGTCCACATGTCCTTGAACGATATGGCCATCCAGCCGGCCGTTCATCATCATACTACGCTCCACATTCACTTCATCTCCCACCTGCAACAAGCCAAGATTGGAACGGTCCAGCGTTTCCTTCATGGCCGTCACGGTATAGGTATCATCTGTCAGACTGACTACTGTAAGGCAAACACCGTTGTGAGACACACTTTGGTCTATTTTTAATTCACTGACGAATGAACACTTGAAAGTAAAATGTACATTCTCCAGGTCTTTGACCATCGCCACCAATGTGGCACATTCTTCTACTATTCCGGAAAACATGGTTCTATATACTTTTAGGTTATACACGATTTATTATTAATATGCGCAAAGATACAAAAAGCCCTTCGTATAGGTACAAAAAAAAGGAAGCTTTTCACAAAGCCTCCTTTTTCAGTTTTCAATAGGTATTAGTTTTTTTTTAAGGTAAAAAGATTGTTTTCAGGATAACGATGCAAATATAGGCGCTTTTCGTGATACTAACCAAATTAAAAAACATGTCTTATAACATCTTTTTGAAAAATCATTTAAGTTTATTATCATTTCAAAGCATTTTTCTACACCTGCAATCGTTTTCAATGGACAAATATAAGGCTATTTTCCATGAAACACTGAAATTATCCTAAAATTTTGTTTATTTCTTATCATTTAAGTAGTGTTCGTCTGTCTGCCCGCTATGTTTTAACACTTTTGCGTCGATAAAGAACACTATTTCTTCGGCAATATTCGTGATGTGGTCGCCGGAGCGCTCCAACTTGCGGAACACGCTCACCAGGTTCAGACAAGAGAGTGCACTCTCCGGATGCCGGCTGATGTAGTCGGCAAGAATGGCAGTGGCCTCCGCATTGATTTCGTCCAGCATATTGTCCTTTGCAAACACAGCGGTAGCCAATTCTTGGCTCTCCTCCTGAAGTGCCTGCTTGGCAAGCTCGAGCATGGAGAGCACCTGGGCTATCATCTCTTCGAGACGGAGTTGCTTGACCAGCTCAGTGTCCAATGCCGGTTCGTGGCAGTTGAGGGCAAAGCGGGCGATGCCTTCTGCAAAGTCGCCCAGACGCTCCAGGTTCGTATTGATTTTGAGCATGGCAAGCACAAAGCGCAGGTCGATGGCAACGGGGTTGTAAAGGGCAATGATGTCCTCCACGTCGCTGTCTATTTTCAGTTCGAAAGCATTGACGCGACGTTCGCGCACCAATACCTGCTGGGCCAGTTCCCGGTCCAGCGTAAGCACGGCATCACCTGCACGGTCGAGCTGATTATATACCAGGGTCCACATTTCGTCTATTTCCTTTTTCAGCAAGACGAGTTCAGATTCGATAAACTTCACCATAATGTTTCTATTTTAAGATTACTTTTGTACAACTTATTTTTGCTTGTATGGAACAATCCGCTACCCGAAGCGTCCCGTGATGTAGTTCTGCGTCTCCACCTTATCGGGATTCGTAAATATCTTCCGGGTATCTCCAAACTCCACCATCTGCCCCATATAGAAGAAAGCCGTATTATCACTGACACGCGCTGCCTGTTGCATGTTGTGGGTGACGATGACGATAGTGTACTGCTTCTTCAACTCGTGGATAAGCTCTTCCACCTTGGCAGTGGAGATGGGGTCGAGGGCGGATGCCGGCTCATCCATCAGCAGGACTGAAGGAGACACCGCCATGGCACGGGCTATGCAGAGACGTTGCTGCTGACCGCCGGAGAGGGCGTAGGCAGAGACTTTCAGCTTGTCCTTCACCTCGTCCCAAAGAGCGGCGCCTTTCAGGGTTTCTTCCACCCGCTGACGGATGAAGGCGTTATCGGTGATGCCATTCACACGGAGTCCGTAGGCAACGTTCTCGAAGATGCTTTTTGGGAAAGGATTGGGGCGCTGGAACACCATGCCCACGTTCTTGCGGAGTTCATCCACTTGCACTCCTTTTCCATAGATGTCTTGTCCGTCAATGCGTATCTCGCCAGTCAGACGGGTGTCGGGAATCAAATCGTTCATGCGGTTCAGCAGGCGCAGGAAGGTAGACTTTCCACAGCCCGAGGGACCGATGAAGGCTATCACAGACTTCTCCTCAATGTCCATGCTGATGCCTTTCAGGGCATGGAAATCGCCATACCAGAAGTTCACGTCAAGGGTTTCTATCTTGTTCTTCATACCTATTGTATATGTTTTCAATTCGTCTTAATCTTCTTCTCAAAGTATTTCCGCAGGGCGTTCGCCAGCAGGTTCACCAGGAGGATAATGAGTATCAGCACCAGTGCCGTGCCGTAGGCAATGGGAAGCTGCGCTTCCATATCGGTGCCGCTGGTAGAGATGACGTAGAGGTGATAAGGAAGCGCCATGCACTGGTCGAAGATACTTGTAGGCAGCTGTGGCAGGAAGTAGGCGGCACAGGTGAAAAGGATGGGTGCCGTCTCGCCCGAAACACGCCCCAGCGCCAGAATCAGTCCGGTGATGATATTGGGTATCCCCATCGGCAGGATGACATGCCAGATGGTCTGAAGCTTGGTAGCTCCCAACGCGCGGCTTCCCTCACGCATGCTGTCGGGGATGGCTTTCAGCGCTTCTTCCGTGGTGCGGATAACCAAAGGCAGACTTAGCAGACCCAGCGTCAACGAACCTGCCAGGATGCTGTCTCCAAAATCCATATAGTTGACAAACAGCGCCATGCCAAACAGACCGAACACGATAGAAGGGATGCCGCTCAGATTATTCGTCATCATCCGTATGAAGCGTACCACCCAGCCTTTCGGCACATACTCATTCATATAAATACCGCTCATCACTCCCACCGGAAAGGCAAATAAAGCACTGCCCGCCATCAAGCAGAACGTACCTACAATGGCAGGAAGGATTCCGCCGGCAGTCATACCGTTGGTAGGAGCCGTAGTGAGGAACTCCCAATCGATGACTCCTATACCTTTATATATAATGAAGCCGAGGATTGCAAAAAGAATCCCCACCACACTTAGGCTCAACAGACGGAACAAGCCGAATGCCACGTTTTGCGAAAGATGCTTTCTATTGACCATATCTACCTTCTTTTATTTTCGTCTTGGCGAAACTGCTTCCACCGTGAAGTTTATCAATAAACTGATGAAGAACAGCACGACACCCAGCAAGAACAATGCTTCGTAATGAGGTCCGCCGGCAGGCGCTTCACCTAGTTCGGCGGCAATCGTTGCCGGAATGGTGCGCAGCGGTTCCAGGATGGTATGGGGAATGACGGCGGCGTTGCCCGTCACCATCAGCACAGCCATCGTCTCGCCCACCGCACGGCCGATGCCCAACACCACTCCGGAGGTGATGCCCGAAATGGAGTAAGGAATCACTACCTTATATATAGTCTGCCATTGCGACGCTCCCAGTGCCAGACTGGCTTCACGCATAGCACGAGGGCAGTTTCTCATCGCATCTTCCGTCACCGTAATGATGGTGGGCAGCGCCATAATGGCAAGCACAATACTGCCCGCCAGCCCGCTCTCACCGACCGGCAAGTCGAAGACCTGCTGCAAAAAAGGTACAATGACAATCAAACCGAAAAAGCCGTAAACCACCGACGGTATGCCACTCAGCAACTCAATGATAGGTTTCAGCAGATTCCTTACCCGGGAATTGGCTACCTCCGACATATAGATTGCCACCGACAGACCAAACGGCAGTGCAAAAAGGATGGCAAACAGACTGACCCACAACGTCCCCGTAATGAGCGGCAAAAAGCCGAACTGCGCAGCAGGTGTTGCCGTGGGAAACCATTCAGCACCGGCAAAGACGTCCTTCACCGAGATGGTGTTGTCTTTCAGCAGATGCACCGAGTCCGGACGAACGACGAACTGCTGCGGTACGAAGGCTATAATGCCAGGCGTACGCTCCACCAGCTCCGTAATGCAAGCACCTGCATTTTCATAGGAAGCGCCCAACTGCTCTTCCGTATAATACTGTGTGATGTCCTCCAAACGGAAAAGGCGGATAGGAAGGTCCTCCCCCCCCACTTCGTTCCAGTTTGTCAGCTCTTCATCAAAGACATCCTTTATCTGTGCCGGAGTCAGTTCGCTCACCCGGTTCTCCTTATTCAAGGCCAATACATACCCTTCTTCTATCACCTTGCTGCTGAACAAGCCCAGCGCTTCGGAAAAGAGGAACACGACGATAAGTACGATGGTAAGACTCGTCACAAAGCCGCTACAAGCCAGTATACCTTCTACAATCTTCTCAAAAATCTTTTTCATGTTGCCTATTGATTTCTGTATGCAAAGGAACGGGCCGGATGTTAAGGCAGTGTGACTAACGTTTGAAAGAAATGTTTCAAAGGTGTTACAAAACTATTACAACGACTCAAAGCACATTCCATGTAACACATTTGTAATATCCATTACCTTAATTTGCATCATGTGTTTACCCTATTTGCACCATGTGTTTTATGAAGACAAGAAAATTACTCCTACTCCTCGCCCTGGCAGCTGCCACCACTGGCATGCAGGCGCAACGCATCAAAGGCAGCGACACCGTGCTCCCCATAGCGCAGCAGACCGCCGAACGCTTTATGACCCTAAACCCCTCTGCCCGTGTCACCGTGACCGGCGGCGGAACCGGTGTCGGTATTTCAGCCCTGCTGGACCAGACCACGGACATCGCCATGGCTTCCCGCGCCATCAAGTTCAGCGAAAAGATGAAGGCCAAAGCCGCCGGAGAAGACTTGGCAGAAGTTCCCATCGCCTACGATGCCCTTGCCGTAGTGGTCCACCCCTCCAACCCAGTGAAACAACTGACCCGCCAACAACTGGAAGATATCTTCCGGGGCAAAGTCACCAACTGGCAGCAAGTGGGCGGAGACGACCGCAAAATCGTAGTCTACTCCCGCGAGACTTCCTCCGGTACCTACGAGTTCTTCAAGGAAAGCGTACTGAAAAACAAGAACTACATGAGCAGCAGTCTCTCCATGCCTGCCACGGGAGCCATTATCCAATCCGTCAGCCAAACTCGCGGAGCCATCGGATATGTGGGTCTAGCCTATGTATCACCGCGTATCAAGACACTCGCCGTTTCATACGACGGGCAGCATTATGCCGCTCCCACGCTGGAGAATGCCATCAATAAGACTTATCCGATAGTACGCCCGCTATACTATTATTATAACCGAAAAAACGCCTCGGTCGTAGCCCCTCTGCTCGATTTCATCTTGTCTGCCGCAGGACAGAAAATCATCAAAGAGAGCGGATATATCCCGGTACATAAAGAATAAATCTTCATTCTTCATTCTTCATTCTTCATTTTTTTACCCTATCTTTGTCCCCACGATACGAAAATAGTAACATTATGGCAGAAATAAAGAGCGAAGAAACAAGCGAAAAAAAGAGCTTGAACTTCATTGAGCAAATAGTAGAAAACGATTTGAAAGAGGGTAAAAACGGGGGAAAAGTACAGACACGCTTCCCGCCCGAACCAAACGGTTACCTCCACATCGGACACGCCAAGGCCATCTGCCTTGATTTCGGTATTGCCGCCGCACACGGCGGTGTCTGCAACCTGCGTTTCGATGACACCAATCCCACCAAAGAAGATGTGGAATATGTAGAAGCCATCAAGGAAGACATCCAGTGGCTGGGCTACAAATGGGGTAACGAATATTACGCTTCCGACTATTTCCAGCAATTGTGGGACTTCGCTATCCGCCTCATCAAAGAGGGCAAGGCATACATCGACGAACAGACTTCCGAGCAGATTGCCGCCCAGAAAGGAACTCCCACCCAGCCCGGTGTGGAAAGTCCCTACCGCAACCGTCCTATCGAAGAAACACTGGATTTGTTCCAGAAGATGAACAGCGGCGAGATTGAGGAAGGTGCCATGGTGCTCCGTGCCAAGATAGACATGGCAAGCCCCAACATGCACTTCCGCGACCCTATCATCTACCGTGTAGTGAAGCATCCGCACCATCGCACGGGCACCACTTGGAAGGCTTATCCGATGTACGACTTCGCCCACGGGCAAAGCGACTTCTTCGAAGGCGTGACACACTCGCTCTGCACACTGGAGTTTGTGCCCCACCGTCCACTCTACGATCTCTTCGTGGACTGGGTGAAGGAAGGCAAAGACCTCGACGATAACCGCCCCCATCAGTATGAGTTCAACAAACTGAACCTCAGCTATACGCTGATGAGCAAGCGCAACCTGCTGACTCTGGTCAAGGAAGGTCTGGTAAACGGTTGGGACGACCCCCGCATGCCGACCATCTGCGGTTTCCGCCGTAGGGGATACTCTCCGGAGTCCATTCATAAGTTCATCGACAAAATAGGATATACAACCTACGATGCGCTCAATGAATTCGCCCTGCTGGAAAGCGCCGTGCGCGAGGACTTGAACGACCGCGCCACCCGCGTATCTGCCGTACTGAATCCGGTGAAGCTTATCATCACCAACTATCCCGAAGGGCAAGTGGAAGAGATGGAAGCCGTCAACAACCCCGAACATCCCGAAGAAGGCAACCACGTCATCGAATTCAGCCGCGAACTTTGGATGGAGCGCGACGACTTCATGGAAGATGCTCCGAAGAAATATTTCCGCATGACACCGGGACAAGAGGTACGTCTGAAGAACGCGTACATCGTGAAGTGTACCGGCTGCAAGAAGAACGATGCCGGTGAAATCACCGAAGTATATTGCGAATACGACCCCGATACCAAGAGCGGTCTGCCCGGAGCCAACCGTAAGGTGAAAGGCACCATCCACTGGGTAAGTTGTGCCCACTGCCTCGAAGCAGAAGTACGTCTCTACGACCGTCTGTGGAAAGTGGAGAACCCGCGCGACGAGCTTGCCGCCATCCGCGAAGCGAAGAACTGCGACGCACTGACAGCCATGAAAGAGATGATCAACCCCGACTCCCTGAATGTGCTGCCCTGCTGCTACATCGAGAAGTACGCTGCCGGCATGCAGCCCCTCTCCTACCTGCAGTTCCAACGTATCGGTTATTTTAATGTTGACAAAGATTCTACGCCAGAAAAAATGGTATTCAACCGTACTGTAGGTCTGAAAGACGTTTGGGGTAAAATCAATAAATAAGAATATGAGTAAAAAAAACCTGCTGTCCGGAAGAGACAAAGAACTGCAAGAAATGGCAGAACAATATGAAGCTGCCAAAGCAGAGAACAGAACCATCTATCTAGACGCAGACGACTTAGCCGACCTCGCAGACTGGTATGCCGTGCATCATAAATATGCCATGGCTACCGAGGTCGTAGAGTATGGCTTGGGAATACATCCGGATAATACGGCTCTGCTGGTGGAACAGGCATACTTGTTCCTCGACACCCAGCATAAAGAGCAAGCCAAAGATATATTGGAACGGATTGCCGAAGAATCTTCCGAAGTGAAAGTGCTGAAAGCCAACCTACTGTTGGGCGAAGGCAAAGAAGAAGAAGCGGAAGCGATACTCGACAGCATAGACGATAAGGACGACCTGGCCAATATCGTTGATGTATCCTATATGTACATCGACATGGGATTCCCGGAAAAAGCATTGACATGGCTGACGCGCGGACTCGAAAAATATGCCGAAGAAGAAGCCTACCTTGCCGTCACCGGCGATTGTTACTATGCCCAGGGACTGTTTGAAAAAGCCACCTTCTTCTTCAATAAGCTGATTGACAAGAATCCGTATTCGGCTCCTTACTGGTTTGGACTGGCCCGTTGCTACTTTGACCAGCAGATGTTCGACAAAGCAATCGAAGCATGCGACTATGCCACGGTGGCCGATGACGAGTTTGCCGATGCCTACCTGATGAAAGGACATTCCTTCTTCCAATTGGGAAATGAGGAAAGTGCCATGGAGAACTACCTGCAAGCCGAAAAGTTCCATCTCGTCTCCCACGGTTTCATCAACACCTTCATCGGCCTGAACAAAACCTCCAAAGGAGAGTGGAAAGAAGGATACGACTATCTGGAAAAAGCCATAACGGCCGAAGACAGCCATGACTTCGCCTTGCCTTCTCTTTATGCCAATGCAGCCCTATGCCTGCACAAGATGGGAAAGAAACGCAAAGCACACCAGTATTGTAAAAAAGCATACGACCTGGCACCCGAAGAGATAGACCCGTACCTGATTGAGGGACGCATCTACATGGAAGAAGGTGAGTATGAGAAAGGTGTGAAGAGATGGGCCAAAGCCTTAGAGTATGCCCCCTATGCGGATACCTGGCACGAAATAGGCATGTGTAGCATGGAAATAGGACAACTGAGCTATGCCAAGCTGGCCTTTGAACATGTCAAAGAGATGGAGCCGGACTTTGAAGGTATCAACGAAAGGCTGACCTCTCTGTATATGCTGCTCAAAGACAAGGAGAACTTCATGAAGTACAACCAGCTGTGCGAACATCCGTTCAGGCTGGAAGAGTTGGACAAATTGCAACAGATACTACAAGAAGATAACCAGGAAGAGCTGGCCCTAGTGATGAAGAATATTTTCAATGCATTACAATAACAGTAATTATATACCACTAATCTAGCAAATGGAATCAGTAGCCTTTATCCAATGGTGTCTCGACCACCTCAATTACTGGACCATCACTTTATTGATGGCCATTGAAAGTTCGTTTATCCCCTTCCCTTCGGAAGTTGTAGTCCCTCCTGCCGCTTGGAAAGCCGCCAACAATGACAACATGAATATATATCTGGTGGTATTGTTTGCAACCATAGGGGCAAATATCGGAGCCTTGATAAACTACTATCTGGCAAAATGGCTGGGACGCCCCATCATTTACAAGTTTGCCAACAGCCGTTTCGGGCACATGTGCCTCATCGACGAAGCCAAAGTGCAGCATGCGGAAGAATATTTTGACAAGCATGGAGCCGTATCAACCTTTGTCGGCCGCCTGATACCTGCCGTACGCCAGTTGATATCCATCCCTGCCGGTCTGGCACGCATGAAACTGGGAACTTTCTTGCTGTACACTACCCTGGGTGCGGGCCTTTGGAATTCCATCCTGGCTTTCATCGGATATTACTTGTCCACAGTACCCGGCATCGAGAACGAGGAACAGCTGCTTGCCAAAGTAACGGAATACAGCCATGAGATAGGTTATGTATTTATCGGCATCGGTGTACTCATCGTGGCATTCTTCATCTATAAAGGCATGAAGAAGAAATAAAAAAGAAAACGGCATGATAATAAAAAAGCGGTGGACAGCATGATAAATTCTGTCCACCGCTTTTTATTGTTTATCCCAAATCCAAACTTTCTACTTTACAGCTGCAATAGCTTTATCATAATCTGGTTCTTGCGTAATTTCAGGTACCAATTCCGTATAGGCAATCTTACCATCCTTACCGATAACCACTACCGAACGCGCCAATAGACCTGCAAGCGGTCCGTCGGCCATGCGTACCCCGTAGTTTTCATCAAAATCGGAGAAACGGAAATCAGACAAAGGAATCACATTCTCAATACCCTCCGTTGTACAGAAACGTGCATGTGCAAAAGGTAAATCCTTGGAGATTGCCAACACTACCGTATCGGGCAGGCCGGCAGCCAGTTTGTTGAACTTACGTACAGAAGTAGCGCACACACCAGTGTCAAGGCTGGGGAAAATATTCAAAATAACATTCTTCCCGTTCAGTTCCTTCAAAGAGAATGAAGACAAATCTGTTTTTACCAATTCGAAATCGGGGGCAACAGAGCCCACCTTTATAAATTCACCGATAACCTTTACCGGTTGTCCTTTAAATTTTGTTGTAGCCATAGTTTTATCAAATTATATGTATACATAACAAATTACATACAGAAAAAGTTCACCCGAAACTTTTTTCCGGATAAACTGTTATTCTACAGACGAATTAATGATAATCACTTAAAAAATTAAATTCACATGAAAACTATTTTTGACGAACTTCAGCAGGAAGTAAAGAATTGGTGGATTTCACTCATTCTTGGTATTCTTTATGTAATAGTGGCTATAAGCCTGATGTTCTCCCCTCTCAGCGGGTATGCGGTATTGAGCATTCTGTTCAGCGTCTCCATGTTGTTCAGCGGTCTGCTGGAAATATCCTTTGCAGTAAGTAACCGTAGAAGGGTATCCAGTTGGGGATGGTATCTGGCTGGAGGCATCATCGACATGATTCTGGGATTCTACCTAATAGCCTACCCGATGCTCAGCATGGAAGTCATTCCATTCATCATCGCCTTCTGGCTGATGTTCCGCGGCTTCTCATCCGTAGGCTATGCCATGGACCTCAAAAGATACGGAACAAGAGACTGGGGATGGTATGTTGCTTTCGGTATTCTTGCCGTCATCTGCTCGCTCATCATCTTGTGGCAACCGGCAGTAGGCGCCCTTTACGCCGTGTACATGATTTCGTTTGCATTCCTGATTATAGGCTTCTTCCGTATCATGCTGTCATTCGAGCTGAAAAACCTGCACAAGCGCGGGAAAGAGTGGAAGGAAAAGAAAGAGAAAGAAGTATCGGCCGAATAAGTAGCCCACACGAAGCGTGTCAAAAGGAATCCCACCTTTGACACCTTCGTTTAGCCGAATTGCTCAATAACGTCTCAGAAAACGGAACATCGTAGTCCGTGACACTCCCATCTGCCGGGCAAGTTCGGCACACGACTCTCCTCTTTGGTGCTCCCTTACAAGCTTCCTCTTGTTCGCATAGAGTATCTTCATTTTGGGTGTGTCTCCTTTCTTCCTGCCCAGATGTTTTCCCTCCTTCCTCCGTCGTTCCAGTGCTTCTTTGGTGCGCATGGAAATCAGATTACGCTCTATCTCGGCCATCAGTCCAAAAGCAAAACCCAGCACTTTGCTGTTGATGTCATTCTGGAACACATACCCCTCTTTGGTACTGTACAGCACCACTCCCCTTTTGATGCAGGAGTTAAGAATGGTCATTATCTCCAGCAGTGTCCGGCTAAGCCGTGAAATCTCCGTTATAATCAAGGAGTCTCCCGGTTTCATCCGGTCCAACAAGCCCGCCAGTTTACGCTCTTTGCTACTCACTTTTCCGCTGACCGTCTCCATGTACCATCTGTCGATACTCAAACCATTCTTCTCCGCGAAGCGTATAATTTCCTCGCGCTGATTCTCTAAAAACTGTTTTTCTGTACTTACTCTTAAATAAGCTACTACTGCCATAATTGATAAACGTTTATTGGTTATTATTCACCACCAAAGAACGGTTATTCAAGTAAGAGTGGCAACACACAACTATGACTCTCTATCACAGAGGATCACATTATGGACATCCCCCGAAGTCAGGGAAGACTTCTCGGTAACTATCTCAAATATGCCTATAAACAAAGAAAACAGCCCCACTGAAGCTGTTTTCTGAAATTAGTTCATAAAAAATTGATACTATGTAGTTTCATAGTATACTCTCCTTCATTTCATTCACTATGTATCTCACATCCTCATCCGTCACATAAGGACCACTCGGCAAGCAAAGACCACGTTTGAACAAGTCCTCACTGACACCATTCACATAGGCAGGATTAGCCGCATAAACCGGCTGGAGATGCATGGGCTTCCATAAGGGACGGCTCTCGATACCGGCTTTATCCAAGCAAACACGCATGGCCTCTACATTACGGTTAGGCTCACAAGAAGTATGGGCACTCACTGACTCATGCGTAACACCGGCGGCACCACCTACGGCGCCTTTTACTGTCTCACGGTAGGCATCCTCCTCACCTCTCACATGCAGATTCCCGTCAAGCAGTACCGTGTTCAGCCAATAATTGCTGTCATAACGTCCGGAAGGATTCTCATGAAGCGTGATTCCCTCCACATCGGCCAACAACTTACGATACAGACCGCACAGATGTTTATGGTGCGCTATATGCTCATCCACCACCGTCATCTGGCCGCGGCCGATACCTGCACAAATGTTACTCATCCTATAGTTATAGCCTATACGTTCATGCTGGTAGTAAGGATAGGACTCACGGGCCTGGGTAGCATAGAACATAATCTCTTTCTTAGACTCCTCATCAGGGCAAATCAAAGCACCGCCACCGCTGGTGGTTATCATCTTGTTGCCATTGAAGGAAAGCACGCCGTATTTGCCAAAAGTTCCGAGGACTTGCCCGTCAAACTTGCTTCCAAAGCCTTCGGCGGCATCCTCTATGACCGGAATATCATATTTATCTGCCACCGACATGATTTGGTCTATCTTGTAGGGCATCCCATACAAAGCCACCGGAACAATCGCTTTGGGCTTCCGACCGGTCTTGTCGATACGGTCCCTGATAGCCTGCTCCAGAAGAACCGGGTCCATGTTCCATGTATCAGCCTCAGAATCCACGAATACCGGAGTAGCACCGAGGTAGGTCACCGGATGGGAAGAGGCACAAAAGGTAAAGCTTTGTACTATCACTTCGTCACCCTGACCAACTCCGCAAGCGAGCAGGGCCAGGTGTACCGCTGCTGTACCTGCACTCAAGGCCACTACCTTTTTATCCTGTCCCACGAAGCGTTCCAAATCCTGCTCGAAGGCATTCACATTTGGGCCGAGGGGAACCACCCAGTTAGTATCAAAGGCTTCTTGTATGAAGCTTATTTCCTTGCCGCTCATGTGAGCGAGGCAAAGATATATTCGTTTATCCATAAATATATGTGATTATTCTAATGATCTGATTTCCTCACGTAATGAGGAATAAAAAGAAAAGAAAGAAATTTATAAATCTTTCCCAAGTATTGCATAAATGATGACTTTGACGTCAAACTCAAAGTTAGTACTCACTCTTAAAGTCCCTTTGATATAGCACTCGTGAAAGTACTGGACAATGAAAATTATTTATTTGTTAACCATCAGCATAAAAACATAACTATATTTTAAGGCATTAGACAAAAGCATCTCAATAATCGTAAAAAACGACCTTGATGAATTTCCCAAGATTATCCCGGACAGAATTGCTTTAAAGTTTCACAGCACTGATTGCGCAATAATAAGCTACAACTAGGCAGTTCCAAACCATGCTTACCTACTTTCTATATCTTGGAATCATAACGATCTTTACTTACGAACTTAAGCCCTTCTTCCAATTCTGCTCCAAGAGTTTCTTCTTATGCTACTATTAAGCAAATTATTATTAACTCACGCACTTGATTACACTTATAGGCATACTGAATAAATTGTTACTCCCTGCCGTCATGAGTGAGGTAAAGACAAATTCTCTTGCACTATAAGGCTTAATTTACTATAACTTACACCTATGTTTTATTTTGCAATTGTCCTACATTCAATAATATATCACATTTTGAGAACATGGCATCATAATAAGGGAAAAATATAGAATCATCTACATCTTCTCCTTTTACCCATGCAACAATCGCTTTGGGTATATTGACACCTGCTTCTTGCGAGAATGGGTATCCTCCTCCGAATCGAGGATTTAATTCCAAAACATAATATTCACCATCACGTTCCAACACATCACAATCAAGATTACCAATATGCCCAAGTGCTTTTCCTATAGTGGCCCCAATCTCCCGAATATCAGCATTGTCCACCGTGATAGCCTTATCTGTTTCACCACTGCGCATAGCTAGTTTCTGTTTTACAGATACTCCACGATACTTACCATCCAAATCGTTTACAATATCCAATCCATATTCAGGGCCTTTTATCACTTCTTGAATCAGAATAAAATTATCATCTACCGAAGCGGTAGCAAGTATCGATTTCATCACCTTTTTACGATTAAGTTTATACACTATCTCAAGTTCATCAAAATCGTCAACAAACTCTAAACCTATACTACCTGACCCCCAACGAGGCTTCAAAATCAATGGAAAATTCAATCGGCCTGCCTTAATAGCAGCTATAGCCTCATTATAATCAACATAAGTTTCAGGTGTCTTCAATCCAAGACTTTCAATAAATTGAGCAGTTTTATATTTGTCAAAGCAAATATCAATCACTCTTGGCTCACTGACTATCACCTTAACCCCAATCGCTTCAAAATCGGACTTACGTTCAGCCAGAATGGGAAGCTCCAAGTCATTAAGTGGAATCAGTATATCAATCAATTGTTTCTTACAAATCTGCAATATAGCAGGAATATAATCCTCCGCATACACTTGCGGAACTTGAACTTTCACATCAGCAACAGTAAGAGCGGGAGCAGACAATTGCATGTCCGTTGCAACAATTTTTCCACTACCACCAATTATCTCCTTAAAATATTTCAGTAGGTATCGACGACGACCCGCACAAGTAAAAAGAATATTCATATAAGTTTGACTTTATCATAATATGTTTAATGAATCAAAAAATAGAGGTGTTCCCCCTGTATGAATGAATAAAATTTTCTTACCTATAATTTTATTTTTGATAATAAACTCGCTCATACCATAAAACGCTTTTCCAGTATAAGTAAAGTCTAGTGGTATTCCGTATCTGATTAAAGTATTTTTAATAACAGCATTTACTGCCTCATCCTGCCTGGCATAACCGCCTCCAATATAATCGTCAACAAAGTTTGTTGCTTCCTCAATACCTTCTGATGAAATTGCTTTATCAGTCAAATATTCACTAATACTATCCAATACGATATGCCTACCCCTTGGATTCTTTCTTGCTATGCTAATTCCAACAATTTTTTCTTTCCCATTATACATAAGTTTTCCAGCCACAAGCCCTGCTTGAGTCGTACCTGTTCCTGATGCCAAAAAGACATAGTCGAAACCAACATCATAATCTTTAATCTCCTTGTAGCAATTTACAAAAGCCTGAGTACCAATATTGCCATGCCCACCTCCAGGAATAAAGTAAGGCCTTTTACCCTTCAATTTTAGTTCACTAAGAATATTTTCAATAGTCTTGGACACTTTATTAACAGGTACAATAGTGACATTTACTTTAAATATATTCATCATAGAACTATTTGCAGTTTTATCAGAAACTTCTTGGGGACCAACAATATGACAATCAACGCCGCGAGACGCACAAATATTGGCTACCACTCTACAATGATTGGAAGAGCTACTTCCATAAGTAACAATACAATCATATCCCCCCTTATCAAAATCCTCAAAAAAAAGAGCTGCCTTTCTTGCTTTGTTACCTCCAAAAGAGAAAGGAATTAAATCCTCTCTCTTTATATAGAGTTGATTGCCTTGATATTGTCCAAGTTCTTGAATTATTGAATTAACCATTTCCCTATCTATTGTTTATCAAGATGTTTACCATTACGACTACGCTCCACATCAAGGAAGTCCCCACAAGGTGCAACATCAATATCTTCTTTAATGAACACCTTTTTAATTGTCAAGAAAAAGATTTTCAGGTCAAGTCCAATACTCATATTTTCAACATACCACACATCATTAGCCAATGTATTATCCCATTTACCACAATTACGCCCATGAGTTTGTGCCCAACCAGTGATACCCGGCCTTACACTATGGCGCAAACGCTCGCGTTCTGTATAATATCCAAGATAACGGGATAACAGAGGACGAGGACCTATAAGTGACATATCACCCTTCAGTACATTCCACAATTGAGGTAGTTCATCAATACTTGTAATACGCACAAAGTACCCCACTTTCGTTAAGCGTTGAGCATCTGGCAAAAGATTCCCATCCTTGTCTAGTTCGTCTGTCATTGATTTAAATTTGCAAATCTTGAATATTTTTTCGTTCTTACCTGGACGTTCTTGAAAGAAAAAAGCACCTGCACCCTTATTTGCAAAATGTAGCCAAATAGTAATAATCAATAATGGGATAAAGAGAATAATAAGTACTATTAGAGCAAAAATAAAATCTATTACACGCTTTCCAAAATGTTTATACATAACACATTCTATTTATTATCGAATTCACTCAGGCCACGAATGTACCGTTCTTTAATTGTAACAAAATCATCAAACTTAACATACATCGGCTCTCCATTTTCATCCTCTATTCTAAGATTTTCATTAATTACAGAAATAGTATCGCACAACTCATCAACATCCTTTGCCGCAATACGAATAATTCCCATTGATGCATAACAACGAGTAATTCCACCATTCCTCTTAGGGCAATCAACCATGACATTAGGTAACTTTTCAACTATGTCAATTCCTTGAAATGGGGCAAAGCACCCCTCTTTGGTAGAAAATAAAAAATAAGAGCATGCACAACCTCGATAAGCCGTATTAAGCTCCTCAGGCAAATCCTCTTTGATATGCTTTATACCAAGAGCAATATCAATCATCCATTTGATTGTATTAAAACCAGATACCCTCTCATAAGGAACATAAGTCATTTCACCACCAAAACGATATCCCATTTCCAGCAGATAAAAATGACCATCCTCGTCAAGAATAGTTTCTACCCAGGCAACCCCTTCACGACAACCAGCTTCTTTGAATACTTTTTTTACGCTGTCATTAACTTCATTAATATATTTTTTCAAGTCTGCCGATTGTGTATAGATGATAGAATACATATTCTCTAAATACCCCGGCTGGTTATGCTCAGAACTAAAATATAATAATGATATTTCACCATCTGCCAACACATAATTAACAGCAAACTCAGGACCATGCAATTCTCGCTCAACAATAATTGTTGCATTGTCTGAGATACTGCGAGCGTATTTATATGCAGCCACAAGTTCTTCACGATTCTTGCAATAACTCATACCGCGATTGCCACTCTTATCTACAGGCTTCACAACTACAGGATATTTCACATCTTTAAGCTCATTCTCTGTAAGGGCATCAGTTAGATAATAATCCGTTGCAACTGGAGCTCCAACTTTCTTACAAAGTTTCTTAAATTTAGACTTGTTTGTCGCAACTTCCCATGCTCTATCACTCGCACAGTAAAGAGGAAAATTCAAACGCTTCCCTAATTCACGAGATCTTGCTATATTAAAATCACTCGCCCCAGTGATTACAGCAGTAACCCCCACCTCACGACACTTCTGTTCCAAAAGGTCTGTATCAGTTGTGCTAATTAGCCATACCTCATCCGCAACCTCTTTTGTGGGGGAAGTCTCCATCAAATCTGCCACTATAACATATATCCCCCGTTTTTTTGCTTCATGCACTATATCAAGAGTGCCATAATCGCTACCAAGAACCAATAATTTTCTCATAGTTTATGAATGTATTTATAACTTAGATAATTCTTCCATATCTTCTTCCTTAGGTACCTCGCCACAGATTCTGACATATTCGCCCTCCGTAATAGTACCCGATTTACTAAAGTCAACCTTTCCTAAGGCGAACTTAATAGAATATAATATTGCCTTTGATAAGAAAGGTATAAAAATCAAACAGAAAAGTATTGTAAACAGCTTCGAAGATCCGGTATAAAGAATCATAACATTTATCAAGCCAATGCTCACCATAATACATTTCAAGAACAAACTTGGTTTATACTTTAGGTTCCTGCTTTGTGAGATGCGAGTGATATCATTCAGCAATGTCTTTGATGCAGAATCAAGTGAAGTAACAGCAAAAGCAAACATTGTAAGCGCAGTTAAAACATAAATTACCCAACCGCGAGAAAATGACAACGTGTAGCCTGTTGCTGCCGATACCAAGTGCCAAAAAACCGTAAGCACTATCAGTGAAATTGTACCATACTTTATAATACTCCTGATAGAATAACCATTACTACAATATGCTACAAAGCGACCACAAAAAATAGCCCAAGACACAACCGTAGCCTCAAAATACCACCAATAAGGATTTGTCAACAATTCCAACCAAGGTTCTCCACTAATCATTCCTTGAAATGGAAGAATCTTGCTTGTATCAACACCTTCGGTACTATAGGTATTAATGGTTGTAAACAAAGCTATTGTTGTAATTATGAATAGATATATATTTATGCGAGAGTATTTTACAAGCAAGTCATATTTTACAGACAAGGCTGCCAACACAACAAACGCTACAATTATTGTAACAATAGCAGATAGCTGAATAACATTGCTATCTATATCCAATGGAAGCATAATCGTTGTTGCAGCCATAGGTATTGATGTTGATAGACCAACAATAATAGACAACGAATTCAATATGACACTCGACCTTCTTTTAAAAGTGGCAAGACTATATATTCCAGCTGTTATCATTATGGTGGTTTGCCCTAGCGTATAAAACAAATCCGCATTCCATGTACCATAAGTATTCTGAAGTTCTGAAGGAAAACTACCAACAAGATATACACCAGTAAAGGTACAAGCCAACATCGCCATATAACTAAACTTGCTCTTTATCACCTTATGTTGGTCCGGCAACCAAACAATTCTATTCCCATGATTAGAAACGAACAAAAACAGATTAGCAATAAAGCTAAACAAAAATACACCAAGATAAATACAAAGCATTACGGGATAATCAGAACCATCACCCTCCAAAGCATTCATCCCTTGGAAATGAGTAACTATTTTTTCAAATAAGTTCATTAGTAGAATTTATTAAAATTTAGAATGTGAAGTCGACACCAGCCACTAAACGGGGATTTTTCTTTAGATAGTCATTCCCCCAGAGATAAAAGTTCCATCTTTTATGGGTGTAATAAAAGCCCAAAGCAACATCTGCATCTTGGTCAAATTTCCATGAATAAATTGTCCCCAGCATTGGCGTAATTGCATCCCCATTCTTTATTGTAAATAAATAGCCTAAATATGCATATTGTGAAATAGTGTTTGCAATATCTTTGTTTATACCCCACCAAGTATTGCCACACCAAAATAATCTGTTATCTTTTGTTATTGCACCATTCATATACAAAGCTGCAGTTACATATGAAAATTTCATACTATTGTTCAAATCAAAGGATGGAGTAACTTGTCCTCCGATATTAAAATACTTATCTATTTTCAAGCCATAACGTAATAAAGCCCCCATATAGGCAGCCCCTATACCAGTATATAAATCAAGACCAGAAGCAAAACCTGAACCAATTCCATATTGAAACGTTGTATAAGTTTCTTGCATATTTTCCCCAGGTCTCACTTTTAAAGATGTATAACTATACAACTTATCTTTATTAGGAGTGCCTGCAAAATAAGGAATTTGAGCAAGCAAATAACAGCTTTGCAAAGTGCACAAAGCAAAAAATAGTAATTTCTTCATTTCGTCTTCTATTTTAGTAAGCACTCATCATACAGCTACAACACCTTAATGGCATCATAGCCTACATTTAGTTGTTTTTTAATTAAACTGTTAGTATCCAATTTTGACATATCCTTCTATAGAAGCCACATCAAAGCAACGGGGGCCTTTATTGTTTATGATATTTACCGTCACTCTCATAACAGACTGTATTACCTGCACTCATCGTACATTAAAACAAGTTTTGACGATAAAAGCAAAATTCCTGCGACTTTACCATCAACCTAGCTTACATCATAGTCTAACTTCATGACAATGTACTTCACCCTTACTACAAGTCTTGAGGAAGCAATAATCTCAGTCCTATCAAAACCATATTTCCCCATAGCATTAATTAACTAGAGAAACTCGCCTAGCGGAATAAGGCGTACAATACAAAAGGAAAATAGCCTGATGAAACAGCCAATACATTAAAATTTACAGCAGGAATATCAGGCAAGAGATTTTTCTTACAAACAACAAATCTTTATCACCAATTATCAGATAATCCATCTCTGAAATTATATAAGTTCAATAAATAATCATCTTTAGGATCACAGTAACAAGTGGAAGTCCAATCAATTGTATAAAATATAGTCTTTTGAATCATAAACTCCCCAAATAGGTTCAAATGCCTATAAAGAAATATTTTTTAAACTTTGGTCGTGAAAAGCCACAACAATTTCATTTAAGAGTTCTCAAAAAATAGACTCTATCTTTTCATCAGATCCCCCCCAAAAAAACAAATGACCTTTTATTAATCAAAAACTTATCCAAAGATTCGTATCAAACCGTCATCATATTATTTAATTTGTAACCATTAGACTAGGATTAGTTATATGAAATCAAACTTTATTTATTATTTAAAGAACGGTATTCTTTCAAGAATGCTTCCCAAACCTTATGCTGTTCATAACGTTCCATAATCATCGAACGAGCGCGTCTTGCCATCTCTTTCACTTCACCATTCCGATGATCATAGAACCACTTCATTGTTTCATACAAAATATTTTCATCACGCGGGGGAATGACCCGACCATTCACACCATCCTGAATTATTTCATTACACCCACTGATATCCGTTGTTATGCATGGAATATCCAAAGCACCAGCTTCCATAAGAACCACACCAAATCCCTCTCTATATGATGGTAAAACAAAAACATCTGACATACACATAAATGGTCTGACATCTTTTTGTTTTCCATAATAATGAATATTAGGATGTGTTTCTATTTCAGTTCTAGTAATTATTTTTATAGGATTATCACTATCTTCAAATGCTCCTACCATCACTAAATTTATATTATGATATAAACCTGCCAGTTTCTTAAATGCCATAATCAATTCATTCACTCCCTTATCTTTCACTATCCGGCCAACAAAACAAAAAGTAAAGTCCTTGCCCGCATCTATATTCGTCAAAGGACACTCTACAATAACATTCTTCCGGTTAAACTTTTCAAGGTCAATACCATTGGCACTCCCATTTCCTATAACTTTCAATTTAGAAGCTTTACAAATCCCATCTGCTATTAATGATGTTTTCACTCCATTACTTACACAAAGAACCGTTGTGGAACAATAACAAGAAATACGCTCTATCATTTTTAATAGAGACTGCATCAATCCACTACATCCTTGATATCGAAGTCCATGACACATATAAATTCTGGTAGATACACCTGTTAGTTTTGCAGCAGTCATTGATAAGAAACTCCCTTTAGGAGTATTTCCATGAACAATATCAGGTTTTGTTCTTCTGAAGAAAATGAG
Organism: Bacteroides sp. 4_1_36; assembly: GCF_003466325.1. NCBI lineage: Bacteria > Pseudomonadati > Bacteroidota > Bacteroidia > Bacteroidales > Bacteroidaceae > Bacteroides > Bacteroides sp. 4_1_36. The sequence continues at coordinate 89,997 of NZ_QSOX01000010.1, forward strand.
GAACTTTATGAGACTTTTAAAATCATTTAAAAGAGAAATCGGCCTTTTCATTGGAATACAATACGTCCTAACACCTTCTTCATCACCAAATTTTTCAAGAGCACATTCATCAGATGAGATAGCAACCATATCAAAATCATTACTTAAATATGATAATTGCCCTTTAAAAAAGTATAATGATGAAGGAATTGTGGTTACAATATAAAAAAGTTTTTTATTCTTCATTTATATGCTTTATCTTCATTTTAAAATAATCCTTGGTTTCAGTAATAAATTAGACTTATTCTGAGGATTAGTCACAATAGCCCTACACTTTCAATATTTTTCATGATTGTAGTGTTGTATCCACGACAATAATATACGTCCCCATTTGTGTTGAAAAGAAAAGGAATGCATTTTGCAACAAATTAATATATAACTGATTCTTTTATTAAAGTATATATAATATCAAATTTAATATTCCTATATTAATATGTCTATTTACTACTAATACATTTAATCAAATCTTCTTTAGATAAACATGTAGTCTCTGCCAATGGTATTCTACGCCTTTTACTAATGAGTATATCTGTTCTACCAAATAAGGCAAATACCATATAAACTATAATCTTAATTATGGTATACATGCTATTTTTAATAAACCAAAAACAAGACTTTTCATACTTCTTATAACGAAAATATATTCTAAGTAAAGTTTTTTGTGTTTGAATATATTTTCTTACTACTGGTATGCCAAACTCTCTATAAAATAATAAAGGCCTATTTAATGCCCAAAATTTACTTTTAGAAGCTGTTCTGCTCCATAATTCCATATCCTCAGCTCTTAATGCCCATTCACAATATGGGTTAGCTCTAAACCACTCTAACTTACCCATTACCGTAGGATGAATAAAGCTATTAACTCTTCCACTACACATACCAGACCCCATAATATTATTATTATTATCAATTATCATAATAGAAGTACCTAATACATCTACATCCGGATGAGATTCAAGAAATTTTACTTGTTCTTCAATACGAGTAATGTACATAATATCATCCGCATCCATTCGCGCATAATACTTACCAACAGCTATCTCTATTGATTGATTCAAACGAGTAACCAAACCTTTATTTTGTCCATCATCTATCACTTTAATACGAATATCACGCAAAGCATACTCCTGCATGATGGCTAACGAGCCATCTGTACTTCCATCATTAACAAGATACAACTCCCAATCTTGAAAAGTCTGATTCACTACAGATTGTATTGCATCTCTCAAATAACTTTCTCCATTATAAACTGGAATAGCAATAGTAACAAACATAAAAGATCATATTTTAGCATCCAATTTTAACTCATCAGATAAAAATTACTCCAATAAATGTTCTTCTAATAAATTAAATCAATTTTAGAGAGTATCCATTTCAACAATTATAAAGAATAATTACTCACAATCACGAGTTATGATATTAGAATATTTTTTTTAGCAAACAAATTATATTCTTCATTCTGCTTTGCTAACAATGCAATTGAAATAAAAAGGAATAATTCTACTTCCCATAATGCATACGGTCTCTGCCAGAAAGAAGCTACATATAATAATAATAGCCCCCTAACAAATGAAGATTTAGAATACCAAACTATAACAAAAAAAAATACACTTAATACTACAAGTCCCAAAATACCATATTGAACAATAAATACTTTATATGAACTATTCCCCCCTTCACCGGAAATAGTACTGATATTATCACCACCAATACCTAAAAGGACATGTTCTGTTTTATAGAATTTGTTATTATAATAGTACTCAAAATCCTCTGATATCCTATTATTTCCTTTAAATCCCTTATCTTCATCATATTCCAATCGCAGTAATATGGCTTGAGAAAAATATGAATTTGGAAAAAAATTATAAGCCATCGTACAAGTCATTAATATCATTAGCAAGAAAGTGATAGTCTTCAAAAGATTTCCAAACGATAATTTATAAATAACCATTCCCAAGAACAATAGCATATATGCAGCTAATGACATTGACAACAATGAAGACAGAAAAATAATTATACCTTGCCATGACCTCATATTGTACCTTATCATATATAACATTAAAGATGAAATCATACCAAGATGACCTGGCTCTAAAAAAATTGACTGAAATCGGGGAAAAGGAAATGAAGTTATAGGAAGTATTAAAAACAAGCTATTACTAAATCCCCATGAATAATATGGATCGTTAATAGATACCTGATAAGAGTAAATTGGCATTCCCAATATTACTAACACATATATTATTGTAGAAAATAAAAGAACTCCAGCATAAAAATTAATAAAGATTTTCACCAATGATGCTTTTTCTTCGGACAATAATAATATAACCAATGAAGTACAAATAAAATGTCTAAATATATATTCTACAAATCGTTTTGCATCATTGATATGAGGAACATCAACAACTGTATACAAAATAAAACAAAGGATTAATAAAACACAATGTTTTTTATTGATCCTTCTTGCAAAAGGTAATCTAGTTAATATAAAAAATATAATTAGAATATACAAAATAGCAGGATTGTCCCATACAAACCAAGGTTTCATGGAACAAAGCATTATAAAGGACATCAAATATAAAGATATACGGCTTAATAGAATTTTAGAAATCTTCATCAAACTACTTTTTGCTAATCATATGCTTAAAATCTGCATTTTTCTTCCTAAATAATTTCAAAAAGCACTCCACAAGATCTTTCATAAACAATAAATACCCCCCCTGATAGTGCCGGATAATACGAATAAAGCGAGACACTAATACTATAAAACCAAAATGTGAGTAAAATTTTAAATATACGCAAACATTGAACCTATATTTCAAAAGTCCCTTACTCTTCAAAAAATCATTTATTTTAAAAGCAGCAGATAATCTTTCGTCACACCTCTCTCTATTTACAAATAATTCTAACGAGCCTTCACGTACTGTCACACAATATATCTTAGTTCTATCTGCAATAACCCTCTGAGCATAAAAACCTGATGTGATAGAAAACCATATATCATTTGCAACAATACGTTCCTCAAAATACAAACTATTTGTTTCAACCAACTTTCTTGATACCATTTTAGATACCGGACCATACAATTTAAAACGCAATGAATTAACATCATTAAGAGATATTGCCCTTTCTACAAATTTATTAATTCTCATATCACGATTAGTGACTTTCAAACTATCAGAAAACACACTATTAACTCCAAAATAAACAATATCATATAAAGAATCTTTATAAGTATCGATACTGCCTAGAAAACAAGCATTAAAAAAATCATCAGCATCAGCAAATATCAACCATCGCCCTACCGCATGCTCTAACCCAACATTTCTAGCAAAGCCAGCCCCTTTCCCTTCTTTTGTGAAATACACTTCCACGCATTCCTCCAACACACCTGGAAAGTTTGCAAAATCAACTATTTCAGGATCGCTGTTGTCATCAACAATTATAATTTGCACATCTTTTCTTCGAGGAATAGATTTTAAGCAACGCTGAAGTAAATGAGGAATATTTTTATGTGGAATTATTATTGAATAATTTATTTCATCCATAAAATCACATTTTTTATAAATCAATAAATATTACACGTCGCTTATATAAAAATTACAATCTTCCATCTATCTGCTCAATAGGTAAAACACCCTTTACATCATAGACAATTCCTTTCATAGAATCTTTAAGAAATGCTCTAATATTTTTATTTTTAAACTCATTATGAGCTACACCAAGAATTACAGCATCGAACTGATGATACAAATTTTCATATTTTTTATCTGTAATCATAATATTATATTCTTTCTTTACATGACAAGCATCAGCCCATGAATCATAAATTACAATATTTGAAGTATATTCTAACAAAGTATGATAAATATCAACAATTTTTGTATTACGAATATCAGGACAATTTTCTTTAAATGTTATTCCTAAAAGTAATACCTGAGCATTTTTTACCAATACCCCTTTTTTATTCATCAATTTTATCACCTGACTAGCCACATAATCGCCCATTCCATCATTTAAACGGCGAGCTGCTGACATTATACGAGGAAGGATACCATATACTTGTGCTTTCTGAATCAAATAGTAAGGATCTACACTAATACAATGCCCCCCTACCAAACCTGGTTTTAGTTTAATGAAATTCCATTTACTTGATGCGGCCTCTATCACGTCATTAGTGTCAATACCCATAGCATTGAATATTTTAGCGAGCTCATTCATGAAAGCAATATTCACGTCACGCTGAGAGTTTTCTATAATCTTCGATGCTTCCGCCACTCTAATACTAGGTGCTTTATGCGTACCATTCACAAGAACAGAGTTATATACACTGTCTACAATATTTGCTATTTCGGGTGTGGAACCAGAAGTCACCTTTTTAATCTTTTCCACTGTATGCTCTTTATCTCCCGGATTAATACGTTCAGGAGAATAGCCTGCGAAAAAATCCACATTAAATTTCAATCCCGATATTTTTTCTACAATAGGCAAACATTCCTCTTCTGTTACTCCTGGATAGACTGTGGATTCATATACCACAATATCCCCTTTGGAAATAACTTTCCCCACAGTTTCACTTGCTCTCCATAAAGGAAAAAGATCCGGACGATTATTTATATCTACCGGAGTGGGAACTGCAACAATGTAAAAATTGCAATCACAGATATCTTCAATGTTCGAAGTACAAACAAAACCGTAATTGCAAATAGCCTCTTGAAGCAACATATCAGATACTTCTAAAGTGGCATCATGTCCTGCCATCAATGCATCTACGCGAGCTTTATTCATATCAAATCCAACTGTTTTATACTTAGTTGAAAAGAGACGAGCCAAAGGAAGCCCTACATATCCTAAACCAATGACACAAATTTTAATTGAATTCATGATTACAAGTATTTTTCTAATTATGTAAACTACAAGCAAGTTTTTTTATAAAGTGAGGTGCTAAATATGCATCCTCTCTCCACAATTGCGAAGTATCTCGTAAGAAAGAATATATTATCTTGGAATAGACTAACATTATGTTCATAATTTTAAATCATGGAAATATAGAATGAACTATGACATAATAAATTTATTCATACATTCGATGAATTACCAATTCCAACTTCTGTCTTATCATACTACGCTCAACAGACGATAAGCCAAAAGAAAAAACAAATATTAAAAGAATGACCACTGAAATCAACGAAGTAAGAATAACAGTAAAGAATGTATCTGGAAAAAAGCTATGGATATAATTACAAATTATCCAAGTTACAATTCCAATAGCCATACTACGAGCAAATACTGCAAATAAATAATGTGATATATTGCATTCTGGTATATATCTTTTTAAGAGAAAAATACGGAAAAAAATAGCAATTATACCAGTTAAGATATCAGGACATAATGCATAATAAGGTGGATAACCATATGACAAGAGGATATAACCAATAGGTAATTCCGACAACATGATAACACATATACCTATCTGAAACCACTTAATCTCTCCGGTTGCCTGCAAAGCTGTAGTCACTGTACCAGTAACCGTATAAAGAATAGATACAATCATAGATATTATCAAGAATATAGAAGTATATTCAGGCACATTCCCCAACCATAACGTAAGTACATAATCCACATTTATCAAAAATGGAATGGAAATCAGAGCTAACAAATAAAAAGTATATCGTGCACCAGAATATACCAAGTTCAAACAGCTTTCTACATTTCCACCAGCATATTGCTTGGTTATTTGAGGAAACAAGGCCATCGAGAAATTAGACGAAAAAGTAGAGACCAAGCCACTCACCTGCATAGCTATACCTCTTGCTGCATTAATAGAAGTACCATAAAATAAATTAAGAATGATATTTGATCCCTGATCCTTAAATGAAAAGCCCAGATTACCCAAAACACTCCATCCGGCAAAAGAAAACATCTTTTTCAGTAATCTTCTATCCATTAGAAAACTATAGGTACACTCCTCAAAATGTCTTTTGCAATAGAAACTATAAAGAATACGAACTGCAATACTTGCTACAAAAACACCAAAAGCATAGAATATCAGTTTATCATAAGGAAATACCAATAGTAAAAATACCGCCCCCAACCTCAGACATGCATCAACAATACCTATATAAGCAAAAGCTCTCATATGCTCATGAGCGACTATACAAGAATTATAAGGGACACTTACCACAGTGACCATAAAAGTGAATACAGAAAACTGATAGACCCAGTTGGCAGCCACCATTCTATCCGCATCAATTACCAACTGAGTATTGACAAACCATAATCCGATAGTTTCAGCCAATAGAAAAATGATGACCGCTATAATTACATGGATATTTATTGACGTACAAAATACAAGATTCAGCCTTTTCTTGTCTCCACGTCCCAATTCATACGAGATAAACCTTTGTGAAGCGGCAACCATAGCAGAATTCAGAAAAGCGAACATAGAAACCATGCCTCCAACTACATTGTACACTCCATAATCTGAGACTCCCAATGTTTTCAATATGACTCTACTGGTGTACAAGCCAATAAGTATCATTAAAAACATACGGACATAGAGTAGCAAAGTATTTTTAGCAATACGGCGTTTATCTAGATTTTGCTCTGTCGTCACTATTGTATTAAACTTTTTTGCTTTTTATTTATTACCTAAATAACCAAAATATTAGACCGTAGTTTTGCTTATATTCTCAAAGAAAGGAAAAAATACAATGGGCTCTACGGCTTACATTCCACTACCTCAAACGGATATGGATTTTCTTCGATATTTTTCAATTCTTCGATGATTACAGTTTGTTCCGAAGTCAAATTATCTTTGTTCCAACCTTCAATAATCGCATAGGCTTCTTGAAACAAGACCTCTTCATAAACCTCCCCATATGTATAAGTCAGTAGTCGGACTTTAAGTAAAGAAGCAGGCAACTGCTCCAAAACAAGACAAATCCGATTCAATACCATTTGTTTCTTTTGCTCCTTATCCCCATCATCATAAATGGTAGCATTATACCCCATCAAAAGAGCCAGACACAAATTCGCCTCCTCTTCAACATCGGAACTCTGAGCAGAAAAAAGAGAATCGGACTTAACAAGCACTTCCTTATTCAACCGGCAAAAAGTGTCGGAATAGACCGGCTCACCGTCCATACCAAGATACATCAGCTCATGAGCTGCATGCTGAAGCTCAAGAGCACGGGAAGTTAAATCATTCATTATTATGATATATGATTAAAATATAAGATTATACTTATTTAGAAGTCACCCGATTATTTTCAGATAGGATTTGGGGACTTTGACACTTGCCGTCAAAAGATCTTTAATACGGATAACGACGTATGTTTTATTGGCTTCGATGGCAACCTCACCTTCAATACCGCTGAGTTCGCCTTTGATAACTTTTACTTTATGCCCAACAGTAAGAATTTCGCTATCAAGGCTGACACCGTCAGGATTCAAATCCATTACGAACATAAAGTCCTCCATTTGCTTATCCGGTACCACTAGCATGGAATGTGTAGCAAGGTCCTTCATATAAAAAAGGGGGACATTATAGATGTTGGAAATATCGCAGGCTGTCTGCTTGGTGGAATGAACAAATACCAGATTGCGGATTACCGGAACTTCACTGCGTTTACGACGATACTTCAATTGAGAAATGACAAAGCGCGTGGGGAGATAATAGTCAAGATCCAAATGCTCTTCCGATTTAAGTCGGTCCAAAGATTTCCGGACTGTGAATTCCTGCTTGTCACGGGTACGAGCCGCGAACCAATATTTCTGTTGTTCAGCCACTTAGGAATTTTCTTTCGAATGAATCAGCTCAGTTCCGGGTGCGCTTCGCGGTTTGAACGAGACATTTTCCCACTCAAACCGTATTGTACACTTTTGCAATGATAATAAGCTATTAAAGAAGATATTAGACTCATAGAAGTGTCCAATAAACGTTCGTTTAATGGACGCAAAGATAAGCCGTATTTTTTGAACTAACAAAATGTTTAATAAAAATATTCCCAAAGTGATTTTTGTTTTATATTAATATATTGAATTGCAGCATTGTACGTCTAATATTTAACATCTTAAAGTTCTGTTCCTTTTTAACTTTTATACCTCTACTTATTTTCTTAAAAATAGACGTTTATTAAACGAACGTTTAAAAAACACCTCATCATTTCCAATATATCATTCTACATTCCAATATCTTACCCTCATAAATGCATTATTGAAGTTTCGCAAAGATGCCTGCTGATAAATGGGAATTTATCGCACAGAACGCAAGTGAAATAAAAGCCCACTTCCATAACCTATGGAGAGAGTGAAAGCCCATGGATTTCTATCTAAAACACAAGCATTCCTTTGCGTTTCGCCCTTGCTTGGTCTACTGTTGCATAAGGAATTAGTGACGCCTAACGGCCATGAACAACCCTGCTAACGGCCATGAGGCAATCGTTTAACGACCATAAGCAGGGTTGTTCATGGCCGTTAGGCGTCACTAACTCCAAGGCTTTTACAGATGAAGTACGTAGCCCGCGCCTATTGCGCACAAGGCACAAATGTATTGTACAGCAACTTAAAAGACATTAGACTCCATTATTCATAGTCGGGCAAGCTCGAAAATGCAGGAAAACTACACCGACCGATTTATGTAACCCACGCGCGGTATTATGGTAGAGGATAATAAGTTACGGCAAAACTCAGACGTTTTTGGCAGGTGGAAGCAAATTTTGCTTCCACCTTTTCAGGTTGCTTCCACCGCAGAGTAAATGCCGATGGATAGGGAGATACAGGAGGTGGGTGGAAGTGTGGAAGCAAAGCAGATGCAAATTTATGTTTCAGCAACACACCTCAAGTTTTAAAAAAGATGTAGTACAAAGGCATAAAATATAATAAGTGTTACAAATACACACTTTATGCCCCGACACTCTTGCAAATGTCGAAAAAGTCCGTACCTTTGCAATGTGTTTTTCATAGTATTAGATTTAAGGTTAACAAAGGTTGGAGTACAGCGGTACTCCTTTTTTTATGCCCATACGTACCGTCCCGGTTCTCCAATAAAATTTTCACGTAAAATGCAAGGCAACTTTTTATATCCATTTAGTTTTTGGCTATCTTTGCACTGCTTTCGGCGGGCATAGGCACGCATAAAGCAGCTTAACTAACAATAAATCAATAATTAAAAACAGAAAATTATGGCAATGCATACATGGTTTGAATGTAAGATCCGTTACGAGAAAACAATGGAAAATGGAATGAACAAGAAGGTGACCGAACCGTACCTGGTAGATGCCCTCAGTTTTACGGAAGCGGAAGCACGCATCATCGAAGAGATGACGCCGTTCATTTCGGGAGAGTTCACCGTATCGGACATCAAACGTGCCAACTATAGCGAATTGTTCCCCAGCGAAGAGGAAGCTGCCGACCGCTGGTTTAAATGTAAACTGGTTTTCATCACACTGGACGAGAAAAGCGGTGCGGAAAAGAAAACCTCTACCCAGGTATTGGTGCAGGCTGCCGACCTGCGTGATGCAGTGAAGAAACTGGATGAGGGCATGAAAGGCACAATGGCCGACTACCAGATAGCATCTGTAGCGGAAACCGCCATTATGGATGTATATCCGTACAGTGCAGAGCCCGACGACAAACCGGAAGTTTAATTTAAGTGATGAGTTATAAGTTATGAATTATTATTGCGACCCATAACTTATAACTCATAACTCATAACTCAAAAAAACGATGATTGCAGAGAATTTAAAACAAGTACTGAGCGAACTGCCTGAAAAGGTACGGCTGGTGGCTGTTTCCAAATTTCACCCCAACGAGGCGATAGAAGAAGCGTATCGTGCCGGCCAGCGTGTGTTCGGAGAAAGTAAGGTGCAGGAAATGACCACCAAATACGAAAGTCTGCCCAAAGACATAGAATGGCATTTCATCGGGCATCTGCAAACAAACAAAATAAAATATATCGTTCCTTACGTAGCGCTGATTCATGGCATAGACTCCTACAAGCTGTTGGCCGAAGTGAACAAGCAGGCTGCCAAAGCCGGAAAAACCGTCAACTGCCTGCTGCAGCTGCACATTGCCCGGGAAGAGACCAAGTTTGGATTCAGCTTTGACGAATGCCGGGAAATGCTGGCAGCCGGTGAATGGAGAGAGCTCAAGCATATCCGGATATGCGGATTGATGGGCATGGCCACAAATACGGACAATGACGAACAAATCAAAACAGAGTTTTGTTCTTTAAGTAGCTTCTTCAATGAAGTGAAAGCCAAGTGGTTTGCTGATGCAGAGTCATTCCGGGAACTGTCCATGGGAATGTCTCACGATTACCACGAGGCCATTGCAGCCGGAAGCACCTTGATACGTGTAGGAAGCAAGATTTTTGGAGAAAGAAACTATTAACCATAAAAAATCATTATCATGGCAACATTAGAAACTACTTTTGCAGGGCTGAAACTCAGAAACCCCATTATCGTCAGCAGCTCCGGACTGACAGACAGCGCCGCCAAGAACCAGAAACTATCTGAGGCCGGCGCAGGTGCCATTGTGCTAAAATCACTCTTTGAAGAGCAAATCATGATGGAGGCTGACTGGATGGGAGACCCGAACATGTACCCCGAAGGCAGTGACTACCTTGTAGGATATATCCGCGAACATAAGCTGGGTGAATATCTGAACCTGATTAAGGAAAGCAAAAAGGTTTGCAATATCCCCATCATAGCCAGCATCAACTGCTATCAGAATGCCGACTGGGTGGAATTTGCCACCAAAATAGAAGAAGCTGGTGCAGACGCACTGGAAATCAATATCCTTGCACTGCAGACGGATGTACAGTATACATATGGAACCTTCGAGCAACGCCACATCGACATTCTGAGCCACATCAAGAAGACGGTCAAGATACCCGTCATCATGAAGCTGGGCGACAACCTGACCAATCCGATAGCTCTGATAGACCAGCTGTATGCCAACGGTGCCGCCGCAGTAGTGCTGTTCAACCGCTTCTACCAGCCGGACATCAACATTGAGAAAATGATACAAGTATCCGGCAACGTATTCAGCAATGAAGCCGATTTGTCTAAAGCCCTGCGCTGGATAGGCATCGCTTCGGCAGCCGTAAACAAGCTGGACTATGCCGCTTCCGGTGGTATCCACTCGCCCGAAGGCGTTGTCAAGGCAATATTAGCAGGTGCTTCGGCCGTAGAGATATGCAGTGTGCTTTATCAGAATTCAGCTACCATCATTGAAGAATACATCCGCTTCCTCAACTTGTGGATGGACCGCAAAGGTATGGAAACCATCAGCCAGTTCAAAGGTATTCTGAACGTAAACGACCCGAAGGGAGTCAATACCTTCGAACGTACACAGTTCTTGAAATACTTCTCTTCACATGAATGAGACAAAAGACTGACAAGAAGACAATAAAATTGAAAGGGTGATAACACTACAATGACGTTATCACCCTTTCATTTTATACTATACCGCTATCTTTTTATTTCTTCTTATCCAGCGCCTCAAAGCAGGAATTCTTGCTCACGAACTCCGGAACAATATCCTTCATGGCAGCAACAATTTTCATCTGGTCATAGGTGTAACTTACATCAATCAGCTTCTGGATACGCTCCTTCACCTCGTCATAGTCATACTCACGCACCGTGGCAATCATAATCTTCTCATGATAGGTGGGCTTTGTAAGCTCCTTCACATTCAAGAGTTCCTCGTAGAGCTTCTCGCCATGACGGAGACCGGTAAATTCAATCTTCACATCCGTACGTCCGGAAAGGCTGATCATACGCTTGGCAAGGTCCACAATCTTCACCGGCTTACCCATGTCGAAGATGTAGATTTCACCGCCGTTGCCCATACTGCCGGCCTCAAGAACAAGGCGGCAAGCTTCGGGAATGGTCATGAAGTAACGGATTATCTCAGGATGGGTCACTGTCACCGGGCCGCCACGCTGAATCTGGTCGCGGAAACGGGGAATGACAGAACCGTTGGAACCCAGCACATTGCCGAAACGCGTAGTGATGAACTGAGTGGCATGGCCTCCCTCCTTCTGCAACTTCTTCGCAAGAGACTGCACATAAATCTCGCAAATACGCTTGGAACAGCCCATCACGTTTGTAGGGTTAACAGCCTTGTCCGTAGAAATCATCACAAACTTCTCGGCACCGTATTTCACGGCAAGATCGGCAACGGTGCGCGTGCCGAATACGTTCACCTGGATGGACTCGGAAACGTTGTCCTCCATCATCGGCACATGCTTGTAGGCGGCCGCATGGAAAATATACTGGGGCTTGAACTCCTTGAAGATATCCTCCATGCGCGTGGCATTGGAGATGTCGGCTATGATGGTCTCGGCATCAATGTCACGCCAACGGTCCTGAAGTTCCAGACGGATGTCGTGCAGAGGGGTCTCGGCCTGGTCCACTAAAATAAGTTTATAGGGATTGAACGAAGCCACCTGGCGCATGATTTCACTGCCGATGGAGCCGGCGGCGCCCGTAATCATCACACGCTTGCCCTCCAGATGAGAGGCAACCTTATGGATATCTATCTCGATAGGATTGCGCTGAAGCAGGTCCTCAATCTGAATTTCCTTCAACTGTGTGCGGCTCAGCGCCTGACCGTTCCACTCGCTCAAAGGAGGCGCGGTCATCAGTTTGATGTTGTGCACCAGCAGGCGGTCAGCCATGTCGGACTTCTTCAGTTCCTCCATCTTGGCAGGAGAAATGATGATGGTCTGCACATCGCGGTCGTTCAGCACATCAATCAGCGTATCATCGTTGGGGAACACCCTGACACCCATCATCACCTTGTTGATAAGCTCAGGTTCGTCTGCAATGAATCCGCGCAGACGGTAGTGGTTGCGCAGATTGACACGCAATGCCTTGGCAATGTTGACCCCGGCTTCCTTGGCACCGTAAATAAACACATTGGCACTGTGGGTGCCGTCGAAGTTCAGCGCCTCGAAGAAAGTCTTGACAATCACACGGGAGCATGCCATCATGGCAAAGCTGATGATATAGGACATGAACAGCACGCTGACCGGAGCCAGGTTAAACTCCAAATAGCTTTCCGTCAGGACGCTCGTTATCATCAGCAGTGCATACGACACCGTCAATGACACAAAAATGCGCATGATATCCACAAAGGAGGAAAAGCGCAACACATTGGAATACGTACGGAAAACACGGAAGAAAATCAAGTTGACAACAACCGTCCATAAAATGGTCTTGTCAATGGTAGAGGATTCCAAAAAAATGCTTCTGAAATCATATCGGAGAGCATAGGCCAACAGACTGGATATGACGATGATAAATACGTCAATTAATAGAATAGTCCATATCGGAAGCACTTTCGCGGAAAGATACCGATGAAAAAAATTTCGCTTCATTTCGCTTGACAGTTTTGTTTTAGGCGAGGCAAAGATACACTATTTTAGTCAAAACAGACAATAAATCGATAAAAAAATGTTATAACAATTATTTATCGTCTATAAAGAAACCATCCCACCTCCCCCGTTTTAACAGTCAGAAAGCGGGATAGAAATAGTTTTGCCCCGGAAAATGCGGTATCCGCTACATCAGATTACTTGCCAACTCGCTCAACTGGCTGCGCTCCCCTTTCACCAGATTGACATGGGCAAACAAATTCTGGTCTCTCATGCGGTCTATCATATAGACAAGCCCGTTGGACTGACTGTCCAGATAGGGTTGGTCTATCTGCTGAATATCACCGGTAAACACCATTTTTGTACCTTCGCCGGCACGGGTGATGATGGTCTTAATCTCATGTGGGGTCAGGTTCTGGGCTTCATCGATAATACAGTAGGTTTCGCTCAAGCTGCGCCCACGGATAAAGGCTAATGCCTCGATGACCAATTGTTCACTTTTTTGCATATCCTCCAAGCGTTTCACTTCAGAGGAATTGGCAGCGAACTGATGCTTGATTACATTCAAATTATCGAACAAAGGCTGCATGTAAGGAGCCACTTTCTCATTGGCATCACCAGGAAGGAATCCAAGGTCTTTATTGGATAAGGCCACGATGGGACGTGCCAGAAGAATCTGCTTGTAGTCGGTAAGTTTTCCCAATGCGGCGGCCAGTGCCAGCAGGGTCTTACCGGTTCCCGCCTTACCGGTCAGGGCAACCAGCTTGATATTCGGGTCGTTCAGCACCTCAAAAGCAAAGCTCTGCTCGGCATTACGCGGTTCAATGCCATAATTCCTTGTCTTGTTGACCCGACAAATCGAATGGGCAAAGGGATTATAACGTGCAAGCACACTGCTGCGGTCACTCTTCAGCACAAAACATTCGTTGGGACGAATGATGTCCTTAAAATCGAACTCGTTGATGTCCAGTCCTTCTTTGGAAGAATAAATGCGGTCTATCAGCGCAGGGTCAATACCCTCGAACACTTCATTCGACTTTTCGAATATATCCACATTGATTACCTTATCATTGATGTAGTCTTCGCACAGCAGACCGATGGAACGCGCCTTCATGCGCAGATTCACGTCTTTCGTGACAAGGATGGTTTTCATTTTAGGCTTTTTGGTGGAAAGCCAGTCCACTACCGACAGAATCTGATGGTCGGGGATGCGTTCGGGAAAGGAATCACGTACCCGGGGAGAGTCCACCATGCCTGCCACCACAAACAGACGGCCCAAGCCCTCTCCCAATGGCGCCCCTTTGGTGAACAGATTGTCATCGGTAATCAAATCTAGCTCACGGACAAACTCACGCGCATTGAAATTAATCTGCTCATTACCTTTCTTGAATTTGTCCAGTTCTTCAAGGACTACGATGGGAAGATAAATGTCATTCTCTTGAAAATTCTTCAAACAGTTATAATCGTGAAGAATCACATTCGTATCAATCACAAAATTTTTCTTAGCTCCCATACACGTTAGATTTAAATTGTTAATACCTTTGCATAAGCTTAAGATAAGCTACACTGCAAGCAATTTCAAGCAAGCTTGATTGCGTTCGGTCTGCATTATCTTTGTCGCTTTTAAAGATAACAAATTAATAGGGAGAAAGGATTGCTTCTCCGTTAAATATTATAAAAGATGGATTATCAGGACACTTTAACTTACTTATATAACAGTGTGCCCATGTTTCAGCAAGTGGGCGGCTCAGCATACAAGGAAGGATTGGAAAATACTCTGACCCTGGACGAACATTTCGAACATCCCCACCGCAGTTTCCGCAGCATTCATGTGGCCGGTACCAATGGAAAGGGTTCCTGCTCGCATACGCTTGCCGCCATACTGCAAGAGGCAGGATACAGGGTCGGGCTCTATACCTCGCCCCATCTGGTGGATTTCCGGGAGCGCATCCGGATTAACGGACAGCCTATACCCGAGGAATACGTCATCCGTTTTGTAGAGCAGGAACGTGGCTTCTTCGAACCCCTCCATCCCTCTTTCTTTGAGCTGACCACCGCCATGGCCTTCCGCTACTTTGCCGATGAAAAGGTGGATGTAGCCGTAATCGAGGTGGGACTAGGCGGACGCCTGGACTGTACCAATATCATCCGTCCGGATGTATGCATCATCACCAACATCAGTTTTGACCATACCCAATTCCTGGGGGACACCTTGGCAAAAATCGCAGGAGAGAAGGCAGGAATCATTAAAAGCGGTATCCCCGTTGTAATCGGCGAGACCACTCCCGAAACGAAACCGGTATTTCTGGAAAAAGCACAGACAACGGGTGCTCCCATCTACTTTGCCGAGGAGAATGACCGTGAAGACTATCCCGGAATAGAATACGAACTGAAAGGGCTCTACCAGCAGAAAAATGCCCGGACCATCCTCACCGCCCTCCCGCTACTGAAAGAAGCCGGCTACCGGCTGGACGAACAAGCAGTGCGCAGTGGCTTTGCCCGTGTGGTGGAACTGACAGGCTTGATGGGACGCTGGCAAAAACTGCAGGAGTCGCCCACCCTGATTTGTGACACCGGCCACAATGTGGGAGGCATCACCTACATTACAGAACAACTGAAACAGCAGGCTTACCGCCAGCTACACATCATCATAGGCATGGTGAATGACAAGGATATACGGGGGGTACTGGCCCTGCTGCCCCGGGAAGCGACCTACTACTTCACCAAAGCCAGCGTGAAGCGAGCATTGCCCGAAAGCGAACTACAGGAGCTTGCCGAAGCAGCAGGTCTGGAAGGACATTGCTATCCTGATGTACCTGCCGCCGTGCGGGCTGCACAAGAAAAAAGCCTCCCGGAAGATTTCATCTTCGTGGGAGGCAGCAGTTTCATTGTGGCCGACTTGTTAGCGAACCGCGATGCACTCAATCTCTACTAAGGCATCTTTGGGCAGCGCCTTCACTGCCACAGCCGAACGTGCCGGGAAAGCACCGTCAAAATAAGTGGCATATACCTTGTTCATATCAGCGAACAAGGACATGTCTGCCAGGAAAACGGTTGTCTTCACAATATTCGCCATGCTCAGACCTGCCTCTTCCAGGATATGCTTTATATTCTCCAAGGACTGGCGGGCTTGCGCTTCCGCACCTTCAGCCATCACTCCGGTAGCTGCGTCAATAGGCAACTGACCTGATACAAATACCATTCCGCCGGCTTCGATAGCCTGGCTATAAGGGCCTATGGCGCCCGGTGCCTTCTGGCTGCAAATCACTTTCTTCATGATTGTCAAAGTTTGTTTTTATTAATAATCGAGTCTATTTTCCTTTTTTGAAATAAAAAAATCCGAAGTATATGCAGTATTCCGGAAATCCACGCATTTTATAAATAAAACAACGTAATTTCACTCATAACCTGTTATACCTAGACTTAACTCATTTAACACGGGGGAGTTCCCCAAAACAGAGGCTCTGCTTGCGAAAGCAGAGCCTTTATTCTATCCCATCCCTTTACTTGCAATGCTTCTCAATCAAAGCATCCACATTGGGGTCACCCAATTCCTTTGCCTTGGCAAAGCTGGCACAAGCTTCCTTATCCTTCTTCATCTGCAGCTGGGCGATACCCATCAGACGATAGGCCTCGGCATAGTTAGGGTCTTTCTCCAAGGCAGTCTTCAGCACATTCAACGCCTCCTCGTAACGTCCCACGCGAAGATTCACCACTGCCAGTTCGGCACGGTAAGTCAAATCCTCCGGATTCAGTTCGATGGCTTTCGCCATATCGTCCAGCGCACGCTGGTACTGCTTGGCCTTCAAAGCGGCCTGCTCACGGTAATAGTAGAACATGTCGTTCACTTTACCGTTCACGGCATTGTAATAGGCGTCATAATCCAGCATGGCATTACGCGCCTGGTCTGCATTCATACGGGCTTGGGCACGCTCCAACAAATAAGGGGCGGCCTCCTCCGTATAGGGCTGGGTAAAGCGGGCCACACAACTGTCCATCAAAGCCAGTACCTCCTCGGCAGGCGCCTGCATCAATTCCTTGGTCTTGGCGGCACTGAAGAAGGTGGCCGGAGAGGCCAGAATGGTCTTATTCACTTTATCATAGCTGGTAAATGCCGACGGATAGTCCTGCTTGGCAAACTGGATGTCACCCTCCAACTGGACATAAACCGGAAGCTCGTCAATGGCTATCGCTTTCCGTACCTCGTCCAAAGCCTTGTCGAGCGACCAGTCCTTATAAACTTTCTCGGGCTTGCCCAATGCATAATTATAGATTATCTTGGCCCGGTTGTAATACACATCATCTTTCTTTGCGGCAACCTCCAAAGCCTTATCCATATCTGCGGCGACCTTATCCATGGAAGCATCTTCACGGGACATGAACAGATGCTGGGAAGCACGGCGCAGATAACCGTCGGCACTGGCAGGATATTGTGCAATGAAATCGTTCAGAGTCTCCATATACTTCTCCGGAGACAGTTGGGAAGAAGCCATGTAGAGGAACACCAAAGCCTGCTCTTCGGTATCGGGCAATGCCTTCTTAATACCGATGCCCTTCAATGACATATCTCCATAAGACAATGCGGAGATATTCTGCGACATGGCGAAATTGGCATCAATGGCATAGCAGATGGTAGCCGTGTCTTGTCCGGAGGACTTCTGCGCAAGGCCGAAGACCTGCCCGTCCACAGTCATCAGCGGACAACTCACCATCTTGTCCTTCAAACGCATATCAAGTGTATAATAGGAATAGTTACCGGAAATCTTATCAGCTTCCTTTACTTTCCCGGCAGTGAAGGAACGGTCCTTCTGGGTGGAATAAGGCAGCAGATATACATCCGCACCGACGGCCGGAGCCACAGCAGCCAAAGTGAGTGCCGTGACTTTCTTTCCGGGGATGCCGACACGGAACTTGACAACATCGTACATGTCATCAGCTCCCATAATGGCCTCCACCGGCATCTGTGCCCCGTCCGAGCTCATCACAACGGCGCGCCGGGCACCTTTGAACAAGGTGTAGTCAGAAAGCGCAACGCCATCTTCAGTGACAAAAAAGCCGTTTCCAGTATTCAGTATCTTATCGTCCTGGTCGTAGGTCACCACCGAAAAAACGGCACGTTTGGCTTTGTCTACCCACTTCGGGGCTTGTGCCACACTCCACTGAGCCAATAAACAGAGAGTGAGCATCAACAGCAATTTCTTTTTCATATCTTAGTTGGTTCTTTGTTTTACCGCTTCATAAATCAAAATGCCGGCTGCAACGGAAACATTGAGGGACTCGATGGTTCCCAACATGGGAATCTTCACCCACTCGTCACACAACGCCAGGTTGTCATAGGACACCCCCTTGTCTTCGGCACCCATAATGATGCACATCGGACCGGTATAGTCGGCTTTGGTATAGTCGTAATCGCCTTTCTCCGTGGCTGCCACGATATGGAAACCACTATTCTTGAGGAATTGCAGGGTCTCTTTCAGGCTGTGTTCGCGGCAAACGGGCAAAGTGTGCAAGGCTCCTGCCGAGGTTTTCATGGCATCTGCGTTGACAGATACACTGTTCCGTGCAGGGATAATCACGGCATCTACCGCCGCACACTCGCAAGTACGGGCAATGGCACCGAAATTGCGGACATCCGTGATGCCGTCGAGCATCACAAACAGAGGATTCTTGCCCTGCTCGAAAAGGAAAGGTACCAAGTCCTCCGTCTTCTGGTAAGTGACTGAAGAGATGAAGGCAATCACTCCCTGGTGATTCTTCCGCGTCACGCGGTTGATGCGTTCCACCGGAACGCGCTGTACCGGTATCAAAGTCCCTTTCAAGACAGCGAACAGCTCTTTTGACAAATCACTCTGAATGTCCTTCTTTACCAATATCTTGTCTATCTCTTTTCCTGCCTGAATGGCTTCTATCACGGCACGAACGCCGAAAATCATTTCACTGTTATCAACCATATATGGGTATTTACTATTTGACGATTTACTATTTACTATTTGATACTTCCAGCAATGCTCTGGCATTGTTCAGTGCGGCTTCGGTCAGCTTAGCACCACTCAGCATATGGGCTATTTCTTCCACACGTTCATCGTCGGTCAGACGACGGATGTGACTGTTTGTTTCCGTCTCGTTGTCCTGCTTGTACACCTTATAATGGGCGCGTCCGCGGGCAGCAATCTGGGGCAGATGGGTGATACTGATTACCTGGCGGTCCTGCTCGCCCATCTCCTGCATGATATCCGCCATGCGGTCGGCTATCTCGCCGGAGACTCCGGTATCTATTTCGTCGAATACAATGGTAGGAAGCTTGACGGCACCGGCTATCATTGCCTTGATGGAGAGCATGACGCGGGCTATTTCACCACCCGAAGCTACGGAGGAGACGCTTTGCAATGCCCCGTTCTTATTCGCGGAAAACAAGAAGTTCACAGTATCCGCCCCGTGTATGCCCGGCTCTTTGCGGGCACCTATCTCTACCTGGAAACGGACATTGGGCATGCCCAACGGAACCAGCCGCGCAGCCATCTGCTTCTCCACTTCACGGGCAACGGCAGTACGCGCCTTGGTGAGGACGGCAGCCTGCTTTTTCACCTTATTATATAAAGCGTCGCAACGCGCTTTCAGTTCCTCGATGTGCTCGTCGGACGAAGTGATGGCGGAGAGTTTGGCGGCGTATTCATCCGTCAGCGCCAGAAGTTCACCGACAGTGGAAACGCGGTGCTTCTGTTGGAGCGTATAAATCAAGTTCAGACGTTCGTTCACTTCATCCAGACGTTCGGGGTCGAACTCTATTTCATCCTCCTTACCCGACACTTCCTGCGAAATATCCTTCAGCTCGATATAAGTGCTTTCCATGCGTTCGGCAAGTTCCCCGGCAACCGGATAAACCCTCTGCAGGCCAAGCATCGTGTTCAGGCATTCCTTCAGCCCGGACAACAAGCCTCCTTCGTCCGAGTAGAGCGTCTGCCCTACCCGATAGAGTCCGGCCTTTATCTCTTCCGCATGGCTCAGCGTATCTGCCTCTTGCTCCAGCTCCTCCTGCTCACCGGCAGACAAGTGTGCCTCTTCCAACTGTTCCAGTTGGAAACGGATATAGTCTTCGTCCGACTTATCCTGATTGGCACGGGCAACAAGGGCCTCCAAATCCTGCTGTGCCTGCTTCCATGCTCCGAAGATATGCTGGTAAGCAGACAAGGCCTCTTCGTTATGCGACAAGATGTCCAGTACATTCAACTGAAATCCCTCCTTGTTCAGCAAGAGGTTTTGATGCTGGGAATGTACGTCAATCAGCTGTTCTCCCAACTCCTTCATCTGAGCCAATGAAGCAGGCGTGTCATTGATGAATGCCCGGCTCTTGCCCGAAGCGGACACCTCGCGGCGCAGGATGCATTCTTCCTCGTACTCCAACTCATTCTCCTCAAAGAAAGGCTGCATACCGTAAGCGGAAATATCAAAACGGGCCTCGATAATGCACTTCGAAGCTCCTACACGAATGGCTTTCACGTCGGCACGCTGTCCCAGCAGCAGACCGATGGCACCCAGAATAATGGATTTTCCAGCACCGGTCTCACCCGTTATCACCGAGAAACCGCTGCTGAAGCTGATATCGAGCTTTTCAATAAGCGCATAATTCTGTATGTAAAGCGAACGCAACATAAGGATATTGACAATTTGACGATTTACTATTTACTATTTAAATCTTTCACCAGACGGTCTACGATGTCGGCAGCCACTTCGGCTTTGGACTTCAAGGGGTAGTCCGTCTTTCCCTGGTGGTCTATGATACTGATTTTATTGGTATCGCAACGAAAACCGGCTCCCTTGTCGTTCAGGGAGTTCAGCACGATGAAGTCCAGATTCTTGCGGTTGAGCTTGTCTTCCGCATTCATCTGCTCGTTATGAGTCTCAAGGGCAAAGCCTACGAGGAGGCGCCGTTGATGCTCTGTATCGTTCTTCAGATTGCCTAAGAAAGCGGCTATGTCGCGGGTAGGTTTCAAGTTCAAACTCATCTCCCCGGTCTTTTCGCGCTTGATTTTCTCATCCGCCACTTGTTCGGGGGTGTAGTCTGCCACGGCAGCCGTCAAGATGGCGGCATCGGCATGGACAAAGGCGGCGGATGCAGCCTCGAACATCTCCTGCGCCGACTCTACCGCATGGTACTGGTGCATCGGGAAGTAAGTGCCTTGCTGCACCGGACCGGTAATCAGTATCACCTTGGCCCCTCTGGCGGTACATTCATCTGCCAGGGCAAGTCCCATCTTGCCGGAAGAATAGTTGCCGATGAAGCGCACCGGGTCTATCTTCTCATAAGTAGGTCCTGCGGTTATCATCACTGTCTTGCCCACCAGGTCGCCCTCTTTGGCAGCAAAGTACATTTCCAGGTGGCGGATGATATTCTCCGGCTCCTCCATACGGCCTTTCCCCACCAGATGGCTGGCGAGTTCTCCCGTAGCAGGTTCTATGATGTGGTTTCCATAAGAGCGGAGTGTATCCAGATTCTTTTGGGTGGAAGGATGGGCATACATGTCCAGGTCCATGGCAGGCGCCACAAACACCGGAGCTTTGGCGGAAAGATAGGTGGTAATCAGCATATTGTCTGCCACGCCATTCGCCATCTTGCCGATGGTGGAAGCCGTAGCCGGGGCTATCAGCATGGCATCTGCCCACAGACCGAGGTCCACATGGCTGTTCCAGGTACCATCGCGTTGGGCAAAGAACTCACTGATAACCGGTTTGCTGGTCAGGGCAGAGAGCGTGATAGGGGTAATAAATTCTTTTCCGGCAGGCGTAATGACCACCTGCACCTCTGCACCACGCTTAATCAGTCCGCGAATAATATAGCATGCTTTATAGGCGGCAATGCTGCCCGTAATGCCCAATACTATTTTCTTCCCTTTCAGTATATTTGCCATTTATTTCTGAGTCATTTCACGCAGACGTATCTTGGTCAGCGTGGCTTTGGTATTCAGGGTAAAATCACTGTTCAGAATCCAGCTGTAATAGCCGGGATCGCGCTTCAGGACATCGGATACCGACATGCCCTTGTACTTGCCGAAGTTGAATACTTCCACACCTTTGTCATCGTAGACCATACGACCGGCAAAGTCCACATTCTTGTTGAAGCTGGAATAGTCGGCAAGGAAAGCCACGTCATTCTGCAACTCCGGATAGCGGTCCAACTGCGACATCAGCACCTCGTAGGTGGCACGTGTATCAGCCTCTGCCGTATGGGCGTCTTCCAAATTCTTGCCGCAATAGAATTTATAGGCGGCAGACAGCGTGCGTTGCTCCATCTTGTGGAAAATGACCTGCACGTCCACAAACTTGCGACGGCTCATGTCAATGTCCACACCGGCACGAAGGAACTCTTCCGCCAGGACGGGGATATCAAAACGGTTGGAGTTGAAGCCCGCCAAGTCGCATCCTTCAATGTCATTGGCAATGTTGCGCGCCACTTCCTTGAATGTGGGGCAGTCGGCTATATCGGCATCGTAGATGCCATGAACGGCAGATGCTTCGGCAGGAATGGGCATTTCGGGGTTGATACGCATGGTTTTGGACTCCTCATTCCCGTTGGGATATACCTTGAGGTAACAGATTTCGACAATTCGGTCTGAGTTGATATTGGTACCCGTAGTCTCCAAATCAAAAAAGACTATCGGATTTTTCAGATTCAATTTCATTGTTTTTTCGTTTTATAAGCTCTGGCTATGAGCTATAAATTATAAGTTTAACTTACAAGCCACGAGCTACAAGTACCGTGCGGCATAATTGCGCAGCCACTTGTAGCTCGTAGCTCATAATCCGATTGCTAATATTCATCAGTCATTCAGCATCATCGGCATCAGCAGCATCAGCAAGTCTTCGTTCTCTTCCTGCTCTACCGGAATAATGACACCTGCACGTGAAGGATCTGCCAGTTCGATAACGATTTCATCGGCAGAAATGTTATTCAGAATGTCAATCAGGAAAGTGGACTTGAAACCGATGCTCATCGGATTGCCCGCATATTGGCAAACCAGTGTTTCTTCGGCCGATGTAGAGAAGTCGATGTCCTGTGCGGAGATGACAATCAGATTCTCCTGCATACGGAGCTTGATAAGGCTGCTTGCCTGCGAAGAGAAGATAGACACGCGGCGCAAAGCACCGAGCAGTTGCAGACGGTCTACCGTCACTTTATAAGGGTTGTTCTGCGGAATCACAGAGTTGTAGTTGGGATAGCGTCCTTCGATAAGACGGCACACCATGCGGTAGCTTTCCAATGTGAACACAGCGTTGCGTTCGTCGAACTCGATAGTCACCATACCTTGTTCCTTCGGTAGCAGGTTCTTCATCAGGGAAGCCGGCTTCTTGGGCAGGATAAAGGCAGCACGCTCGTTGCCCTTGGCGGCCAGTGTCTTGCAGCGCACCAGTTTATGACCGTCCGATGCCACCATCGTGATATCCTCCGTTGTGATATCGAAATAGATACCGTTCATCACAGGACGAAGTTCGTCATCAGCTGTGGCAAACACGGCACGGTTGATGCCACCCAGCAACACTTGTGCATCCATTTCCACACGTACGGCATTGTCACCCAACATGGCGGACTGCGGGAACTCGTCTGCATTCTGCCCCATCAGACTGTATTTACCGTTCTGATACTGTACCGTGATTTCAAGGGAATCCGTATTGATTTCAAAAGTCAACGGTTGTTCGGGAATTTCCTTCAAAGCGTCCAAAAGGGTTTTGGCTGTGACGGCAAAACGGCCGTCCATATCACTTTCATTCACTTCGACTGTAGTGACCATCGTCGTTTCACTGTCGGAAACAGTTGCAGACAAGGTTCCGTCTTGCAGTTCAAAGAGGAAACAATCCAAAATAGGCAACGCATTCTTCGAATTAATCACACGGCTGATAGCCTGCAAATGACTGGAGAGCGCAGTACTCGAAACGATAAATTTCATATCTTCTGTATATTTAAGTTTTTTATTTTGCTAACGTCTTAGAAACCGTTTTTATCTTTTTCAAACTGACGGACAAAGTTAAAAAAAGAATTCCCTACGACAAAGAAATAGCAAGAAAAAACAGCCGAATATTCGTCTCATATTCCTAAAAAATTGTAACTTCGCCGCATCATTTAAAAAGAAAACAATGGAATTTACAGGAAAAATCATCGCTATACTCCAGCCCAGAGGCGGAGTTTCCAAGTCAGGTAACGAATGGAAATCACAAGAATATGTGATTGAAGACCATGGCCAATATCCGCGCAAAATGTGTTTTGACGTATTTGGAGCGGACAAAATCGAACAGTTCAATATTCAGATGGGCGAAGAGCTGACAGTATCTTTTGATGTAGACGCACGCCAATGGCAGGACCGTTGGTTCAACAGTATTCGCGCATGGAAGGTAGAACGCGTAAGCACTGCCGCACCCGCTCCGGGCGCTCCCGTTCCACCGCCGGCTCCCACTGCCGCACCGGAATTCCTCGCAGGGGATGCAAAGGATGACCTGCCGTTCTAAGAATATGTTATAATTCACCACAGATTGCACAGATTAACACAGTTTATTCTAGAATTTTGATAATCAAGAATTTTTAGCTGTTTTAATCTGTGCAATCTGTGGTGAGTGTGTATTTTGACTTTCCTCGTGCTTATTTTCCCTCAGCACTCTACAGAATGACCGATTAATCACCCTTTATAAAGCAATACGATATTCGGATAAACCACCCCTTCTGTACAAGTGAACTGTACTGCAAGCATGAAATGACGGAAGAAGTTGGATTGACGGAAGAAGAAGTTCGGTATCAGACGCACATACGTTTCAGGCTGGCTCAGCATCATCTCCATATCCACCATCATCACAAAATTATATATGGGTGAAAGACTGCCTATACCCTCTTCGTACACCGGTGTTCCGTCTAACACATCTCCACTCTCCACCGCCTCAATATAGGCCGAAAGGCTCAGTGCATCGGGAGCCAGCAACAGACTACCCCGATAGAAACAGGCAAAGGTATAAAGGGCAGACTCCGTGATGCCCGTCAGCTGAGTGAGCAGCGTGTTACGGGGCAACACATATTTAGGGAACTTCCTTGCTTTGGGATACAACGAATTATTTGAAACCACCTTCGGCATAAGCGGAGCATCCTCTTCCTTGGGGGTACTGTAAAGCAGAGACTGCAAGCGGCGTTCCGCTGCCAGTTCATCCTTGAGAGGGATACACATCACGGCGCAAGGCAGCTTGTCCAACGTGTCTTTAGACTGGAACAAGCAAGACATCACGCTCTCGCCCGCATGCTCATTCAAGTAAGCAATCCACTCCTCGTCGCGCTGCTTGATATAGTCTGAATAGGTGGCCTTGGCATACTCCTGACTGGCAGTAAAGCCAAACCAGGAATTTCTGTCAGACATTGCCCAGCGATCGTAAAAGAAAGTGGAAGACGGAAGCAGAGCCCCGGAAAATCCGTCCTCTACCGGCTGCTGCACCCGCAAGGCATTGATAAACGTCTGTGTGGAATCCGACCCATGGCTGATGCCGGAGCAATAAATGGCATCTTCATTGAACTTCATGTCAAACTCCGCCCAACTGCCCAGCTGCGTCTGCGAACGGATACCGTCCGTAGGCTTCCCCATATCCACTCCTTTCATACGCACATAGACCGTGGCAGCCACGTTACTCTGCTTGCCCGCGTACATAGTGCGGAAAGAAGGGAGGTTCATCAGGGACTTTTTGCTGCGCCGCGCATCAATCACATGTTCTATCAAACGCTTCTGGAAACTTACAACCAGAAAATCGGGAGTGAAGTAGGCAGCCAGGAAACGACCGTCTGCCATGGGATAGATACGTATCTCCTCTCCCTTGTAATCGAAATACTTGGAAGGAAACGAACTGGAGCAGTACTTCTCCACAAAAGATTCCACCAACTCATAATCACCCGAACCCAAACTGCAATACAATACTTGGTTCATCGGTGTATCCGGCTCGTGAAAGCTAATCAGCATCTTGTTCATCTGTTTACTCAGTCCATGCGGAGTATCCTCCACCAAAGTATACAAATACTTCTTCAAGTAAACAAAAAGCTCCGATACGTATAGAAAATGATTGTCTTTGCTGCAATTCAGTTCATTGATATCCTCCACGAGGTCTGCCATACGGTCGGTTTCGAGTATGGCTGTGGCATCTTGCGGCACCAAAGTATAAAGATTGAAATCCTGCCGGTTCTCCACCGAATTCAACCGCAGGAAAGAATACACACCAAAACCGGTACATAGCAGCACTATGGACACAACGACAGCTATCTGTATGAGGAGTCGGAGTTTCATGGCATTTATTCATCAACTTTTGGCAAAAATAGCATTTTCTACTAATAAAACAAAACAAATGTTTCAAAAAGTTTAGAAATCTATTTCAAGTCCATCGTAGGCAAAGTGTACATGGGGTGGCAGCTGCTTTTCGATATCGGCATGAAGCCCTGCATGATGGCTCATATGGATGAAATAGGTCTCTTTGGCACCAATACGTCCGGCAGCCTCCAACGCCTCCGAAATACTCTGGTGCGTAGGATGCGGCTTTGGCCGTAAAGCATTCATTACCAAAACATCCAAGCCCTTCAATTGTTCATAAGATTCCTCAGGCATCATGTGCATATCCGTGATATATCCCAGCCGGCCGCCAATGCGGTAGCCCAGGATGGGAAGCCTGCCGTGCATCACCCGTAAAGGCAGCACTTCCGTCCGGTTGATGTGGAACACCTGCCCCGCCTCCACTTCCTGCAGATAGATACGCGGAACTCCCGGATATACCTTATCGACAAAGCAGTAAGGCATCCTTGCCCGCAGATGGGCAGCAGTGTAGGCATCGGAATAGATAGGAATATCGGCAAAACGACCGAACGGGCGCAAATCATCCAGACCGCCCACATGGTCATAGTGTTCGTGTGTCACCAGTACGCCGTCTATCTTCTCAAAAGAAGAAGCACGCAGCATCTGTTCCCTGAAGTCAGGACCACAATCTATCAATATCACCGCATCATCCGTATGCAGCAGGGATGACGCACGCAAGCGGTTGTCCCGCGGGTCAGTAGAAGTGCAGACCGGACAAGTACAGCCTATCTCAGGCACACCGGTCGAAGTTCCGCTTCCTAATATTCTGAGTTTTCCCATTGACTAAATCAAATAAATTTCTAAAATCAGGTTATATACAACGATGTTTGGGTGCGTCAAAACTCTCTTACTATTTTATCAAACAAACTTCCGGGTGAATGTCAATGCCGAATTTCTCGCGGACAGAAGCCCGCACGGCATCCGAAAGAGCGACAATATCCGCTCCCGTGGCACCACCCGAGTTCACCAGTACCAACGCCTGCCGGCCGTGCACCGCAGCAGGCCCCAGCGCCTTGCCTTTCCAGCCACACCGGTCTATCATCCAGGCAGCCGGTATCTTTACCCGACCGGCATCCACATCATAGTGGGGCATGTCCGGATATTCCCGTTGCAAAGACTCGAACTGCCGACGCGGCACGATGGGGTTCATAAAAAAACTACCCGCATTGCCCAGCACCTTCGGGTCGGGCAACTTGCTTTGACGGATGTCTATAATCACGCGGCGCAAAATTTCCAGATTCAGCACCGGATATTTCTCCAGCTCCTGCCGGATAGTACCGTAATCCAATGTATAATGTTCCCGTTTACCCAGGCAGAAGTTCACGTAAGTCACAAACACGGTCTTCATCTCCGGTTGCTTAAACAAGCTCTTTCTGTAGGAGTAGCCGCATTCGTCCACCCCGTAGATACGCTTCTCCCTTGCCATGTTTATGGTTTCCACGGATGTTATCAGGTCCTTTACTTCCACACCATAGGCACCGATATTCTGTACTGCGCTCGCCCCCACCTCACCCGGTATCAGCGAAAGGTTCTCGGCACCATACCAATGCCGCTCCACACAGTAGGCCACAAAATCGTCCCATACCACACCGGCGCCCACACGCACCGACACGTGCTCCTCATCCTCTGACGTCACCTCCAGGCCACCGATACGTGAATGCAGCACCGTGCCTTCATAATCCTTAATAAAGAGCAGGTTGCTCCCTCCACCGATATGCAGCCAGGGCGCAACGACCTGTCCTGCTGCAATCAGCTCCCGCAGTTCATCCTCCGAACCGTATTCCAGAAATCTTGCAGCAGTAACGTCAATTCCAAATGTATTGGGTATCTTCCTCAAACCTTTCCTCCTTTATTTTAAATGCTCGTGTCTTCATATTTGTACAGCTCCCATCCCTTACTGCGTTTGCGGAAATAGAAGATATTGGAGTATCCGTTGCCTATGCCATTTACCTTCAGTATTTTGGTATCCGACAAGTCCTCATTCTTCTGTCCGTAATTGATATTAGACAATCTGTCGGTAGGCATTACCGGACGAAAGGCATACCACTGGTCCACATCCAAAGTAGTTTCCAGAATAGAAAACTCGTCATCAGGGTCTATGGTGATGAATTGTAGCGGATGCCTGATATGCTTGCTCTGATAGACACTGTCCGTCACAAAACGGGTATAGAATTCCACGAAGTCCTCATTTTCACCTTTCTCCATCTCGCGCAGGTTAATGGCCTCGAGCATCCACATTCCCCGCTTCCGCTCAAAATAATAACGCTTCACCATACGCGTTTTCAAGAAAATCCACTCCACTTGCACCGATGTCAGCGTAGTATCGCCCACCATGTCCATATCCTCTTCCTTATCAAAAAGCAAGGTGTAATAGTTCTGCTTGGTAAACAGATAATCATGCTTCCAAAACTCTTCCTCTATCTTTGACGGCGTGTCACGATTGTAATAGGGCAAAGGAAATACCGTCCTCTGCCTTTGCAGGGCATCATCCGAAGCATAATTGAAGATAAAATCATCAAACAGCTCGTCTGCCTCCATCGGCTTCGGTTCTTCCTTCACTTCTGCTTCCAGCAGCGTATCGGCCTTGTGACCGGCCGAATCCACCATTTCCGTAATGGTAGCAAAGGGATCCATTTTCGCCTTTTTGTTTCCGCACGAAATCAAAAAGGTGAACAACAAAAATCCCAATAAAAGTTTTTTCATTCTTTACGGACCGCTTACGGTCACTTGTTTAATTTAGCTCTTAATTTCTCAAGCATGTCTACGGTCATGGACTCCAGGTCGTACTGCGGCATCCAGTCCCATTCCTCGCGTGCACAAGAGTCATCCAGAGAGTCGGGCCAGCTGTCGGCAATGGCCTGCTTCAGCGGATCAATCTCGTATGCCATCTCAAAATCAGGCATATGCTTCTTAATTTCCTGATAAATCTGTTCCGGGTCAAAACTCATGGAGGCGATGTTGAAAGCGTTGCGGTGCTTCAGCCTTGCCGGTGCCGCTTCCATCAGCGAGATGGCCGCGTTCAGTGCGTCGGGCATATACATCATATCCATATACGTGCCGGCCTTCACCGGACATACGAATTTTTCTCCCTTCACGGCAGAGTAGAAAATATCCACCGCATAGTCCGTAGTGCCGCCACCCGGAGGGGTCACGTTCGAAATGATTCCCGGAAAACGTACCGAGCGTGTATCCACACCATATTTTGTATAGTAATAGTCACTCAACAATTCAGTCGTCACTTTTGTCACCCCATACATGGTACGCGGACGCTGGATAGTGTCCTGCGGTGTCTTCACATGAGGCGTAGCTTCGCCGAACGAACCGATGGAACTCGGAGTAAACACGGCACAATTGTACTCACGTGCCACTTCCAGTACATTCCACAACCCGTCGATACCGATTTTCCAAGCCATGGCCGGACGGCTTTCGGCAACTACCGAGAGCAAGGCAGCCAGGTTGTAGATAGTATCAATCTTGAACTGACGTGCCACCACCTCGATGGACTGACGGTCTGTCACGTCGGCAATGGCCGAAGGGCCGGATGCTTTCAATTCTCCCTTGGGCATAGCACTCGGAATGTATCCTGCCACAACATGGTCATCGCCATAACGTTTGCGCAACTCCAGCGTGAGTTCCGACCCAATCTGTCCGGTAGCTCCAATTACCAAAATATTCTTCATACGAGTTATTTATAAGGTTTCGTTATTATATATGGTGCAAATATACATACTTTTTTTTCATATTTCTGCCATATTGATATTGTTTATTCCAAGAAAAATGATGTTCTTTGTGGGAAATGTAATGACAACGTATTACCTAAAAAATAAAATGCTATGTACGGTAAAATGAAAGACCATCTCAGCAAGACACTTGCTGAAATAAAAGAAGCCGGACTCTACAAGGAAGAGCGACTGATTGAGAGTGCACAACAAGCTGCCATCAGCGTAAAAGGCAAAGAGGTGCTGAACTTCTGTGCCAACAATTACCTGGGACTGTCCAACCACCCGCGGCTGATTGCCGCCGCCCAGCAGATTATGGAACGCCGCGGATACGGCATGTCGTCCGTACGCTTCATCTGCGGAACACAGGACATCCACAAGGAGCTGGAAGCAGCCATCTCCGACTACTTCAAGACTGAAGACACCATTCTCTACGCCGCTTGTTTCGACGCCAATGGCGGTGTGTTCGAGCCCCTCTTCACCGAGGAAGACGCCATCATCTCGGACTCCCTGAACCATGCTTCCATCATTGACGGCGTACGCCTCTGCAAAGCCAAACGCTATCGCTACGCCAATGCCGACATGGCCGACCTGGAAAGATGCCTGCAGGAAGCCCAGGCACAGCGTTTCCGTATCGTGGTTACAGACGGGGTATTTTCCATGGACGGCAACGTTGCCCCGATGGACCGGATTTGCGACCTTGCCGAGAAATACGACGCGCTGGTCATGGTGGACGAATCACACTCCGCCGGCGTGGTAGGCCCTACGGGACACGGCGTAAGCGAACAATACGGCACCTACGGACGCGTGGACATCTATACCGGAACCTTGGGCAAAGCCTTTGGCGGCGCTTTGGGAGGATTCACTACCGGACGCAAGGAAATCATCGACCTGCTGCGCCAACGCAGCCGTCCGTACCTCTTCTCCAACTCATTGGCTCCGGGCATCATCGGCGCCAGCCTCGAGGTATTCAAGATGCTCAAAGAGAGCAATGCCCTGCATGACAAACTGCTGGAAAACGTGAACTACTTCCGCGACAAGATGACCGCCGCCGGTTTCGACATCAAGCCGACACAAAGCGCCATCTGCGCCGTCATGCTGTATGATGCCAAACTCTCCCAGATTTATGCCACCCGCATGCAGGAAGAAGGCATCTACGTCACCGGCTTCTACTACCCCGTAGTGCCCAAAGACCAGGCACGCATCCGCGTACAAATCTCTGCCGGACACGAAAAGGAGCATCTGGACAAATGTATCGCTGCATTTATTAAGGTGGGGAAAGAGCTGGGAGTGCTGAAATGAGTGATGAGTTATAAGTTATTTGCTTGTGCTTTCCCTTGCGGATATAAGCCCTTCATCAACAAATAACTCACAACTTATAACTCATAACTAAAAAAAATCCCGCGACTAAAATTAGCCGCGGGATTTTTTTTAGTTTCTCTCTTATCTACGTTCTCCCAGTTTTGAGTCAACGAAGAAGATTCCGGCATCACCGGCTTTCTTTATCATATCTACAATGCCGTCGGCAGTAGCTTCTTCTTCTACCTGCTCGCGCACGAATCCCCAAAGGAAGTCTTGTGTAGCCTTATCTTTTTCGGCAGAGGCAACATCTACCAATTCATCAATCATTTTGGAAACACGGCGTTCGTGCTGGGCTACCTGCTCGAACACTTCCAGTGGAGTACCGAAGTCATTGGGAACAACATCAATCTTGTCCAGTTTGGCCTTACCGCCACGCTTGATGATATAAGAAGCCATTTCACAAGCATGAGCTTTTTCTTCAGAAGCCTGCTTCTTCAACCAGGAAGCCATGCCGTTATAACCTTCTTTCTCCATATAGAAAGACATTGCCAGATAAAGGTTGGAAGACCACATCTCAGCCGTAATCTGCTCATTAATTGCATTCTGTAATTTTTCTGTAATCATAATCGTATTTATTTAAATTGAAATCATTACAAAAGTAACAAGAAACCTTAAAAGTTGTTCACGCAATAACATTTTTTATATAAAAACAGAAGCCTTGGTATAATAAATGCTTCGCCATTCATGCAACGCATCTCCAGCCTCTCTATACCAGCTCGTCCGACGTATATCCTTGAGGCAGCTCACGGCAGTTATAGCCCGAAGCCATAATTTCGCCATAAGCCCCTGCCGAACGGAGGGCGATAAGGTCGCCACGCTTCACCCCATTCAAATCAATAGCCTTACCGAATACATCAGAAGACTCGCAGATGGGCCCTACGACATCATAAGCCTGAACCGGCGCATCCGAAGTGATATTCTCTATCTTATGGAACGCTTGGTAGAGTGCCGGACGAATCAAATCCGTCATGCCGGCATCCAGAATGGCAAACTGCTTGTTGGTGCCCTGCTTCACATAAAGCACCTGCGAAATCAATGAACCGCATTGTCCCACTACCGCACGTCCCAGCTCGAAGTGGAGCGTCTGGTGGGGACGGAGTTTCAGATGGCTGTTGTAAGTCTCGAAGTAGCTTTTGAAGTCGGGTATCGGCTGACGGTTGGGGTGACCGTAGTCAATGCCGAGTCCGCCCCCCACATTGACGTGCTCGATGCGGATATGGCGAGCTTCCAGCTTATCCTGCAATTCGTTGACGCGGTTACACAAAGCCACGAAATCGCCCATATCCAATATTTGGGAACCGATGTGGAAATGCAGTCCGATGAATCTCAGGTTCTTCATATTCTGCGCAATGTCTATCACATGGTCCATATCCTGCATGCTGATACCAAACTTGTTTTCGGCCAGCCCAGTGGTAATATTGGCATGGGTATGGGCACCTACATTGGGATTGATACGGAAAGCCACATTGGCCACCTTACCTTTAGCGGCAGCCAGCTCGTTGATAATCTCCAGCTCGGGGACAGACTCCACATTAAAGCAGAAAATGTCATAATCCAGCCCCAGATTGATTTCCCAATCAGCCTTGCCCACCCCTGCAAAAACAATCTTGCCAGTGGGAAAACCTGCCTTGATGGCTGCACGGATTTCACCGCCACTTACACAGTCGGCACCCAAGCCGTTCTCGCGGATAATGGCAAGCACCTTGGGATTGGCATTGGCCTTCACAGCATAATGCACCGAATAGTTGCCATATCGGGCAGCTTCCGTACGGATGCACGAAAGTGTGTCGCGCAAGACCTTTGTGTCGTAGTAATAGAAGGGAGTACGCAATTCGCGGAATTTATGGATAGGGAATGTTCCTTTCATATAATAATCGTAATCTTTGTTTAGTTTAAAAAAAGGAAGATGAAAGAGGTGTCTACAAATAATTTTTCAGACGCAGATGACGCAGATTACACAAATAGGAAGCAAAAAGAATCTGCGTCATCTGTGTAATCTGCGTCTGAAAAATATCAAGAGTTATTCCTCATTGAACAGCGCATCACTGAGTGACTGCAACGCTGCCTTCTTGTCGCACTCGCGGATGAGGAAAGAAATATTATAGTTGCTACCACCGAAAGAAATCATACGTACCGGTATGTCGCGCATGGCATCCAATGCCTTGGCTTCGAAACCGACGTTTTCCCATTCGAGGTCGCCCACCACGCAGATGATGCACATGTCCTTGTCCACCGTCACTGTGCCATACTTCTTCAAGTCATCCAGAATTTCATTGAGATGCTTCACATTATCGATAGATACGGACACACCCACTTCTGAAGTACAAATCATATCGATGGAAGTTTGGTAGCTCTCGAATATCTCGAAAACCTTACGCAAGAATCCGTGAGCAAGCAACATGCGGCTGGATTTTATCTTGATGGCCGTAATGTTGTCCTTGGCAGCCACCGCCTTAATCTTACCCTTCTCCGTATCATTGGAAATCAGCGTACCCGGAGCAGTGGGGTCCATCGTATTGAGCAGACGGACGGGGATATTGGCATACTTGGCAGGCTGGATGCAGGTAGGGTGCAGAATCTTGGCACCGAAGTATGCCAGCTCGGCGGCCTCTTCGAAATGCAGATGACGCACCGGCGCAGTCTTGTCCACAATACGGGGGTCGTTGTTGTGCATGCCGTCGATATCCGTCCAAATCTGGATTTCGGAAGCGTTGATGGCAGCACCAATCAGCGAAGCCGTATAGTCGCTTCCGCCACGCTGCAGATTGTCTATCTCGCCGTAGGCGTTGCGGCAGATGTACCCCTGAGTGATATAAATCTCAGCATCCGGATGCAGTTCCAGCTGAACCTGGAGCTTGTCCTTGATATAGACCGGATCGGGCTCGGCATTCTTGTCCGTACGCATGTATTCTAAAGCCGGAAGCAACACAGACTTCACGCCGCATTCCTGCAGATAGTAGTTCATCATGGCGGTGGAAATCAACTCGCCCTGAGCCAACACCACTTTCTCCTCAAACAGAGTGAAGAGGTCTTTGGTATAAGAACGGATATAGTCAAAATGTGATTTGATGAGTTCCAGGCCTTTCTGTTTATACTCCGGAGTAGCAAAGAGTTCATCAATGTGCTGGCGATATTTACTTTCCAGCTTGTTGATAATCTCGTTGGCACCTTCCGGATTCTTCTTGTACAGATAGTCCGAAATCTCAACCAATGTGTTTGTGGTACCCGACATGGCAGAGAGAACCACAATCTTACGTTCACCATCGGTAATCAATTTGGCCACTTCCTTCATTCGCTGAGCCGAACCTACTGAAGTACCTCCAAACTTTAAAACTTTCATTTTCGTTCCTGTATTAATTAGTTTATAGTTACAAGCTACGAGCTACAAGTAGGCAGCTGCGGAGCTTTATCGTTAATTTCTGTTCTTTATAAGAATCAGTAGTTAGAGATAACTACTTAACTACTAATCATTGGTTATTGCAGGGGCGTATTCTGCTGTAACATCAGTCATCAGATGGTCTGCGCACCGGTACACCTTGCCGGGAAACTCTCGCAGCAGCTGCAGGTTGTGCGTGGTCATCACCACCAGTGCGCCGGCTTCACTGATGCCGTGCAGAAGTTCTGCAATGGCATGTCCGGTTTCCGAATCCAGGTTTCCGGTAGGCTCATCCGCAAGGATTATCTCCGGAGAGTTGAGCACTGCACGCGCAATCACAATGCGCTGTTGCTCACCACCCGACAGTTCATTAGGCAGCTTATATCCTTTGTTGCTCATCCCCACCAGGTTCAACACCTCTTCTATTTTGTCCTTAATCTCCCCTTTGCTCTTCCAACCGGTAGCACGGAGAACAAATTCAAGGTTATCGTACACCGTACGGTCTGTCAGCAACTGGAAGTCCTGGAATACGATTCCCAGCTTACGGCGCAACTGCGGGATGTGCTTACGCTTAATATGGAGCATGTCATACCCCAATACTTCAGCCTCGCCCGATGCAATATCCAGTTCGCCATAGAAAGTCTTGAGCAGGCTCGTCTTGCCGGAGCCCACTTTACCTACCAGGTACACGAACTCCCCTTTGTGAAGTTCCAAATTCACATCGTTCAGTACGCACAACTCCTGCTGGTGTATCTCTACGTCCGTATATCTTATCAGCGCCTCGCCCACCCCCATTTTAATTATTAATTTTTAATTACTTAATGTTTCTTCCACGTCGCACTGTGACGTTCCTCCAATTCACGCGCAAGGTCTTCAATGCGGTATCCTTTGGATGTGAGCAGCACGATGAGGTGATACAACAAATCAGCTCCTTCATAAATCAGGCGTTCGTCCGTACCGTTGCAAGCCTCAATGACGGTTTCCACAGCCTCTTCGCCTACCTTCTGTGCCATTTTGTTGATACCGGACTGGAAAAGACTGGTCGTATAGGAACCTTCGGGCATTTCATCATAACGCTTACAGATGAAATCCTGAAGAAGCTTTAGAAACATAACCGGCTGTTCGTTCTTCTCACCCCAGCAAGTATCTGTACCGGTATGGCAAACCGGGCCTACGGGATGTACCTGCACCAGTAACGTATCCCGGTCACAGTCTTCCTTTATGGAAACCACATTCAGGAAGTTGCCACTCTCCTCGCCTTTCGTCCAAAGACGGTTCTTGGTACGGCTGAAGAAAGTCACCTTTCCAGTTTCCACCGTCTTGTCATAAGCCTCCTTGTTCATGAAGCCAAGCATCAGCACCTTAGCGGTATCTGCATCTTGTATAATCGCCGGAACGAGTCCGTTCATCTTGTCAAAATCCATTCTATTTACGATTTAGCTATTTACTATTTACGATTGATATTACTTTAAGTGACTGGAGACTTATGATTTGCTTGAGTAATCCCAATCGTAAATCGTAAATCGTCCAATCGTAAACTCACCTTCATCTTCTCATCGCAATTCCTTGGGCACAAAGATACGATTTTAATTCGGGAATTTTGATTTCTCCGAAATGAAAAACACTGGCTGCCAGGGCAGCATCTGCTTTTCCCTGCAAAAAGACGTCACGAAAATGTTCTTTGGCACCTGCCCCTCCCGATGCAATGATGGGGATGGACAATCCGTCGGCAAGGCTGGAAAGCGCTTCATTGGCATAACCGGTCTTGACACCGTCGTGATTCATGCTGGTGAACAATATCTCGCCCGCACCACGTTCCTGGGCTTCTTTTGTCCACGCAAACAGTTCCTTATCCGTTTCCACACGACCACCGTTCAAGTAGCATCGCCATCCCTTCTCTGTCTGTTTGGCATCAACTGCCAGTACACAAACCTGAGAACCGAAGTTCTTCGCAATCTCGTCTATCAATCCGGGACGGCGGATAGCTGAGGAATTGATGGAGATTTTATCGGCACCTGCATTCAGTAGCCTATCCACGTCACCCAGTTCATGAATGCCTCCACCTACAGTAAAAGGAATGCTGATATTCGCAGCTATGCGTTTCACCAATTCAGTGAAAGTCTTACGGCCTTCAAAACTGGCTGTGATGTCGAGAAAAACCAGTTCGTCGGCACCCTGCTCACTATAAGCACGCGCCAGTTCTACCGGGTCGCCGGCCTGGCGGAGGTTCACGAAATTGGTACCTTTCACTGTCTGCCCATCTTTAATGTCGAGGCAAGAAATGATTCTTTTTGCTAACACGGCGGTTTGAGTTATAAGTTATGAGTTATAAGTGATTAATTTTCACCTTTCAACTAACAAAATTTTCCAGTTCTTTGAAGGTGATGCGGCCTTCGTACAGAGCCTTACCGAAAATAACGGCAGGTATGCCGACAACTTCCAAATGGCGTATATCATCGGCACAGCTTACGCCTCCACTTGCTATCAGATAGAGTTCAGGATGGTGCTCCAGTATCTCCTTATACAACGCTATCGATGGTCCTTGCAGCATTCCGTCACAACTGATATCAGTACAGATAACCTTACGGACCCCCTTCTCTACATAGTCTTTCAAGAACGGAAACAGTTCGCAGCCACTCTCATCCTTCCAACCATTGACGGCTATTTTATGCTCTTTCACATCAGCGCCAAGAATAATTTTCTCGGAACCATACATTTGAAGCCATTTGCAGAACAATTCGGGATTCTTCACAGCAATGCTGCCACCGGTCACCATCTGCGCACCGTTCTCAAAAGCTATCACCAAATCTTCATCACTCTTCACCCCACCTCCAAAATCAATAATAAGAGACGTACGCACAGCTATCTGTTCCAACGTACGGTAGTTTACCACATGATGGGAAGCCGCACCGTCCAAATCGACCACATGAAGTCTGCGGATACCATGAGCCTCCAGCTCCAGGGCCACTTCCACGGGATTTTCGTTGTACACCTTCTTGCTGTCATAATCGCCTTGGGAAAGGCGTACACATTTTCCGTCAATAATGTCAATAGCGGGAATCAGTTCTATCATTTTATTTACGATTTGACGATTTACAGTTCCAGGAAATTCCGCAAAATACGCTCTCCCACACTTCCACTCTTTTCCGGATGGAACTGTGTGGCGTAGTAATTGCCTTTATGCAAAGCGGCACTGAACGGATGAATGTAATCCGTCACGGCTGCCGTACAATCATTGACTGGCACATAGAAACTATGTACGAAATAAACAAACTCTTCTTTAGTAAAGCCTTTAAAAAGTCCGCTATTCGTCCGGGCAATGGTATTCCATCCCATATGAGGTACTTTATCCTCGTGCCTCTGCGAAATGAAACGTTTCACATCAGTATCAAAAATACCCAGGCAATCCACATCCCCCTCTTCAGAGTGGCGGCACATCAACTGCATGCCCAGGCAAATGCCCAATACCGGCTGGCGTAACTCCTTTATCAGCCTATCCATACCACCGGCACGCAAAAAGTCCATAGTGGTTTCCGCCTCTCCCACACCGGGAAAGATAACCTTATCGGCAGCACGTAGCACAGCCTCATCCGCCGTAATCACTGCCTCTACTCCCAGACGCTTCAAAGCATAATCCACCGAACGGATATTGCCTGCATTATATTTGACAACTGCAACTTTCATTTTTTTAATTGAGAATTGACCATTGAAAGGTAATAATTGAAAGGTAATGACAAGTTCCCCACCATCAACTATCAATTATCAACTATCAACTAATTAAATATTACCGTTTTGTTCTTATATGCCAACACCTTGCGTTCAATATGCTTCTGAACAGCACGAGAAAGCACAATCTTTTCCAAGTCCTTACCCTTGTTCACCAAATCCTGCACAGTGTCCTTGTGTGTAATACGCACCACATCCTGCTCTATGATGGGACCGGCATCCAATTCTGTGGTAACATAGTGGCTGGTAGCTCCAATAATCTTCACTCCACGTTCAAACGCAGCATGATAGGGCTTCGCTCCCACAAATGCCGGAAGGAAAGAGTGATGGATATTGATTATCCTATTGGGATAAGCGTTTATCATTTGCTCGGAAATGACCTGCATGTAGCGCGCCAGCACAATGAAAGTTATCTTATGCTTTGCCAGTAACTCCATTTCCTTCTTCTCTTGTTCCTCCTTTGTCTCTTTGGTAATGGGGAAAAGATGGAAAGGAATACCGAAACGCTCGGCCACGTGCTGCAAATCGGGATGATTGCTTATAATAAGAGGTATCTCCACATTCCACTCACCAGCGGTGTAACGCGCCAACAAGTCGAACAAGCAATGGGACATCTTTGAAACAAAGATAGCCATACGCGGTTTTGTATCGGAGAAATAGAGACGGAAATTCATCTCATATTTCTGTGCATACAAAGTGGCAAAATAATCCTCAATCTTTTCCTGAGGCACCAGAAAATCTTTCAATTCCCATTCAATACGCATAAAAAAGATATTCTCTACATGGTCTACATACTGATCCAGATAGATAATATTACCTTTATTCACCGTTATAAAGTCTGTTACTTCTGCCAATATGCCTGGTTTGTCAGGGCAGTGCAGCAACAGTTTGGCTGTTTTCATCATCCTAAAATGTTTTTTATCATTTTTCAAATTACAACATTCTCGTTTTGAGTCCGCAAAAATAACGATTTATTGCAAAACAACGAACTTTTCGAGCAAGAAGTTTAAAACAAGCTCCGAAATGTTTCGTTTTCTCCAGGAAAGGTTTTCATATCAAGAATAAAACAGTGCATAAACGTATTTCTAAACAGTTGTTAAATTTACTTTTCTCTTATTTTTCCAATCTTCTCAATATGAGGATATAAAGCAAATACAGCACAAAACGCTTGGAAAAAAGTTCGCCATAGCTATTGCAGATATCAAAGAAATGCCTACCTTTGCAACCGCAATCAAGAGAGATAGCAACGAAAGAATGAAATAATGGTGCGTTAGTTCAGTTGGTTAGAATACATGCCTGTCACGCATGGGGTCACGGGTTCGAGTCCCGTACGCACCGCGAAAGCAAATAGCGAATTAAAGCAAAGCTCTGAAATTCAAGGATTTCAGAGCTTTTTCTTTTTCTCTACTTCGGCAAAAAATAGCAGTTTCAGGCAGTTCTCACGTGGCTTATTCGTGGGACTTTTTGAAAGCTGTTTTTGCTCCCACGAATTGACGCTTTTGTCTTTGATTGTCAGCTTTTTGCGTAGCTGGTTTTTGAGTGTAGCAAACTAATTTTGTACCACTTAAAAATCAAAGAATTATGGGAGCAGTGAAAAGAAACACACTAAGCGTATTGTTCATCATCAAGAAAGCGAAACTTCTGAAAAACGGTGAAGCTCCTATTTGTATGCGCATCACCGTAAACAAGCGAGTAGCCGAAGTTATGATTAAACGGAGCATTCCCGTAGATTTATGGAATCAGAAAAAGGAATGTTCCAAAGGAAAAGACCGGGTAGCCATCGAACTGAACCACTATATCAATACGGTTCGTGCCAAAGTATTGCAGATACACCGTGAATTGGAGATAGACAACAAACCGATAACAGCCGATATTATAAAGGATTGTTTCTACGGACGGGACAAGGTACAGCGCACCTTGCTGGAAGTGTATGCAGAGCATAACGAAAAATGTCGTGCCCTGATTGGCAAAGAATATACGGAAAGCACCGTTACCAAGTTTGATACTTCAATAAACCGCTTGAAAGAATATATCCGTAGTTGCTACCACCGTGATGATATAATGCTGGCAGAACTGGATGGGCAATTTATTCGTGATTTTGATTTTTGGTTGAAAACAGAGAAGCATTGCCAAAACAACTCTGCATTGAAACATTTGAAGAACTTGAAAAAAGTTGTTCGTATTGCTTTGGCTAACGACTGGATAAAGAAAAACCCGTTTTACGGCATCCACTTCAAGCAGGAAGAAGTTAATGTAGAGTTCCTTTCACGTGAAGAATTGGATGTTTTGATGAACAAAGAATTTACTATCAAACGTTTAGAGCAGGTAAGGGATATTTTTGTCTTTTGCTGTTTTACCGCACTTGCTTTTGTCGATGTGCAGCAGTTAAGCCGTGAGCACTTGATAAAAGACAATAACGGTGCTTTATGGATACGCAAGGCAAGACAGAAAACTAATCAAATGTGCAATATTCCTGTTTTATCTATTCCTCAAAGGATATTAAGGAAATATGAAGATAATGTAGAGTGCATAAAGAAAGGTGTGCTTTTGCCTGTAATTAGTAATCAGCGCATGAATGCCTATCTAAAGGAAATCGCCGATTTGTGCAGCATTACCAAACGCCTAACTACTCATGTTGCAAGACATACTGCGGCTACAGTTGTTTTTCTCGCTAATGATGTGTCAATGGAAAATGTGTCTAAGATTTTGGGACATTCCAATATAAGAATGACACAGCACTATGCAAAGGTTTTGGATAGCTCCATTATGCGTGATATGGTGAATGTAGAAAGAAATTTCCTAAAAGGGTGAGAATGTAATTTTCCAAAGCTGAATAAAACATTAACAAAGGTAAGCTCCGTATTCCGTCCGTTCAAGCCCAAGCCCTACGGGTTTGAAAGAAAATCTCCACACCTGCGCTGCGCTCCGGGTTGTATTTTCTTCCAAAGGCTTGAACAGACGGACTACTACACTAATAAAGTTAATGTTCTTAGTCAGTTTCGAAAAAAGTGTGTTTTCAAAAGTTAATCAGGGTGTGTGATATGGTCAATATAGAAATGAATTTATAATCCAAGAAATCAAATTAATATCTATCTTTGTGTATCATATTAGATAAAAAGGCAAAAATGGATAATATTAGAAAAAATAGAGCAATAGTTTCGACAAATCATATTGATAATCATGGTGATCAAATATCAATTGAAGTTTTAGAGCAAATGGTTCATCTAATAAATGATTCTCAGCAAAGAATTAGATTAGGGACTGATCATAGAAGAGACTTACCACCTAAAGGTAGGTTAGAGAACGCTGTTTTAAGAAAAGATGGGGATGATTACTTGGTTGAAGCGGATCTTTGCGAATTTGAGAATATAGAACCAGTTGATTGGGATAAAACTTTATTAAAAGAATCATTTTTAGATAGTTTTCAATTTGTAGAAGTTGAAAAAGAATCTTGTGATGGAATTTCAATTTCAATCGATGTACATAATTTCAAATCCATAGATGATTATAATAATTGTATTAATAGCATTGAAAACAATGAAAATATAAGATTTGAAGAACATGTAAGAAAAGCTCTTTTGCCTGATCCTGAAATAGTATTTCAGTTGGCTCAATCATATTTATTATGTCATTTCCTAAAACCCGTTGCTCGCAAATTAGGAGAAAAATTAGCTGATAGTACTGCTGATTATGCACTCAAAGAAAGCAAACGTGTTATGAATATGATAAATAGTGCATTGAGAGAGTTTTTATTTAGATGTATTCCTTCAACAAGACCTGCTAATATTATATTTGATTATCCAGGCACGCCTCATATTGAGTTAATAGCTAGAACCAGAGATAAAGATCTTGTGCTAAATGCTCTAAGTTCTCACCAATTATCAAAAGTGGGAAAAAAGATAACAGACTTGAGTAAACACATAAATATTGCAAAAGTACAATTTGTCTTATCAAATAAAGGAAAATGGAAATTTAATTATTTGTTAACCGACAATGGGGAAGTTATTGGAACGAAAACTGTTTAAAAAAAGAGAGACAAAAAAATAGAAATGATCAATAGGAATGCTATCAGATTAGGGAGACCTATTGCTGTTAGCTGTGGAGCGACGGGAGTTATTACAGATCGAAAGAAATTCTGAATTTTAACGGCAGGTTATTCCTGCCGTTTCTCATTGTAAGAGGACTGCAAGAGCCTGTCAATATCACTTTGGCGATAGATGATTTTTCCTTTTATCTGAATATAAGGAATAATGCTATTATCCCGCCAGTCTTGTAACGTGCGGATGCTTACATTTAATAACTTGGCTACTTCGTTATTACCTAAGAACCGTTCACCGTTTAAAGTAGGTTTATTTCCCTTTGCCAGTCGGCTGATACCGTCTAACATTCTTTCCATAGACTGAAAGAAATCCTTAATTATCTCACTATTGCCGTTTATAAGTTCCATATTGTTATACCGTTCAATTGATTTATAATTAGTTTGAATGATTGACATACATACACCTGTCAGTTACGCAGATACTCGCCATAATAGGATATGGAAATACTATCTTTTACCGCATCATAACTTATATAAAGCCGTTTAAAGGCTTCAACGACAAAGTAACGGTTATCTTCTTTCTGTATCTCGTAAATGGCTGGTTTTGCCTGTCCGTTATCTGATACATGGAGCATCGAAAGGAAATGTATTTTCTTGCTTTGGTATATCATTACCGTAGGATGAAGATTTAAACTTTCCCATATTCCGACAATAGCAGACAATTTGAATGACTGGTTTACTCCC
Source organism: Bacteroides sp. 4_1_36 (assembly GCF_003466325.1). Lineage (NCBI taxonomy): Bacteria > Pseudomonadati > Bacteroidota > Bacteroidia > Bacteroidales > Bacteroidaceae > Bacteroides > Bacteroides sp. 4_1_36. The sequence goes on from NZ_QSOX01000010.1 coordinate 133,747, forward strand.
ATATTATTTTCTTCTTTCTTTTCCATAGGGCAATAGTTATTTATTGTTTGATTTATAATTCGCTTTCTTGTTTTCCGTACATTCTGCAATCAGTCTTTCAATATCGGCAGATTTATAGTACAGTTTATTACCGATTTGAGAGTAGTCTAGTTTGCCACTATCCCGATAGTTCTGTAAACTTCGGATGCTGATACCGAGCAGGGCACACACTTCACGACCTGACAACCATTTATCTGGCTGGTGGGTATTCTCTTTACAAATCCGTTCCACCTGACTGACAAAGCCGGAGAACCGCCCACACACCTGTTTAAAGGTCTGTTCCTCAATAGTTACGATATTCATACGTCTTTCTCTTTTGACTGGTTTAATATCCCTTTTTGCATTTCTTCCCGATAGAGAACCGAAAGAACATCATTGTGCGTATTTAGATGCTGTTCCAGTACATTATCAATAAAATTGCCGATACTTATCTGTTTGCCTGTAATCACGCCTACAATCTGCATGATACGTTTCTGTATCTCTCCACTTATGTACACGCTTTGACGATTGCAGACTGTCCGTTTTTGGAAAAATACTGCTTTGTAGTTTTCCTTTTCCTGTTGGAATGATTGCTTTACTTCTTTCATGCTTTTAATTTTTAATGGTTTATAAATAGGTTGACTGATTTATGATACTGATTGAAAGAAAGTTAACCAGTTTTATAGCTGCATTGCTTTATCTTTAAATAGCTTTCAAATACGATTTAAAGTCATTTCTAAATATTGTTTGGCAGTCTTACGTATTGCTTTCATTCAATCAATTTTCAGCAAAGAAAAGGGTAAAAACAGACGCTTTTCAAAATGGGGCTGCTTTGTCCATTTGTATCGCAATTTGGCGTTATATGCTATATTTCAGGGATAAAAGGCTGTCTGTAATTTTGTAACCGATAAACAGACATAGGAAGAAGCCGAACCGCTTGCTTTGGCAATCTGACCGTAGGGAAGATTTTTGTTATCACATGATAACAGCAAGTTGTGTTTTGAGGTCCGCACTTCGTTTTTTGCACCTCAAAACCTTGCCACCTTATCGGGTGGTTAGGTTTACTCCGAAGTCGTAAACCTTGTGAAAAATTATAATTATGGAACAGAAAAAGAAGTCATTTAACAAAGGTGGGCGCAAGCCGAAACTTGACCCACGAACACATCGTTATTCGTTCAATTTGGACGATGTGGAAAACGCCAAATTCCTGTCATTCTTTGACAGGTCAGGTTATACGGTTAAAGCGCATTTCATTAAGAATTGTATTTTCGGTAAGTCGTTTAAAGTAATAGTCAGGGATAAAAGTAAGGTTGATTATTACATTCAGCTAACAAAGTTCTACTCACAATTCAGGAGTATAGGACAAAATTATAATCAGGTAGTGAAAGAACTTCATTCCAATTTTTCAGAAAAGAAAGCACTTGCTTTACTTTATAAACTGGAACAATGCACGTTGGAACTGATAAAGACCAATGAAATGATAGTAATGTTAAGCAGGCGGTTTGAACAGTCCTACCAAAGAGAGGGAATAATATCGGCAGATGAATAGAAGTAACTTGCCAAAAAAGAAAAATCCCGGAGTTGCCACGTGTACAACTTCGGGATAGTTTCTTTCTTAGTTGTTCGTTCCGTGTTGTTTTTCAAACTTGCGGAGCGTACCAACATCAAACCTTTCCTTTATGAACTCACGCACATCGGAAGCCCGATAATAGGCTTTTCCGCTAATCATCATAAAGGGCAGTAGTTTCTTGCTTCGCAATCGCTGTAATGTTCGGGTACTCACTTTGAACAATAGGCATAAATCCTGATTATCCAATAGCTTGTCACCCGGCATTACTTCGGGATTGGTCTGCAAGCTCTTTACATCTTTTCCTACTTCTTCCAGTTTATCAAGTAGTTTTTGCATCCAGTCTTTAAACTCATAATTATCTACATACATATTTGCTTCATTTTTCAGGTTATACTTATATGATTACCAATCGATTGATGAAGCAAAGTTCGGCAAAGGGAAGCAAACAAATTACAGGGTAGCATACGCTACCCCGTATAAATTGATGCTAAATGCTTGATTATCTATACCCTTTATTTTCGTGTTCTTTGTGAATATGGTTTGCCAGTTCATTAAGAAACTCCGTTAGTTTGGCTGGCTTTCGCTTGATGACATCCATGTACTTTTGGTGATAATCACCTAACTTGATATTGAAAAGCCATTCAAAGGTTTTGCCTAAGTCCGTCAAGTGAATAGGTTTTCCATTCTGATATATTACACGTTTTGAAAGGAATAAGCCGCTGACTATTTCCATGATATTGATAAGGCTTGTTTTGTCAGCTAAATGGAGAGGGGAAATAAAGAGCTTATTTGCATGTTGCTGGAACTGTTCCGGATATTTTATGCGCAGTTTGATAATACGCATTTCATTATTTAGTAATCCTATTGCTTCATCAATTAAATGCAAGTAGGGCATTTTTTTCTTGCTCAAACCGCACACGATACGATTTAAGTCGATGCAAACCAAAGGAGAAATAACGAAGTAAAACGCTATAATCCTGTTCGTTGCAACTGAAATCAGCTAAATGTGTAGCCAATTCCTCAATAGCTTCTGTAAATTCTGTTACAGAAACTTTACGCTGCGAGCATTCCAATAATAATTGGAAAAATCTCTCTTGTAATATATCTTTCATATACTTATATTTAATGGCTATCGAATTGATAGCTTTATTCACTTACTTTTATTAGTTTGGTTAGAAGATATATAACTTTTTAATTGTGCCAGATTAGAAGTTATAACAGCATATTTTACACCACTATCTATTATATCATCTATCATTTGCCTTATTTCAGCAGGAGAATGATTTATATGTCCATCAAACATAAGTTGCAGAGCATCATTACTATAAATTTTCTTAGCTATTGGCACACTGATAAATAGAGGTAAAAGATATAATCTGTTTGCTTTTTCTGTTTTAGGATTGATGCCCATTCTTTCACAAATAGCTAAGCCTTCCCGAATAGCTTTCATTGTAGTTTTGATAATAGCTGTATTCTCTATAAATTTAGAGGCACTTCCGGCACTCATTATTCCCGCTGAAAGACCGGCAGCGACAGCATAATGTGTGATTAGCCATACTAATATTTGATTAGAAATGACAGGCTTTAAGTTTGCTTTATCCAGTATTATGGAAAGTTTTTCTACTCGTGGAGTTGTCCGCCCGTCTTTTTCACCTAACGGAGTATTGGAATATTTTAGACCTGAAATGGCACAATGTATGCTTTTATCTTCTTTTCCGCCCCCGACCATAAAGGGAAAGGCAAAAAAGTATTGTTCAGGTTTTAGATATTTATCTATTTCAGTAAAAACATCCCAGTTATTTTGGAAAAATACAACATTTGCTTTTCCTGCTGACTTTGAAAGACTTGGCAATATAGTTGATAATTGCAATTTATTGGTGGAGACAATAATGTATTCAAAATCATTGTTTGACGAAAGTTCGTCTATTACTGTAGGCTTAAAGATTATATCTGTATCTTTTCTTGCTTTCTCTCTAAAGTCAGAACAGATAATGCGAATACCATCTTTTTGTATAAGTTCTTTTTGCTCCTTACGCACCAATACAGCAACGTCACATCCTGCTTTGGATAATTGCCAGCCATAAGTACAACCCACTACGCCAGCACCGTATATCAATATTTTCATAAAGCGATGTTATTAAGTTTTTTATTGTCGTTGATAAATACAGAGTTGAATACCGATAGATTTTCGGTATAAGTATCACAAATATCAAGTAGTTGTGTAGGGGTATAACCCGTGAACATTTTAAACTCTTTTATTAAATGTGATTTATCATAATATCCACAATCATAGGCAACTTTACTTATACTGATTTGTGGAGTTGATTGCAAAATATGGAATGTCTTTCTAAATCGTGTGATTTGGATAAAATCTTTTGGATTTAGTCCTACATATTCAGCGAATATCCGTTTGAATTGCTTATATCCTAAACAAGCCGTTTGAGATAAAACGGATATATTTCCTTCACCTTCATTGATATTGTGTATAGTAGCCATCATCCTATTAGCGTTGCATGATATATTTTCGCATAGTCTATTTAATAAATATTCTTCTATCAATCTGACTATTTGATAATTATCTGATGCTTCATTTATTTTCTCTTCCAATTCTACTAAACAGGTGTTATCTAACAAATCAATACCTATATTCTGATTAGTAAACTCTTCCATAGGATATGGAAAAAACATCCTGCATCCGATAGGCTGGAATAAAATAATGACCATATCCAAGAAAGAAAATTCTATGTCTGAATAAGTACTGATTTGCCCGCTTATATAGGATTGTGGTTGCGTTCCCTTATGAAAAGAAGAAATAATTTTATTTCCTTTATGAAAAACAAGTGCTACACAACCCGCCGGGATAGAACGCTGAAAGCCTTGCTTTACATCATCTATCCTTAAAAACCAATATTGCTTTATATAAGGAGCGAGCAATTTGGTAGGTTGTATTACTTGAATTTTCTCCATTTTGCCTTAACTATCAGGCAAAAGTAAGATTTCTTAGATTGATAATAGGTGTAAAAAAGGGACATTCTAACAAAAATGCAAAAAAACACAGTAGAGAAGTTAGAAGCATGATACTCTGTTAATAAATCTTTAGATAATGTTCCAAATGAACTATTTTACTATTTTTGCACCAACTCAAACAACCACCGCAACACCAAGCAATCTAAAGAATTGCACACGTGGGGTTATTAGTGGGAGAAAGAATTAAGAGCTTGCTAAGAGATTGAGTACGTGAGGAATAGAAATAAGGTTCATCTTCCGTACGCACCGCGAAAGCAAATAGCAAATTAAAGCAAAGCTCTGAAATTCAAGTATTTCAGAGCTTTTTCTTTTTCTCGCTCCGGCAAAAATGGGGACCCGAAATATCCGGTGCATAAGCAATTTTCGAGTTTCAGCTTTCTCAGACTTACATCACAAGAATAAGAAACTGAGCAGCAATGAATGGGCAGACCGTCCTCCGGATAGGGACAAAACTGGAAGAAGGTATAGGCAGAATCCACGTATGTCCCATGCTTTTTATTATGAAGGTTCATGTAAACCCTCGTCCCACGCACGTGGGCTCGACGGTTCACGCAGGCAAACCGGCGAACACACATGCGTGGGACGAAGTTTTGTAATAAGGTTTCGGGAATTATGCGCCAAGCTTCTCTGCATTACACACAGGACATGAAGGGAAAAAGTGCCCATATACGGGGAGCAAAAGCCATACTTCCGGCACTATAGACAACGGAGTTCGCCCCTTAATCACCATATTTGCACGAAGAAAACGGAAAATAAGCCCGAAATAGACATTAACAAATGTTATTTATTATAAACGAGAAACAAAAAAAAACACGTGGTTAAATTCTTGCTGTCAGATAGTTAAAGCCGAATATGAGAAGAAAAAGTAGTGCTGGCAAAAATGATGATTTTTAAAATCGGGGGCTGACTTACGAACTACAACTGCATGTGTAAAATAGGATATTCTTTACCTTCTCCGTCCAAATCGGACCTTTTGTATACGCTAAAGCCTATATATTTATAAAAACCGACAGCTTGAATATTCTGCTCGTTCACATCGACTTTCGTTACCTGCAAATGATTTATGGCATAAGTAACCAGTTTTTTACCAATTCCTGTGCCTCAATAATTATTGGTAATAAACAACATTTCAAGATTTCCTTCTGCAATTCTCATAAATCCGATTAAGATTCCCTCCTGTTCAAACCCGAATAGAGCGACATACTGAAAATATACCGAAAGCTGTTCCTTATAGTAATAGAAAATCTTCCTCTGTAAGAAAATCATGTGTACTCAATACTGCACTTTCCCAAATTTCTATCAAACGTGGATAATCCGTAACTTTAATTTTTCTAATCATAATTGTAATTGCTATTTAAAACCGCAAAGTTCGGAACTTATACATTCAATACACTGAACCCAAGTTAAAAAATACGTTTACGGATTTTGCTTAGTACTTGTGGCATGATACCCAAATAAGAAGCTATATCTTTGAGTGGTATATAGTTTAATGTAATGCCATATCCTTCAATCATCTGTAGATAATACTATTCAGGAGAATATTTAATCAAGTCGATATTTCTTTTCAAGAGTTTACTCAGTAGTATAGCATTCAAATCTTCAAATACAGTTTTTACCTTAGGAATAGCAGTATACAGTTCATCTACTCGCTTCTTGTCTATTCGGTAAATAACGCTATCTACAATTGTCTGCACATTAAATGCAGATCTTGTTTGTAAGGTAAAAGACATGTTCGACATTGAAAACGTACCTTCTTTACAAAACCAAAAAATTTACTCTTCCCCTTTATGATTCAAAAGCCAACAACGCAACATCCCATCAAAAACGAAATAACTATATCTTTCTATTTCTCCTTCCTTAATCAAAAATGTATCTTTACTAATCAATATCCGCTCAAAATATTGGTCAAATGACTTAGATTCCTCCAAATTAAAAATATTGATGCTAAAATTAAATCCTTTAAGTAATTTTTCTAAAAAGCATAATATTTACAGACTATAGTTTTCATCAGTTTTGATAGCCGATTTTTATTCCAGAATACCGAAACGAACCAAGGCGTTCCGGACACCATTCTCATCCACCGCCTCCGTTATATAATCGGCAACGCTTTTCACAGCCTCGGAAGCTCCTCCCATAGCTATTCCCATCCCGGCTGCACGAATCATGGAAATATCATTCCCGCCATCACCAAAAGCGATGGTTCTTGAAACATCAAATCCATAATAGGAAGCAAACTCATTGATACCCATAGCCTTGTTTACTCCCGCCACATTGACATCCGCGAAGAAAGGGTTCCATCTGGAAACAGAAAGTCCGGGAAGTTGTGCCATTACTTCTTTTTCCATTTCTTCATCACAATATATGCATAACTGACAACATTCGCCTCCCATAAACTCTTTTTCGATGTCTGCCACCGGCGGTGTAGGGTGATTGACCAGCCTGGCCAATTCGATGACGGTCGGGTTGAGTTCGTTGACAAAAATACCTTTATTCGTTTCGATAGCCAGAGCAAACCCATAATGTTGAGCCAATACCAGTACCCTCTGAAAATCCTTTTCGGGAATCTGTTTACGAGATATAGGAGTGCCATCTCTCAGTACACAATCGGACCCATTCAAAGCTATCACTGCATCGTATGGAATCTCTTCAAGTTCGTGAAGATCGGTAAACGCCCTCCCAGTTGCTATTATGATTTTTATACCGGATTCATGAACTTGCTGCAACGCTTCGATAGCCGACTGCGGAACGCGGTGAGTGTCGAAACTCACCAATGTTCCGTCTACATCTAAAAATATAGCTTTGGTCTCCATTATAAAATATTTTGGTCTAATAAATTCATTCTATCTGCATCATCTCAATTTTGTGAATATCTATATTCATTCGGTGCAACTCCCGTTGCTTTCTTAAACACCAGACTGAAATATTGCACACTCGGATAGCCCAGCCGACGCGCTACGGCAGCAGGTGTATTACCGCCTTCCGATAACATTTTCTTGGCCGTGTACAAGCATTTGAACTGGAAGTATTCAGCCAATGTCTTACCCGTCTCAAACCTCAGCAAATCATCAAAGTAAGCCGTCGAAAGATTCAGTTTTTCGGCACAGCATCCGGAAGTGGGCAGCTTCCCCTCCTGCAACTTTCCGGAAGTGATATACTCGTCCAATATCCCTTCCATTTTCCCCAGAATCATCTTGTTCTTATTCTCACGGGTGATGAATTGCCGCTCATAGTAACGTGAGCAATAATCCAGCAGCAATTCGATGTGACGGGACAGGATGGTATTGCTATGCGTATCAATGGAATGATGAAGTTCATCATCAATATTCTCAAGGCAACACGTCACTTTGGCCGTTTCGCGCTGTGACAGATGCAACGCCTCCTCCTTGCGGTAGAAAAAGAAAGTATAGTTGTCGATATGATTCTTTAACGTAGTACAAAGCAATAAATCGGGATGAAATGCCAGCAGCCAACCTTTGTCCGGAAGCGTATTGTTCTTGTTCATCCGGAATATCTCGCCGGGAGTAAGAAATACCATCGTAGCATTGGAATAATCATAATATTTCCGTCCGCAGCAGTCACAATCCCCTTCACAGTCCTCAATCAGTAGGATGGCATAGAATTCAAACTTCACAGCATCCTGATACACACTAGGATTTTCCAGATTAATAATGCTTACCTGAGGATGCAACGTTTTACATCCCAGGCACCGGTTACATTCACATACGGTCTTTATGTCCAATGTATTGTCTTTCATCACCTATAAAGTCATTCTCATTATTGTAACTTCAGATATATAAAATCTTAAGGATATGTTTTCCACACCTTCACAATATACCAATTACAAAATTAGAGGAAAATCCAGACATCTTCACTACCCTTATTACGGATTATATAACCTTAGTTACTGTTTTTATATCTGGCTACGTGACTTCATCTCCAGATACTTGTTTATCACGTCCACAGAAAGATTTTCCGGTGTAGTCAGCACAGAACTGATGCCGTGCTGCTTCAAGGTGGAGACTATCAGCCGTTTCTCGAATACAAATTTCTCGGCAATGACATGGCGGTAATACCCTTCCGTATCCCTCGCAGGAGTGGCGACGTACTCTTTCAGAGCGGCATCTTCGAAGAAGATGACCAGCAACCGGTGCTGGCGGTTCAACTGCTGCAAATAAGCCAACTGGCGATTCAAGCTGCCGATGCCGGAAAAATTGGTATACAGCACCAAAAGACTGCGTTTGTTGACGCGCTCGTTCAAATGTACGCACAATGAGGAAAAGTCGGTCTCCCCAAAAGTAGTCTGCTGGCTGTAAAGGTTCTCCAATAACGCCTGCATTTGTCCGGGCTGTCGGGAGGCGGGGATAAATGTATCAAAGTGCTCATTAAACGTTACCAGTCCGGCTTTATCCTCCTTCCGCATGACAACGTACGAAAGAACCAGGGAGGCATTAATAGCATAGTCCAGCAAGGTCATCCCGCGAAATGCCTGCTGCATAATCCGCCCCTTGTCTATCACGTTATAGATTTGCTGGGAACGCTCGTCTTGATAGACATTTACCATAAGTTCGTGCCTCCGGGCGCTTGCTTTCCAGTTTATCGTGCGGTAATCGTCGCCTTTCACATACTCCTTTATCTGTTCGAACTCCGTATGATGCCCCACCCTGCGGATACGTTTGATGCCCAATTCCGTCAAGTTGTCGCTGATAGCAAGCAACTCATACCGATGGAGCATCAGATAGGACGGATATACCTTGACATCCAGCGGAGCATCGCAAGTATATCTGCGGAAAAGCAATCCCATTCTGCCTGCCACAAACACCCGAATCCGTCCGAAAGAGTAAATCCCCCGCCGCGTAGGACGCAGATGATACGTAATCGTCCTGCCCTCATTCGCCTGGAGCCTCATCCGGAAATCAATATTCCGCAACTGGAATGCAAAAGGAATCTCATCCACCACTTCCACAGCCACCGGATGCGGATAACTGCTCTCCACACGTATGTTCACGGTGTTTTCATCTCCGTTGGAGAAGCGGGTAGCACACTGGCGGAATGCCCGGATGCCGCGAATACGATAGAGCATCACCCCATCCACCAACGCCGACACCGCCAAAACAAAAAGCGCCCACTGCCCGATTGCAAAGAATGGAGCAAAGACGTACCCGATACCCGTCAGCAGGACTATCAGAACAAGAGCAATATAGAATCGGCGGCCCAGTCTCACTTCGGCACTTCCACCTTATCAATCAGACGTTGCGTCACCTTTACCGGCGAATAGCCTTCCATCTCGGCTTCCGCTGTCAATATCAAGCGATGCTGAAGCACATACGGAGCAACGAACTTAATATCCTCCGGTGTCACAAAGTCACGTCCCTGCAACAGTGCATATGCCTTGGAGGCCTGCATCATTGCCACGGACGCACGCGGAGAAGCTCCTAAATATACAGCCTTGCTGGTACGCGTCTGCTGTACAATCAACGCGATGTACTGAAGCAGCGTGCGGTCTACAAACACGTGTTCCATCAGCCTGCGCAACGAAAGCAGTTCTTCTTTTGTGAGCACGGGCGCCAGGCTCTCCAACTTCACCAACGAAGCATTGGCGTGGTGGCGCTCCAGGATGTCCACCTCCTCCTCCAATGAGGGATATCCCATGGTTATTTTCATCAGGAAGCGGTCCAGTTGCGCTTCAGGTAACTTATAAGTCCCCTCCTGCTCCACCGGATTCTGGGTTGCCAGAATCGTATAGAGTTCTCCCATCTGATGCGTGGTACCGTCAATGCTGACCTGCCGTTCTTCCATAACCTCGAACAAGGCTGCCTGCGTCTTGGCGGGAGCGCGGTTTATCTCGTCCACCAGCACGAGGTCGGCAAACACCGGTCCTTGATGAAAGTCAAAGTCATTGGTTTTCATGTTGAAGACCGTAGTACCCAACACATCACTCGGCATCAAGTCCGGAGTAAACTGAATGCGGCTGAAGTCCGCCTTAATCAAGCGTGCCACCAGACGGGCAAGCAGTGTCTTTGCCACCCCCGGCACTCCCTCCAGCAACACATGGCCGTTTGCCAGGACAGCCGTCAGTACCAGGTCCACTATCTGCTCCTGCCCCACTATGACCGTAGCAATCCGGTCCTTCAACGCTTGTATCTTCTCGGAAAAGAGAGTCAAGTCCACCCGTTTTTCTGTGTTCTCTTCCATAAATATCTTCTTTATATATGATTGATTATTTCATTCATTTTATCGACAAGCCGTTTCATCTCCTTCTCAGAGATGCTGCGCCCTCCGTACACCACCGGCCTCACCTCGCGGATGAACGCGGCTATTTCCCCCGCTTCCATACCCGTCTTCCGGGCAATCCTGCCGAAAGAGCGCTCATCCTCTGCCACTTCCTCCACATCCACTTGTATTTCCTTCCTCAGTTCCTCCGCAAAATAGAGATATTTCTTGCGGACTAAGTCAGCATGGTCCTTCTTCTGATAATAAAGAGTACCTATCAACTCTGCAAACTCCAAAGACTTATTTTCCGGTTCGCGGATAACCGGAATGGCGCGCTGCTTCCTGCGGGCTGCAAATATCATAAAGAGCAGGATGGAAACCATACTCAAGTACAATGCCCAGCGAAGCGGCGGCTGCGAAAGGAAATAGCGAAAAGGAGACATCTGTACCTGGGCTGTTTCTTTCATATAGCCTTCGGTACGGACAATGGGAAATCCACCCATCTGGGACAATATACGAAAAAGATAAGCCGCATTCTTCCCATCCAGTACACCATAGTTCGTAAAAAGCAGGGGAGTGGAAGCCAGTATAACTTCCCCCTTTCCCCAAGAAACCGACATGGCAACCGGATGAGCAGCTTCTCCGGTAACAGTTTTTTCCGCCAACACTTTACTAGAAATGGAATCTGCAAAGAAATAAGACTGACAAAGTTGGGGATAGAAACAGAAAGTCTGCTGCGGATAAACCGCCGAATCCCCCACCCAGCACAAACTGTCTTTCGAAAGCAATGCAGTGGCATATTTTTTCAAAGCCGACGGACTGAAATAGGAATAGCTGCACTCAAATCCCAGCGTATCTTTCAAAATACGGCTGAAAGAGCTACCCGCCAGCATAATCCGGTCTCCCCGTCCCGCCATCTTCAACATCGCCTCCACATCTACATCCGTCAAATGCAGGTTATCGGTAACAACCAGTATTCCGCGGCGGAGCGTCGTATCTTCCTGCTCCAGTTCATAAAAAGTCTTTCTCGACAACGAATATCCCTTCGGCAACGATGAAGACAGCAGGCTATCGAACACGGCACAGCCGAACGGTTGCTTGTCATAATGGCTGAACGTAGGGTTCCAGACAAACTTCTTTGGCAGACGGCACTCTATCGCAAACATCAACACCAGAAAAACAATGATACCGGCTATAAACCAATGGTTCCCCTTCATGCCACCCCTCCTTTCTCCACTTCTTTCTGCAAATCCCGCATCGTATGGAACAAAGTTTCGGTCGCTTCAAAATTTCCGTAACGTACTCGTAGAAAATGGTTGGTCATTTGGCGGAAAGCTGGCAGACGGACTTCATAGATATATTGTGTAGGCGTTTTATATAACTGCCAGTCTATACGTTTTCCATCGCTGAGCTGTTTCAGCGTCTGCAGATAGAGCAAACGCACTGCCTCCCGATAATCCGTCCGGGCAAGCGCATCGGCAATTCTTTCCGCAAAATCCACTCCATAGATGGTATCCTCCCCCACTGTATAGGGCAGGGTACTCTTGCGCGAACGCATGAACAGTTCCGGACGCTTCTTGTACACAAACCAGATGACCAATACCAGGATAAGAACGGCAATGCATATCAACACGACCTCCGAATATTCTGCCACCAACGTATTCCCGAATATCTTGTCCAGCAGCTTGCCGAACCATCTGCTGAACCACTCAAGTACATTAATTTCGGGAGCTATCAGCTCACGGCTGTAAGCAAACGCCGGGTCGGACTGCCAAACGGCAACCTGTGCAGTATCACAAACCAGTGTATCAGCCGGAGCCATATTCATAGTCCGTTATCAGAGTTTATCAAAATTGTCAATATCACTCTCCACCATCACATAATCTATCTTTTCCGAAGCATGACCGTATTGATAAGCCAGTCCCAGCAATGAGAAAATCATGGACATATAAACGCCGAATGCCTGGACCACCGCCAGCAGATAAAGCACAAAGCTATAGGCTGCCGATACAGTGGCACCGCCACCTGCATCAGTCATTGCAAAGATATATTTCACAATAGTCCCGATATACCATGGAATCATCGTCACTCCCTGCAAGATGGCGGCGATGAATCCCATAACAATGGAAATCAGTACGATACCTCCCCAGGTAGCGAAACCCAGTCGGTAGGCCTTCTTCAAGGCATCTATGATATAGATATCTTCGAACAGATAGACTGGAGTCCAAATAGCAAGTGGCACAGACACCACCACAACGAGCAGAACGAACAAGAACGCAATCGCCATGAACGGAATGACGGTGGCTATAAAACCAACAATAAGCCCTACAAACAGCACCAAAAGCACACCGACAATCATTATCAGAAATACCCTTCTGACATTACGGAACAACAAGGGCTTCAGCATCCCTAACGTCACTCCCTCCAAGCGTTCTTCCCGTTCATTGTAAGTACGGACCAATGCGTAGACCAAAGAGGTCAGCATGACAGTTCCTAGCAGATAGAGAACGGCATACAGACTGTAATAAGTCACCAGCGCCATGATGGACGCTCCGACAACAGAAGAGTCGAACGAGCCTCCAGTCATATCACCCAGAGCCATTGTACCGCTCATCAGCCCGTTCAGGCTCAGTCCCTGAAGCAGACAAAGCGGCAACATCAGATATGTGGTGAATTTCATCAACGGCTTCCAATTCTCTTTGATAAAATCAAAGGTAGCAGTTAGTTTCTCTCCAAAAGAACGTTGTACATACAGTGCGATTTTAGGTTTCTGTGCTTCCATGCTTCTTTCTGTTAGGTAAATAAATATAATAAAAAAAGATAAACGACAAAGAGAGTAGAATAAAGCCGAACCTCAAAGCATCCGGAAGTTCGGTATGGCGGGTAACGAATCCTTCTATAAATCCTGCCATGATGAATACGGGTACCGTACCCACCACTATTTTCAGTCCTTTTTTGGCTCCCCGTTTGAAAGATTCCAGCCTTGAATAGGTTCCGGGAAAGAGCCATCCGTTGCCCAGGGCAAGACCGGCGGCACCGGCTACAATAATCGCCCAGATTTCGAGTGTCCCGTGCAGCCAAATGGCAAGGAAGGACTCCCAAAGCAAGTCGTGCTGATAAAAGAAGGTTTGGAAAGCCCCTATCATGATACCATTGTTAAGGAGCATGTATCCGGTGCCAAAACTGGTCAGTAACCCCATGGCAAAGCAGTTGAAGGAGACCATGATATTGTTCTGCGTGATACTCAGAAACATGGGGAACTCGGAGGAACCGTTATATACAGCCATGGGTTCACCATTAGCGATATTGTTCAAAGTCATATCCACATAGGAGTTTCCTAAAATCAAACGCACAAAATCGGGGTCTCCGGCAGCGGATATCACTCCTATCAATGCGCTGACCACAAATATAATGAAGGAAGCCACCAGCTCACGGCGTGCATCGTGCATGGCCGAAGGCACTTCACGGGTCCAGTAGGTGATAATTCTTGACCATTTCTCGCGCTTGTTTCTATAAATGCGGTTGTGCAATGCCGAGGCAAGATTGTTCAGATAGATAGTGATGCGGGAAGCGGGGAAATGCGTTTGGGCAAAAGCCAGATCTGCCGTAAGCTCCGTATATGCGTCGGCAAGTTCATCGGGAGACAGACTTTCCACCTGCTCCACCATTGTTTCTGCTCGTTTCCATTTTTCGATGTTCCGCCGGATAAACGTCACTTCTTTCATACCCCATGACTATTTCAGAGAAGTTTTGTCTGAAATAGGTAACAAAAATAAGAGAATAATGATATATTTGCAATGAAATACTAAAAATGTTTTATCAGGAATGGCAGAATCTACAATTATCACCGGACAATTTGTCCGCATCAGTCAAACGCCTGCCAGTATCGGTGAGCGGCTCATTGCACTGGCCATAGATTATATTCTGCTCGGATTCTATGTATTTTCTACTTTGGCCTTGTTTTCACGGATTCATCTACCCTCTGATTTCACGATGCTTTTCTTTTTTGCCATTGTCTACCTGCCAGTCTTGCTTTATGCATTTCTCTGCGAAATGTTCAACCAGGGACAAAGTTTCGGCAAGCGGCTGATGAACATTCGTGTCGTAAAGGCAGACGGCTCCACGCCCGGCATAGGCTCGTACCTGCTCCGATGGCTTCTCTTCCCTATCGACGGACCGGTGACCGGTGGTCTGGGACTTCTGGTCGTCCTTTTGACCAAAAACAGCCAGCGAATGGGAGACCTTGCCGCCGGCACCATGGTAATCAAGGAAAAGAATTACCGCAAGATACACGTCAGCCTCGATGAGTTCGACTACCTGACCAAAGACTACCGACCTACCTATCCACAAGCTTCCGACTTGTCATTGGAGCAAATCAACGTCATTACCCGGACCCTGCAATCGGGTAAGAAAGACCGTACACGCCGCATTGCCTCCCTTGCGAAAAAAGTGCAGGAACTTCTCTCCATCACTCCTCATGACAGTAACCCGGAAAACTTTCTTCAGACCATTCTCCGGGATTACCAGTATTATGCCTTGGAAGAAATTTAATACGAACTTCCAACAAAACCAAAGAAGTGTTAAGTCTTACGCTTATTTAAGATTCAAGCTGCATCTTTTTGGTTTTTCATTTGTTAATTAACCAGAAGGTCTTAACTAAATAACAAAGAACAATTATGAAACGAATCATTACATTAATCACACTGGTGTTGGTAAGTGCATCGACCCTGATGTATGCACAGAGTAGCAGCGAAACACGCCAAGCAGAGCGTAAAGCCCAACGCGAAGCCCAGAAAGCACGCGAAAAAGCGGAAAATGAAAGGAACTATGCCATTGCCGTCCAGGCATTGAAAGAGGGCAAGTTTGTATTGGAAGCAGACCAGCTGGTGTTCAAGAGAGGACGGAGCGCATTTGTTTCATCGACAACAAACTTCGTTCTGATGGACGGTGAACACGCATCCGTACAAATAGCTGCCAACAATGCCCTTGCAGGCCCCAACGGAATAGGCGGCATCACAGTGGACGGCAGCAGAAAGGAAATGAAAATCACGACCGACAAAAAGGGAAACGTGAATTGCAGCTTCAGCGTACAAGGCATCGGAATATCCGCACAAGTGTATATCACACTGACCAACGGCGGCAATAATGCATCGGCAAGAATCAGCCCGAACTTCAATTCGAATACCCTGACGCTGAACGGAGTCCTGGTTCCATTGTCCCAGTCAAACGTTTACAAAGGGCGGGCTTTATAAAACACCCCTTTTGTCCGTACAAAGTATAAAGAAAAGAAGATATTCATATCGTGTTCGCAGGATACGAATATCGTGTAGACACGATATTAACAGAATGCGATACAAGGAATTAATAAACTGTTATACAGAATATTAATTCCTTGCATCGTACATAAAGGGAGCTAACAGAATGTGGACATTTATTCTTTTATCTGTTGACACGTTGGGCAATAATATACTGAACCACCCATATAAGCCTCTTTTATGATGGTACTGCCACAACGGAGACAAGGATTCTTCCATGTTTTGGCAGAAAGAATGGTTTTGTAACCTCCGGCGTTGCCATAAAGATCTGTTTGCGTATCGCGTCCGCCCTCGAACGTCATATCCACCAATGTTTCTTTTAGAGCATTAAAAAGAACGTCTTTCTGATTATCCGACAGAAATAGCACTTTCTGTTTGGGATTTATCCGTGCATTGAACAGAATATCCTGCGTTACACCGTTACCTACACCGGGAATACGCTGATCGGTTGCTAATAGAGCTTTAGCAGAGAGGGTCTTCTTTGCTTCGGCAACGAGTTTCTCAAATTCCGCTTCGGTGTATTTATCGCTCAACGGCGAAATGCTTTCCCGACTCAATTTATAGTACTTATTGTCGATATAGCTATCAGGATAAACATTGATAAAACCATACATTGCAACCGTAAAGACAAGGAATGAATCATCATTAAACGTCAGCAACAACTGGTAATTGGCAGGAATCTTATCTCCCGCATTGTAATAACGGACACTGACTCCGTCACCTATATTCATGATCACATTATCCGAAAGATTGAAATTGACAAACATGCCATATCCTTCGGATGAAAGGATGGTTTTGCCTACGAGCAGTTTACCATACTCCGACGGATCGCCGTTATAGAACGTAAACTTATGCGGTTTGGTGGCATTGAATACCTGCGTGATTGTTTTACCGCTCAAGGCGTTGTTCACTTGTTTGCTCAGGGTGATAACTTCGGGTAATTCCAACATATTATCTTACTTTTATTTTCGATAGGGATATATATTTCCGTTAATAACTCGTCAATAGCTAAATAATCAATATCGTTCATTATTTTAACCGGACCACTTCCCCTATAATAGGCATCAACACGTTCAAAGAGTCTTTCTCTTTCAGATTCATGGCATTCTTCAACGGTTCGTCCCAGCGGTGTCTAGCCAAAGCATATTTGGAATGATGGACAGTCAGAAGCTTTTCCGCATTCAAGTCCCTGGCCACTTGTCCCAAATATTGGGGCATGGTATGGATATATTTCCAATCTTCGTTATACTGCCCATTCTCCAATATGGCAAGGTCAATGCCGGGATATTGCTTGCCTATTTCGGCAAAATGCGTATCATATCCACTATCACCGCCCATATAAATCTTCTGCGAAGGGGTTTCGATAAGGAAAGAGGCCCATAGTGCCTGATTCGCTTTCAACGAGCGGCCCGAAAAATGCCGGGCGGGCAAGCAATGAAGCAGAAATCCCTTATCCAGTACAGTATCTTCAAACCAATCCAGCTCAACCAGGGATGATTTCTCAAATCCCCAATACTCGAAATGTTCACCTACCCCCAAAGGACAGACCACCTTATCTACCCGATTTTTCAGCTGCATCACCGTTTCATAATCCAGATGGTCCCAATGGTCATGTGATATCACCAGATAGTCAATCTCCGGCATATCGGCAGGCTTGTAGGCATTTGCCCCCTTGAACGGCTTGTTTACAAACGAAACCGGAGAAGCCCCACAAAATACGGGGTCTACCAGTATACGCTTTCCGTCTATCTGGATAAAATAGGATGAATGTCCGAACCATACCAATACATTCTCGTCCTTGCTTATCTTGCTGAGGTCCGTCTTTATAACCGGAATCTCCGTTTCAGGACGCAAATCGGTTTCTTTCTTAAATAAGAATCCCCAGAAAACTCCCAAACGTCCCTTTTGGGAAGTCATCATCACCGTACTGTGCAGATTCCGGAATTCTCCGTCTTTGTAATGAGGCGACTTCTTTATCCTCTCCAACCGTTCTCCTTGAGGAGCCCTCCCGAAACTCGGCTGATTGACAAAAACGAATCCCACTATGACCGCAACAGCCACAATACCCACTATAATGCCAACTATCATACGTACTCTTTTCGTTTTTAATGAATTCATATTCAATGAGGCTACATTTACAGCTGCAAATATAGTCGAATTGTTATTAAATCACTATCTTCGCGCCCAATTTACGGAATCAATACAATAAAGCAATAAAAAGCCAACAAAGAAATGAACACACACAGTCTATGTTGCATCGGTTATATTACCCAAGATAAAGTCGTAACCCCTAAAAATACCATATATATGCCGGGAGGCACCTCCTTCTACTTCGCACATGCCATCAAGCACTTGAATGCTAACGATTTTTTATTGGTAACAGCTTTGGCTGATACTGACATGGGCATTGTGGAAGACATTCGGAAAGAAGGTATTTCCGTCAAAGCCTTGCACAGCACACATTCCGTCTGTTTCGAGAATATTTATGGAGAAAACCAGAACGAACGTACACAACGTGTCACGGCAAAAGCAGACCCTTTCACCGTGGAAGGTTTGAAAGATACCGATGCACGGATTATCCACTTGGGCAGTCTGCTTGCCGACGACTTCTCTTTGGAGGTCATCAAGTTCTTGTCCGGCAAGGGACTCCTCTCGGTAGACGTGCAAGGATTTCTCCGCAAGGTGGAGAATGAAAAGGTGCTGGCCGTAGACTGGCCGGAAAAGAAAGAAGCATTGAAGTATATCCATATCCTGAAAGCCAACGAAGCTGAAATGGAAGTGCTGACCGGATGCAGTGAACCGCACGAAGCTGCATTGCTGATTGCAGACTGGGGCGTGAAGGAAGTGCTGCTGACCCTGGGAGATAAAGGTTCGCTGATATATGCCCAAGGAGAATTCCACGAAATACCCGCCTATCCGGCCCTTCAGATAACAGATGCAACGGGATGCGGAGACACCTATATGGTGGGGTATCTGTATATGCGCAACAAAGGCGCATCCCACCGGGAAGCGGGATGCTTTGCCGCCGCCATGTGTACCATAAAACTACAATCACACGGGCCATTCTGCGGAACGGAGGAAGCGATAAATAACGTGATAAAAGGATAGTTTCAGTACCCTTTCATCTATAACCCGAATTTCTTCAAATCATCTTCCACGCTACCGATACCTGCAATATGGAACATATCAACCAGTACCTTGACGACATTTGGAGAAAGGAAAGCGGGCAATGTAGGTCCTAAGTGAATATCCTTCACACCGAGGCTCAATAATGCCAATAATACAATAACTGCTTTCTGTTCGTACCACGCTATGTTGTAGACTATGGGAAGTTCATTAATGTCGTTCAGCTGGAATACTTCTTTCAGCTTCATGGCTATTACCGCCAGTGAATAGCTGTCATTGCACTGTCCGGCATCCAATACACGGGGAATGCCGTTGATATCTCCCAAACCAAGTTTGTTATAGCGGTATTTGGCACAACCTGCGGTCAGGATAACGGTATCTTGCGGCAAGGCCTTGGCAAATTCCGTGTAGTAGTCACGGCTCTTCATACGTCCATCACAGCCTGCCATTACGATAAAGCGGCGTATGGCCCCGGTCTTCACGGCATTTACCACCTTGTCTGCCAGTTGCAGCACCTGGTTATGAGCAAAACCGCCGATAATCTCTCCATGCTCTATCTCCACCGGGGGCTGGCATTGTTTGGCAATCTCTATGATTTCAGAAAAGTCTTTCCTACCTTCAGCATCCTTATCAATGTACTTGCAACCCGGATAGCCGGTAGAGTTGGTGGTAAACATACGTTCTTTATACACGGCATTTGCCAGAGGAGGAACGATGCAATTGGTGGTAAACAGAATCGGTCCGTTGAAGGAAGTGAATTCTTCGCGCTGTTTCCACCAGGCATTACCATAATTGCCTACAAAATGGGAATATTTCTTGAAAGCGGGGTAATAGTGGGCAGGCAGCATTTCACCATGTGTATAGACGTCTACTCCCGTGCCTTCAGTCTGTTTCAATAATTCTTCCATATCTTTCAAGTCATGGCCGCTGATCAAAATTCCCGGACGGTTCTTCACACCGATATTCACCTTTGTAATTTCAGGATTACCGTAAGTACCGGTATTGGCCGCATCCAATAGAGCCATTGTCTTTACTCCGAACTCACCGGCTTCGAGAACCAGCTTCACCCACTCCTCTGCCGATAGAAACTCAACCGCAATGGTAGCCAGTGCGCGTTGCATGAAAACATGAACCGTATCATCATTGAATCCCAGACGCATGGCATGCTCCAGATAGGCTGCCATACCTTTCAAGCCATAGACAAGCAATTCTTTCAACGAGCGGAGGTCTTCATCTTGTTCACGCAGAACACCTACTGTCTTCGCTTTTTCGGCATAGTCATCACGCGTTCCCTGCCAAGTCAGTTCATCTACTTTGGGTAGGAACACTTTGTTGTGTTCCGCTTCTTGAATCAATCCATTACGCATGATGATTCCTTTATCCACCCGCTTCAAGATGCTTTCATCGTCGAAATTTGCATTCGTAATGGTGCAGAACAGAGCATCCGTCACAAAAACATTCACTTCCTCAGAGACCGGACAATCTGCCTTACGTAATGTATCGGCAACAACAGAGATGCCCCTGACTACAAACAGTAACAAGTCCATTGCTTGAGCCGTATGGCTTTCTTTTCCACACACACCTTTCAATATACAGCCAGTTCCTTTGGCAGTCTCCTGACATTGATAACAAAACATGTTTGATTCCATATTCCTATTCATTTAAAAGTTTACATTATCTTTCCATAAAAGAAGCGGCACCTTAGCAATAAAAATAAGCAAGCTTATTTTCTATTACTTTCGGTTTGCATTATCTTTGTGCAAAGATGAGAGTTCTACAACGCGAAAACTGTCACGAATGTTACATCGAATCACAAAAAAGTAAAAAAGAAAATGGAAATCCATACATTATTGAAAATGCCTCCTTTCCAAGGCATAACAGAAGAAGAATTATTATCCCTCATTCTGGCACCCGAACATGCACGCAGGCAATACAAACCTGCTGACTTTATTGCCATACAGGGAGAAGCATACCGTTCTCTATTCATATTGTGCAGCGGCAGTGTACGTACCCAAATGGTCAGTGCAGAGGGAAAGCAACTCACCATAGAAACGCTGAAAGCCCCGCAACTACTTGCCCCGGCTTTTGTCTTTGCCTCCGAAAACCGCTTCCCGGTAAATATCGAAGCAAAAGAGAAATGTGAGATACTCATCATAAACAAGAATGTTTTCCTGGAGTTCCTGCATCGACACCCCACTGTGATGCGCAACTTTCTGCAACTGGTATCGGACAGAACTCTGTTCCTCTCCAAAAAGCTGAATGCCTTTGCCCTGCAAAGCCTGAAATCGCGCATACTGAACTATCTACGCATGCATGGCACGATACTCAACCAGCAGGAAGTGGCACAAATACTGGGAGTGGCGCGTCCCTCGCTGGCACGTGCCTTATCGGAGCTGGCAAGCGAAGGATGCATCCGGATAGAAGAGAAGGAAATGCGGATAAATGAAATCTCCGCCCAAAAGTATTTATAAAAAAACGCCCACAAAACACGCACGCCTGCGCATCTTGCGGACATCTTCATCCTTTTATAAAACTGCCTGCTTTTTCTAAGCAACTTTCTTTAATTGCATGTTCGCTTTCCTACTGCCTTTCCGCCCCAATCTGCGAATCCAAAGATAATAGCCCGTCAGCGGCAAACTTGCACCTGTCAAAGCGGCAAGGAAACTCAATATGCGAGTGGCGAGTCCTCCCCAACTGCCTACATGAACGGAGAATATCCAGCCTCGGATTTTCCCTGAAATGTCGGTATCTTTATATAAGGTAGTCCCGGTGATTTCACCGCTACGGAGATTGAACGTATAGCGGTCGGCAGCACGCTGGTTGCCCAACCGATTGAAAGATACCGTAGCAGAGCCTTTGGATACGGTTATCTGCCTATAATCAGGATTGAGTCCCTTCAGTTCTTCGTAAACCTTCTGCCAGTTTGCAAAGGGAGAGAAGGGCTTTCTTTCACGATTCTCAGTTCCCGGTCTGCCATCAGACCGACCTTGTCCCCCATCTCCTCCGTGGGCAGCAGTTTGTGCCGGAGCACCGTGTCCCCCACCTCCTTGCGCAGTTTCCACTCCGAAGACCTTGTAGAAACCGGTACGATACCAGGAGAAAGACCATGTCAGTCCCGTAAGCGCCATTGCCAGCAGAAAAATCAGCGTGTACATACCGCCTGCCACATGCAGGTCGTAGCAGAAGCGGCGCCAACCTTTATTGATAACAATCTTCAGACTGTTCTTCAAAACTTTCTTTGTACGGGGCCACCAAATGACAATGCCCGATATCAGGACAAAGACAAACATCAGCGTGGCAGTGCCCACAATCATTTTCCCCCAGAAGATGCCTCCATCGGGCTTCATGCTGTCCAGCAACCAGCGATGCAGGCGGAACATGGTCGTGAAAAACGGCGCACGCTCATACTTGCCCTTTATCTCACCCGTATACTGGTCTACATAGACGGAAGCACGACGAGGTTTGGAAAGGTTCACCTGCCAGGCACGCTCCGGAGCAGACGAGGCTGTGACACCCGTCACAGAAACACTATCCGGCAGAGTAGCGGCCACTTTTTCGGCCACCTTGCCCATGGGAAGCGGTGCCGGCCCGACTTTCTCCACATAGTAGAGGTCGCGGTGGCAGAGCTCCATCACCTCCGTCTCGAATACCAGCATGGCTCCGGAAAAACAGATAAGGGTAATCAGTAGCCCGAAGGGGACTGAAAGCCATAAATGTATCTTACGAAAAACTTTCTTCATAGGAGCTTTATTCCAGTTTACCTACACCGTTCAGTTGGGTTGCATTGACAACCAGACCTTTGGTAGCTGTT
This sequence comes from Bacteroides sp. 4_1_36, assembly GCF_003466325.1. NCBI lineage: Bacteria > Pseudomonadati > Bacteroidota > Bacteroidia > Bacteroidales > Bacteroidaceae > Bacteroides > Bacteroides sp. 4_1_36. The sequence goes on from NZ_QSOX01000010.1 coordinate 156,824, forward strand.
GCATTGGCAGGGTCTACCTTATAGATGGCAGGATAGCCGGAAGAGGTAGTGACTGCCACATATGCGTTGCCATTTTCCATGTACGGGGTATTACCAAAGCCAGAGACATCGCTTGGAAGGCCGTTCACATAAGTCAAAGCTCCAGTGGAGGCATTGAAGACGGCAAGTTGGTTGGCAACCTTGTCTGATGCCGTAATTGCCTTATCATACATCAGCAGCAGGAAATAATTACCTGAAATATACCAAGTCCGCAAGAAAGAGGCGCCATTGGCTTTCTCTTCAAGATTATAGTAATAAGCGGCATCAAATTCTTCTGCTTTGGTATCGATGCGTACAACTCCAGCAGGCAATGTAGTCTGCTGACGCGAATCACTCATGGTCTTGGCATAGCTCGGAGAAAATACATATACATAGCCGTCGTCGGCAAGCCAGTTCATCTGGTAGTACTGTGAACGGTTACGTCCGGCAGCATAACTGATTTTGTCTGTAGTGATGACCTTATGAGAATTCAGTGTCTGATCACCAAAGATAGCGATATGGCATTCATTAGGATACTGGGTCCATTGCAATTCGTCCTTCTCATAGGCACCGCTACCCTGCCCGCCGGATTCTGTCTTTATTAAATCCTCATTACCGGAAAGCACCCACTTGTAGCTACCGTCTTCGTTCTTCTGCATGCAACCATACTGGCTAAGCCCCATGGGAATGGCTGCTGCATAAACCTTACTGCCCACTTGTTCTATACCGGCCAGTGTTACGTATTCACCATTTTCAAGGAAATTTTCGGCAAGAAATGGAGTATCCTTTGTTACCGAGTTCTTTGTATAAGTCTGTTTCTCGACATCCAGATAGGAAATCAAAAAAGATTGGGGAGTATATCCATTTGCATCATTCAGTTCCGTAGGGCCGTCGCCGGTAGAAGTCGTCATTATAAATTGGTCATAATAGCCGTAGGTAGTGAAACGATTGACGTTATACTCCTGGCTACGTTTTTCCAGTTCACCGTTTGTATTCATAATGAACGACTGGGTAGTGCCTGCATTTCCCTGGTGATAGTTCAAGGCATACAGATATTTGTTTCCGTAGAACACCCAGTAAGTAGCCCCATCGTTCACAAGGCCATTGCCGGCAGCAGTAATTTCACCGCTTTCCAGTGACTCGGCTGTCAGCAGGACAGGAACGGAGCTACCTGAAACTGTAGCCGTGGCAGCTATCACATAGTTACCCTTTGAACCGGAACCGGAGCCGGAACCCGGTTCGTCTGTGTCTGTACAAGAAATTAAAGCCATTCCGGTCATTGCCATTGCCAAGAGGCCGGACAAAAGATAATTCTTCTTCATTTGTTCTTCTTATTAATTACACCTATTAAAACCATTATATTTATTAATCACCAAAATGTACACGTACCTTGCCATAGAACGCACGCCCGGCTTTCTGAAGACTGAAATTGTCGTACAAATCCTCGTTCGTGAAGTTGCGGCATTCAAACGAGATATTATAGCGGCCATTCTTCAGACTATAGCTCAATGTCAGGTTATGGGAGAACTGGTCGGGTACCATGAAATCCTTGTTCTTGCTACCGATGGCCTGCGAATAGTAGGAGAAGCTGTGCATGTACTGGTTGTCGTAAGTCACGGACAGCATATTCCCTTTCTTCCAGAGGTCGCGCCAATAGAAGTTTACGTCAAAATCAGCAAACTGATAGGGCACATTGGGAATGCGTGCCTTGTAACCGAGATTTTCCACAGAGTTGCCGGTACTGCCGATTTGCATCTTCTCATTGTCACGCACATTCATCTGCGTGAAGTTGCCGCCCACACTCAGCCAGCGTCCGAAGCCATAGCGTGCCGATACATTGTATCCCTTCGTCAGCACCTTGCCGTAGTTGGTATAAGTGGCCCCTTCTTTTCCTCCGCTCAAGTCCTGGATATTGCGCTGGATATAATCCTTCGTATTGCGGTATACCACACCGCCTTCCACGTAGACAGAATGTTTTCCAAAACTCCGGGAATAACTCAGGTTCAAGTTGATGTTGTCACTTTTCTCGGGACGGATGCCGATGTCTCCACTCTCCAGGTCTTCGTCACCAAACATCTCTTCGATAGTGGGCAGGCGGTAAGCTTTTTCATAAGAGAGCTTCGCCTGCAAGCCGGGCAGGATGAAGTAGGTTCCGGCAGCACCATATCCCCAAGAGTCTACCGTACGGCTGGTGCGTACATAATTACTACCGGTATCATCCTCGGCCATAGGTCCTGCCACATACTGGCGGTAGTATTTGCCGAATGCCGAGAAGTTCCACTTTTCGGAAGGCATCAGGCGGTATGACAAACCGGAGATATTCTTGCGGGTCTGCTTGGCAATGGCATCCGTCTGTTCTTCCACCGCCAACAGTGAAGTATTATCACGCTGGAATGCACTCAACACATGATTGAAAGTCAGCATGTGGACTCTGGCAATGCGGTAATTCAAGGTCAATGTACCGTTCCAATTGTCATTATCGGCACGGGAATACTGGCGGGACTGTTCGCCGGGACTGTTCAGCGGATGTTTCTCACCAAGCCAGTTGTATTCATAGCGGGCAGTATCCACATTCGTAGTGGCATTGCGATTGTAGTTGGCTGTCAACACCATATCCAGCCCCTTGATTATCAAGTTGCGTTTGCTGTATTCCATCGAAGGCATTAGTGAATGGCCGAAGCGGTGCTTTTCTCCGAAGACTGTCTTCTGGCGTACACCGGTCTGTATGTCCTTGTACATGTGCGAATAGGTGAAACCGAACATCAGCCGGTCTGCCCAACTTTTGTCCACAATACCCGCTTTGGCCACAATGGCTTCGTTGTGGTAAGTATCATTGAAACGCTTCACGCGCACCTTCTCACTTTCGTTGAAACTGCCCGTCTCAAAATCCTTTACCGGCGCATCTACATGATAATCGTTGTCCGAGTAGTTTTGAAAGGCATTGATTTCATAGCTGAAACCGTTCTTGAAAGTCTGTCCGAAGTTAACGTATGAGCGGTGGGTATTGAACGAGCCGTAAGAATAAGAAGCATCCAGGAACCAGTTCCGGCGTTTCTTGTTGGTAACAATATTGATGACACCGCCAATGGCATCCGTACCGAAGCCCACGGGAACTACACCCTTATATACCTCTATACGGTCGGCAAAGCTCACCGGAATATTGTTCAGGCTGAAGGAGCTTCCCACACCTTCCTGCGGCACACCGTCAATGAACACCTTGACGTGCTTTCCGCTAAAACCGTCCAGCATCAACTGCATGTCCGAACCTACCCCACCCGACTCACGGAGTTTCATGCCCGGAGCCTTGGTCAAGGCATCGCTCAGATTCTTCGTGGTGTTCTGGAGTTCCTTTGTATCGACTGCCACAGCATTGAATGCCGACCTCTTCACCCGGCTTACTCCGGTAGAAACGATAGTCACCTCGTCCAGCTGTTGCGTTTCGGGAGCGATGGTTATGTTCAGCTTCATCCGCTCATCATTGACCAGTTTCACCTTTTTCTCCACCTTTGTATAACCTACGGCAGACACCACCAGCGTATAGTCGCCGGCAGGCGCCTTGATGTGATAGAGGCCTTCCTGATTCGTGGTTCCTCCATAACTCGTCCCTTTCAGATAAACAGTCGCAAAATCCACCGTTTCTTTTTCCGTAGAAATGATTCTACCCGAAATCATCCCTCCTCTCCTCTGCGCATGTACAGACAGAGAAGCCAACAGAAGGAAAAACAGCAGCGAGAATTTAAGTGTATATGCTTTCAATTTTATAATAATTATAATGTTGTTAGTAAACCGGTGCAAAGGTCATTATTAACAGCCAGCTGTGCAATCGCTTATTGTAGGTAATTATATGGAGTGGATTTATCGTATATATCATATTACGCAATCACCATTGATGGGTATTATCAATAATAAATCTAAAAAAAGAGGAGCCGGGAAATGAAAAACCCCTATTTATAGGTATTGCCCAATATGCCTTTTTGTACGACCTTTGCTGCAAATTAAAACAAGACAACGGACAATAAATTATTAAAGTTTAAGTATGAAAATTGAAAAGATTGTAGCCCGTGAAATCCTTGATTCACGCGGCAATCCCACAGTAGAAGTGGACGTTATTCTGGAATGTGGTGTTATGGGACGCGCAGCAGTGCCTTCCGGTGCTTCTACCGGCGAGCACGAAGCGCTGGAACTTCGCGATGGCGACAAGCAACGCTACGGTGGTAAAGGTACACTAAAAGCAGTAGAAAACGTCAACAAGATAATCGCACCGGCACTGATTGGCTGGTCGTCACTGGAACAGCGTACCATCGACCACAAGATGCTTGAGTTGGACGGCACGCCTACCAAATCCAAGCTGGGTGCCAACGCCATTCTGGGTGTCTCACTGGCAGTAGCCAAAGCCGCTGCCAATTATCTCGATATACCTTTATACAGATATATCGGTGGAGTAAATACCTACGTAATGCCGGTCCCGATGATGAATATCATCAATGGAGGTTCACACAGCGACGCTCCTATCGCTTTCCAAGAATTTATGATTCGGCCGGTAGGCGCCTCTTCCTTCCGTGAAGGCCTGCGCATGGGAGCCGAAGTATTCCACGCCTTGAAAAAAGTGTTGCACGACCGCGGCCTCAGCACTGCCGTAGGTGACGAAGGCGGTTTTGCACCGGCACTGGCAGGAACAGAAGATGCGCTGGACTCCATCATGAGCGCCATCAAGGCTGCCGGCTACGAACCGGGCAAGGATGTGAAAATCGGTATGGACTGTGCCTCATCCGAGTTCTTTAAGAACGGTATCTATGACTACTCCATCTTTGAAGGCGAAAATGGTAAAAAACGTACTGCCGACGAACAAATAGCTTACTTGGAAGATTTGATTAATAACTACCCGATTGACTCCATCGAGGATGGCATGAGCGAAAACGACTGGGAAGGCTGGAAGAAGTTGACCGAACGCATCGGCAACCGTTGCCAGCTGGTTGGCGACGACCTGTTCGTGACTAACGTGGAATTCCTTGAAAAAGGTATTGCCATGGGCTGCGCCAATTCCATCCTTATCAAAGTCAATCAAATCGGTTCACTCAGTGAAACGCTGGATGCTATCGAAATGGCACACCGCCACGGTTATACCACAGTGACTTCTCACCGTTCCGGCGAAACCGAGGACGCCACCATTGCAGACATTGCCGTTGCCACCAACAGCGGACAAATCAAGACCGGTTCTCTGAGCCGCTCCGACCGCATGGCGAAGTACAACCAACTATTGCGCATCGAAGAAGAACTGGGTAACCTTGCTGTCTATGGCTACAAAAGAATAAAATAACCCTTTGTAGTGAATAAGTCATAAAGAGGGAATAGCGTCTTTGGGAAAAGGCGCTATTTTTATTAAAGAATCGTCTATATCTTTGCAAAAGTCATCCCCTACTATCCTCTATAGGAAAGATTCTTTCCAAGATGGTAGCAGGTTAATGTTTCATTGACTAAAGACTATTCGTCCGACAGTCGTTACATTATCGTCCGACATATGTTTAATTATCGTCCGATAGCTGTTGGACGATAATTAAACATATGTCGGACGAATAGTTTTTAGTAAGCAAGAATATAAAATATAGCGGCGCAACAATCATTTGCTCCCAAAGCCTCCCTTTATTATTTACGGAGGCCTTCAAAAACAGTCCTCATTCACGGTTCATCAAACGATGCTCTGCCATCTGCTCGAACTTCGTGCCGGGACGTCCGTAATTGGCATACGGATAAATGGAGATGCCTCCGCGCGGGGTGAAGATACCCGTCACCTCAATATACTTAGGGTTCATCAAATGAATGAGGTCTTTCATTATGATGTTCACGCAATCCTCGTGGAAAGCACCATGATTGCGGAAGCTGAACAAGTAGAGTTTCAAACTCTTGCTCTCTACCATCTTGACATCGGGGATATAGCAAATACGGATTTCCGCAAAGTCCGGTTGCCCCGTGATGGGACAGAGGCTGGTGAATTCGGGGCAGTTGAAACGCACCCAGTAGTCATTGCCGGGATGCTTGTTATCAAATGCCTCCAATACTTCGGGGGCATAGTCCTGACGGTATTCTGTCTTTCTCCCCAAAAGGGAAAGTTGGTCTTTCAATTCTGTCATAGCCATATATTTTTAGTGATACAAGTGTGCCTCATTTAGTAGAAGCCAAAAACTTTTCCAATCCTTCTCTGCGCAACGTGCATGCCGGGCAGTGTCCACAACCATCTCCCGGGATACCGTTATAACAAGTCAGCGTTTCGTGACGTATAAGTTCGAGCACTCCAAGCTCGTCTGCCAGCGCCCAGGTCTCCGCTTTGTCAATCCACATCAGTGGTGTGTGCAGTACGAATTGCTCGTCCATAGCCAGGTTCAGCGTCACGTTAAGCGACTTGATGAAAGCATCCCGGCAATCGGGATAACCGCTGAAATCGGTCTGCGACACCCCCGTCACAATATGATTAATCCCCCGCTCGCGGGCGTAGACGGCGGCTATACTCAGGAAAAACAGATTGCGTCCCGGCACAAAAGTATTCGGAAAGCTGTCTGCCGGCTTCTCCTGGTCCATCTCCATGCCGGCATCTGTCAATGAGTTATGTCCCAGCCGGCCGATAAAGGAAACATCCATTACTTCGAACTCCACACCTGCCTTACGGGCAATGGCCCTCGCCAAGTCCACTTCCTTCTGATGTTTCTGTCCATACAGAAAACTCAGCGCATACACTTTCTTAAATTCACGTTTTGCCCAAAAGAGGCAAGTGGTCGAGTCCTGCCCGCCACTGAATACCACCAAAGCAGTGTCCCTATTCATCTTGTTAAAAGCCTCTCCCCTTGCCCTCCCCCGTAGGGAGGGAAACAGAGAGGGCATTGCTAATTATTTGTTTGACATAATAACTGATTTCCCCTCACTACGGGTAAGGGGCTTTAAATATCGCCTATTTTCCATACTTTATAGGAGATGCCTTCATCATAGACATCACTACCGTCTATCCGCTTAATAGCTTTTACCACACGGATAGTCACAGGCAGTATCAATACCTCGTACATGGACTTCAGCAGAATCTGGATACACATCATCACCAGCAACTCCCGCCATGCAATGATTCCTCCGAACGCCACCGGAAAGAAAATCAACGAGTCTGCCGTCTCACCAACCACCGTCGACCAAATGGCACGTGCGGAGAAATTACGCCCGTTGCTTGCCAGTTTCATGCGGCTCATTACGTAGGCATTCAGAAAAGAGCCCACCAAGAATGCCGTCAGACTGGCTATGACAATACGGGGCGCCATTCCAAAAACAAAATTGAAATGCGCGGCACCATCCCAGAAAGGGGCGGCAGGCAACGCCACGGCTATCAGTCCCAGCATTACCACAAAAAAGTTCATGGCAAAACCGCTCCAGATAATCAGGCGGGCTTTACGAAAGCCCCAAACCTCGGCAATGCAATCGTTGATAATATAAGAAATCGGGAAGACCAGCAATCCGGCTGTTACGGTAATACCAAAAACCTGGATAACTTTAGTCTCAAGAAGATTGGCTGCAATCAAGCATACATTGAACAGAATGCCCAGCAACATAAAAGGTACAGATACTTTTTGTTTCATACTCCTGTTTTTTACGTGGTGTTCTAGAATACACGACCGCTATTCACGGCATCATACATTTTAAATCCGGTTGCAAAGGTACAACAAGTTTTGCAAATGAACAAACAACATATATTTTAACTAAATCCCAAGCAAGACAAAGCTCCTTTTTTTTATTCGAAGTAATTACAGACAGTGCATATTTAGTTAACGAGACTTAAATAAGATTTCCCAAACCAAGAATATTATTTACAATAGTTTTAAAAAACATAAACCAATAGCATAAAAATCAATATATTAACTGATTTTAGCACAAAATCAAAAACATGCAACCAAGTTTGCTCTCAAACAAGATTTCATTCACGCAAATTTCTTAAGCAAATAAAATAATGGACAACATATTTTAATACATACGATTCTATATTTTAAATAATGAAAATTAGGATTATATTTGATAACAACAATCCGGAAGCTCTGGAAAGCACATTGATATTAACCAAGAATATACCATATTATATATAGTAACCTTAGAAAAACAATGAATGCCTATGATTTACCCGAAAGCCCCAAGACACTATTAGTGTCATCTTCTATTCAACCTATTTATTTTGAGATCCATTAGCTTAAACAAAAAACATCTATTATGAATGAAAATCGTAAACGAGGAACATCGAACAACAAAATCCTCACAGCAATTGCCATCGCCTCCCTATTTATAGGAAGCAGCAAAATCATGGCAATAGAGACCTACTCGGAAAATTCATTCGGAGTGACAGAACAGATGCAGGCACAAACAGCCCGCGGTATTGTTGTCGACCAGAATGGAGAGCCTATCATCGGAGCAAGTATCTTGGAAAAAGGTACTACCAATGGAGTTACCACCGACTTATACGGTAAATTCTCGCTAAACGTAAAAAGAGGTGCCACCCTGGTCATTTCCTACATCGGTTATAAGACGCAGGAAGCCAAAGCAGATGCCAACATGAAAATCACCCTTACAGAAGATTCCGAACTACTGGATGAAGTAGTTGTTGTCGGTTACGGTGTACAGAAAAAGAAACTTGTCACCGGCGCCACTGTACAAGTGAAAGGAGAAGACATAGCCAAGCTGAACACTGTGGATGCCCTGGGCGCTTTGCAGAGCCAGTCACCGGGTGTCAACATCACGCAAAACAACGGCTTCCTGGGTTCGGGCTTTAAGGTGAATATCCGCGGTATCGGTACTACCGGAACCTTCTCCCCGCTTTATGTGGTAGATGGAGTTGCCAACGGTAGCATCGACGGGCTGAACCCGAGTGACATTGAATCTTTGGACGTCTTGAAGGATGCCGCTTCCGCCGCCATCTATGGTGCGCGTGCTGCCAACGGCGTTATCCTGATTACCACCAAACGAGGTAAAACCGGCGTTGCCGAAGTCAGTTACGATGGCTATGTCGGTGTGCAGAACCTCTACAAAATCCCTACTATCCTCAATGCCCAAGAGTACATGATGATGCAGGATGAAGGCCGTGTAATGGACGGATTGAGTCCGTACAACTGGGCGACCTATATTCCGGAAAGGGATTTGCAGGCCATACAGAACGGAACATGGAAAGGGACAAACTGGCTGAAGGAAGTGCTGAATGAAGATGCATTGGTACAGAACCACGCAGTCAACATCACCGGAGGAACAGACCGTTCCAGATATGCCATAGGTATTTCATACACCAACCAAGAAGCCACCATGGGAGTTCCCGGCGAATTTCCAGAAATGAACCGCTACAACTTCCGCGTCAACTCGGACCACGTAGTCATGAAAAAAGGCAATCTTGACTTCCTGAAAGTAGGCGAAACCATCAACTACAAATATTCGCAAACGCAAGGTTCATTCGGAACCGGCGGCATTTATTGGAACGGAGTGCACAATATGCTCATCATGAGCCCGTTGATGCACCCTTACAATTCAGACGGGGGCTACTACCTCTATGCAGACCAGGAAAAGGATAACTACAAATGGGATATCTCCAACGGAGCCAATAAAAACCCGATAGCTTATCTGGACTACTATATGAACCAGAACCTAAGCAAGTCCCATTACATGCAGAGCAGCTTCTATGCAGAACTGCAACCCATCAAGAACCTGCGTATCAAGAGCCAGTTCGGTTACATCATGGGAGCCTCCAGTTATCGTTCCTATTTGCCGAGATTCGATTATCTGAGTGCGTCACTCAACAACGCAGAAGACAAGGTTACCCAATCCATGTCTATGTATAACCGTTGGTCATGGGACAATACAGCCAACTACATCTTCAATATCGATGACCACAACATCGACGTCCTGGTAGGTCAGAGTATTGAAAAATGGGGTATGGGAGAAGAAATGAGCGGTTCAGCCATAGGCTCAAACTTCTATGATTTCAAGCACGCTTATTTGTCCAATGTTCCATTGACCGCCAACAGTGTGTCCTCCTTGACTGGCAAGCCTAACGGGGAAGGTTCCATCGCCTCCTTCTTCGGACGTGTCAACTACAACTATCAGGAGAAATACATGGCTTCTGTCATCATGCGTGCGGACGGTTCCTCCACTTTTGCCCGCGGACACCGCTGGGGATACTTCCCTTCAGTATCCGCAGGATGGGTTATCAGCAACGAGTCCTTCATGTCAGGAATCAAATGGCTGGACTTCTTAAAGCTACGCGCTTCCTGGGGGCAAAACGGTAACTGTAATGTATCTACTTTCCAATATCTTTCACTGATAACTTCCAACAACGGATATGGCGGTTATACGTTCGGCGACTCCATGGACCTCATCAGTACCGGTTCATACGCCTACCGACTGACCAACCCGGACCTTACCTGGGAAACACAGGAGCAATTGAATTTCGGTATCGATGCACGCTTCTTGAACAACCGCCTGGGCTTTGAATTCGACTGGTATAACAAAAATACCAGAGACTGGCTGGTTACGGCTCCGGTACTCTCTTCCTTCGGTGCCAATGCAGTGTCCGTCAATGGCGGTAATGTAAAAAACACGGGTATTGAAGTAGGACTCCACTGGAACGACAACATCGGAAAGGATTTCCAATATGGAGCCAACCTGACCCTTGCTCACAACAAGAATGAAGTGACCAAGATTGCCAACAAAGACGGAATCATCCACGGTAGCGGCAGCGTTCTGTGGGAAGGAGCCGAAGAGTGCTTCCGTGCTGAAGTAGGCAAACCCATCGGCTACTTCTACGGCTACAAGAGTAACGGCATATTCCAGAACCAGGAACAGATAGACAACTACAAAGGTCCGAAACTGAACGGCGACAAGACACAGCCGGGTGACGTAATCTGGGCAGACACCGACAATAGCGGTACGCTCGATGCCAATGACCGTACTATGATAGGTAACCCGAATCCCGACCTGACAATGGGACTTTCCCTGAATGCCAGCTGGAAGGCCATTGACTTCTCAATCACTACTTACGGCGCATTCGGCCAGCAGATTCTGAAGTGTTATCGTGACTTCTCCTCCTCACCCTTGAATAACTATACAGCAGAGATATTCCAACGCTGGCACGGCGAAGGTACGTCCAACAAGTTCCCGAGACTGTCCAGCGCTTCCAGCTCCAACTGGAACAGAGTATCAGACATTTACATCGAAGATGGAGACTATCTCAAGATAAAGAACATCACTGTGGGATTCGACTTCAAGAAAGCATTCAAGAAGTTACCGGTACAACAGCTGCGCCTGTATCTGACCGCACAGAACCTCTTTACCTTCACCGGCTATTCCGGTATGGACCCGGAAATCGGTTACGGTGGCGACGATTATGGTTGGGCATCAGGCATCGACCTGGGCTACTACCCCAGTGCACGTACCTATATGATAGGCTTAAATGTAAAATTCTAATTAACCGAAGAAATTATGAAAAAGATATTATTCATAGCATCAGCAATACTGATTCTTCTTTCAGGATGCGAAAACTTCCTCGATTCGGAACTTTTGACCGAAAAGACAACCGCCAACTTCCCGGAGACAGAAAAGGATGCCCAAGAGATGGTGACGGCCATATACGCCCATCTGTTGTTTGAAAGTCCTGAAACCTCTTCCCAGTATTACATTGCCCAGTTGGCAGGTGACGACTGTCTGGGAGGCAACCTCTCCTACTCCAACAACTGTGCCACCAACTTCCTTATGTACAGTGGCAATCTGAATACATTTGCCGGCATCTGGGACCGTTGCTACACCCTTATCAACCGTGCCAACAATGCCATCAACACAATGGAGAATGTGAAATCATGGTCCAGCGAGAGCGAACGTAACCGACTTTTCGGTGAGTCCTACTTCCTGCGTGCCATGGCTTATTATGAGCTGGCACAAGTCTTTGGCGGAGTTCCTTTACGCACCACACTGGAAAGTACCAACCTGCCGCGTGCATCCGTAGACGAAATCTACGCCCAGATTGCAGCCGACTTGAAAAACGCCATTGAAATGATGCCGGCAAAGATTTATCCGAAAGGCTCAGACATGACCGGACACGCTACAAAATATGCTGCCGAAGCCATGATGGCACGTGTATTCCTTTTCTATACCGGACGCTACGAAAAAAACGAGCTCCCCAACGGAACTACCAAAGAGGAAGTCATCTCTTGGATAGATGACTGTGTAAACAACTCCGGTCATAAACTGGTGTCCGACCAACGCAACATCTGGGCCTACACCAACGATGCTACCGAAGACAATACCGAAGGGTTCCGTTACCAATACGTTATCAACCATAACCTGAAATGGGAAGGAAACAGTTCCGACGAAACTTTATTCGCCAACAAGCATAACCTGAAATCCGACTGGACCTATACCTGGTTCTCCAACACATGCGCGCAATTCTATTCACCGTCTGCCGACAACTATTCCAACAAAGACAGTTATCCCTTCGGCACCGGTTGGGGAGCTGGCCCTGTATCTCCGGCTATGGTCAACGAATGGAAAGACTGGGCCGCCAAGCAGACCTATACGGACGGTTACAAGGAGGATCCCCGTCTGACCGGTTCCATATGGTCGTACAAAGCACTTGATCCGAATGTTGCCGGCAATGTACTGATGGACTGCACCATGGACGAGGGTGAACCGGAATATACCGTATCCTATCGTTACTATGAACAAACCGGCTATTTCCAGAAAAAATACATCAATATCAATTCCTACAATGAAGGCAAAATCGAACCTTTCGGCAAGCAGATGTTCCCCGGAATATCTTCGCAGACATCCCAACAGCTACTCCAAATAGCCGACTTGATTCATATCCGTTTTGCCGACGTTCTGCTCATGCAGTCCGAGCTGAAACAAGACGCTACGGGTCTGAACAAGGTACGTGCCCGCTCCCACTTGGCTCCGGTGGCCTACTCCCTGGAAGCCATCAAGCAGGAACGCCGCTGGGAACTTGCATTCGAGTCCATCCGCTGGTGGGATATCCTTCGCTGGTCGGGTCCTTCGCTTGAGGAAGCCGGTGACATACTCAACAAACAGACCGGGTTCAATATAATAAATGCCGCTACGGTGGTACCGATGGTCAAATTCGACTATCCTTAATTCCGCAACACTATTATAAAATATTTTTTTTAAGTACCTGAGCAACAAAAA
>NZ_QSOX01000011.1:0-166333 GCF_003466325.1 Bacteroides sp. 4_1_36
TCCTATGGCGGCGCACTTTTCAATTGGAATATTGGCGCACTTTTCAATTAGTATCTACAGTCGAGGGGCTGGACGGTATCAAATATACCTACAACAACGGTTATATAGCCAAAGACCCGAAACTGGCCGTCATGAACTTCATCAATGCGCTGGAACGCATTCCCGCCATGATAGAGAAACGGGAAAAGGAAAACGCGGAGCTGTCGAAGGACATCCCGGTCCTTCAGGAGATTGTGGCGGCTTCATGGCCCAAGGATGCGGAAATCAAGCGGCTGAATGAGGAACTTGCCACGCTGAACCGGAAAATACAGCTTACCATAAAACCGGCAGGCGGGCATGAAAGCGGAACGGATGACGGAACGGAAATGAAAGGACAGAAAGAGACAGGCGAAAGTGACAATACACCGGACCTGCCACGGAAGGCAAGGCATGTCCCCCCAATGGAAATTGCCGCCCCGTCAAACGGACTGAAAAAAATATCCTAAGTTTGCCGTAAAGAGCCGCTTTTCAGGAAATGACAAAGATATGGCCGGCACCCGGATAAATCCGGTCTGCCGGCCATACTCTTATCTGTAATGGAAAGAAGGGCACTCCGTCATTCCTCTTCCTCAAAGGAAAGGCTTTCCACCTGTCTGTTAATAACCTTCCAGTCAATGGAATCCTTCAGATTGATTATATCCACAATCGAATAATGCCTGGTCCCGTTCTCCTCTTCCGCAAAACGCAGCCGTCCGCTCAAACGCTGCTTCTCAATCTCTGCCGGATCGAGGTTTATCAGCTCACAAACCTCATCGGGCAGCATGGAGAGTTCTACACAGTTATCCTCACAGATATGTTGCAGCACGGCCAACATGTTGAGGGACTTCTTGTAACTTCTCACGAGTGCGGCGAACGAGCCGCTTTCAACCTTAATCATCTTTCTCATAACCTTTTATTTTTAGAGTGTTCTTCTTTTTCAAGCAGCATGGCACGCAGCACGTCCGAACGGCGGTAGTAAATCTTCCCCTTGTCACGGTGGAAAGGCAACGAACCGTCATTGCGGCGTCTTAGAAGTGTCCTGTCGGACATTTTGGTAAGCAGGCGCACGCCTTTTGAATCCAGTATCTCGCTGTCGGGCAAGTTATGTATGGCAGGAGCCAGTAACTTTTCAATGTTGGTTACTTTGGCGAGTATGGTACTGAGCATGTGAGTCATCTGCCCACCAGGTGCAGTTCTTCTGTTATTCATAATGACCTTGTTTTTATTGTTTACGGTGCAATATTACGGAGATATTACAAGGTCATTGGTTACTCAACCGTTGAGCAACCGCCAAAAAAAGACAGAAAACGCCAGAATGAAATAAAAAAGGCCGGAAGCAATCTCCGGCCATTCCTGAAAGAGCAAGCATCCGAACCTCATGTCTGCCTTTGCTCATTCCAAACACCCTCTCCTTACATGGAAAAATGAAAATCCATCTTTATCTGTGACATCTCACGTATCACTGTACGGTCCAGCACACGCGCATAATGACGGGTCATCTGAACATTGGTATGCCCCAGCATTTTAGCAACGCTCTCTATCGAAACACCATTAGCCAGGGCAAAAGTGGCAAAAGTATGACGCGCCACATGGGTGGTCAATGTTTTTTTTATGCCACAAATATCAGCCAGCTCCTTAAGATAGGCGTTCATTTTTTGATTACAAAGCACCGGAAAAAGCACACCATGTTTCCTGCAATATTCATTGGTGGAATACTTCTCCAATATTTTTAACGGAACTTCCATCAATGGGATGTTACACATGATTTTGGTCTTCTGCCTTCCCTTGCGTATCCATCTGACACCGTTCGAGTCCTCCACGATATGCTCCTTTCCCAATCCGTGAATATCCGAAAAGGCCAGACCGGTGAAGCAACAGAACACAAAAATATCCCGTACCTGACCCAGCCTCGGAATATCAATCTCCTTTGAAATCAGTTTTCGGATTTCCGAATCTTCCAAGAAGTCCGGCTCCACCTTATCCAACGAGAACCTGATTTCCAAAAACGGATCATTCTTCATCCATCCCTTGGCCAAAGCGATACGGATAATCTTCTTGAAGTTCTTCAGATACTTGGTGGCTGTATTATGACAACACTTTTTCGAGGTCTTAAGCCAAAACTCGTAATCCTCAACAAACTGGCGGGAAACTTCATCCAAAAGAATATCTTTCTTATGATATGTCTCCCAGACAAAATCCTGAGTATGCTTCAAGGATGTCTCATAACGCTGCACGGTTGCAGGCGCCATGTCCGTACCGGACAATCGGGCGCATTTATCATTATGTTCACGGAAAACCTCAAACAGGGTACGCTGTACGGGAGCATCCTTTCCCCAAAAACGGTCCAGGACACTACCGGCAGAAACCGCTACACCTTCTATTTCCAGTTCACGCTGAATTTTCATTATCCTCAAACGGATAGAATCAAGATACAGATTCAGTTCCTTGTACTCACGCTTCTTTTCCAGAGCCTTTCCTTTTGCCGCACTCCAGAACTCCGGAAGAATTGTTTTCTTCACTGAAGCATCAACCCGGACTCCATTCACTGTAATTCTCATCATTATCGGAGCCTCACCGTTCCGATTCAATTTCGTCCTACGAATGTAGAACAATAGACAAAATGTTGTTCTTTCCATCTTACTTGTTTTTTAATCACAAAACTAAAATTCCAAGAGCAACAAGTCAAGATGCAAAACACTGATAAACAATGAATTATTTACTTAATAGGTGTACCTGACATTGAAGGCAAACAGGTACACCGAATAGTACACCGAAAGAATGCTTTGATATGCTTATTTTTGCTATGCACCAAAAACAAAAAATCCCCGTAAAGTATTAATTTACAGGGATTTTCTTTGTTTTGCAATTCTTTCCAGCGGAGAGACAGGCTCTCGAACTTATACTTTCACAGAATATCATAAAACTGCAAACGACTGATAATCAAGTGTAAATTACAATATAGAGTAAAAGTAAATGTTTCTAAATGTCTTTTGCTATCTCAATAATTGGGTGTATATTTGGGTGTAGAATTTCAAACGCACCCAATTATGAATATCAAGCGCAACATCATTTTTGCATTGGAGAGCCGGAAAAAGAACGGTGTGCCAATCGTAGAGAACGTACCCATCCGTATGCGTGTCATCTTTGCCAGCCAACGCATCGAGTTTACAACGGGCTACCGGATTGACGTAGCCAAATGGGATGCAGATAAGCAGCGGGTAAAGAACGGATGTACCAACAAGCTAAAGCAAAGTGCAGCCGAAATCAATACGGACTTGCTGAAATACTATGCCGAAATCCAGAATATTTTCAAGGAATTTGAGGTGCAGGAGGTCATGCCAACGACCCAACAGTTGAAGGAAGCTTTCAACATGAGAATGAAAGACACCAGCGAAGAACAGCCGGAAGAAGCCCCTGTCAGCTTTTGGGAGGTGTTCGATGAGTTTGTAAAAGAGTGCGGTAACCAGAATAACTGGACGGCATCCACCTATGAAAAATTTGCAGCAGTGAGGAACCACCTCAAAGAGTTCAAGGAGGATGCAACGTTCAACTATTTCAACGAGTTTGGATTGAACGAATACGTCAACTTCCTGCGTGACACCAAGGATATGAGAAACAGCACCATCGGCAAGCAAATGGGATTCCTCAAATGGTTCCTGCGCTGGAGCTTCAAGAAAGGACATCATCAGAACATTGCATACGATACGTTCAAACCGAAACTGAAAACCACCTCGAAAAAAGTAATCTTCCTGACTTGGGATGAACTGAACAAGCTGAAAGACTACCAGATACCCAAGGATAAGCAATACCTGGAACGTGTGCGTGATGTTTTCCTGTTCTGCTGCTTTACGAGTTTGCGGTATTCGGATGTTCGCAATCTGAAAAGAAGCGATGTGAAGTCCGACCACATCGAAATAACCACAGTCAAGACTGCCGACAGCCTGACGATTGAACTGAACAAATACAGCAAAGCCATACTGGACAAATACAAGGACATCCATTTCGAGAATTACATGGCTCTGCCCGTCATCAGCAACCAGAAGATGAACGATTACCTGAAAGAGCTGGGCGAACTGGCAGAAATCAACGAGCCTGTACGGGAAACCTACTACAAGGGAAATGAACGTATTGATGAAGTCACACCCAAATACGCTTTGCTCAGTACCCATGCAGGAAGAAGGACATTCATCTGCAATGCGCTGGCTCTCGGAATCCCGGCACAGGTGGTCATGAAATGGACGGGACACAGCGACTACAAAGCTATGAAACCCTACATTGACATAGCGGATGATATTAAGGCAAATGCCATGAACAAGTTTAATCAACTATAAAAGTATCAAACAGTTTCATAGATAGTTACCAATGACTATATTTGTAGAAATTATCATCACAATATGAGCAACAAGGAATCCAACATAGAGAAAACGAATTTTGATGCATTCATACAAGCGGTCGGTTCGGAAATAGAACAGGCACAAGTAAGGCTGATTGTTGCAGCCAATGCACAAATGCTGTTCCATTACTGGAAGATAGGCAATTACATCCTTTATCACCAGCAGCTGCACGGATGGGGAAGCAAAATCATCAAGCAGTTGGCAAAGGCTATCCGACTGCATTACCCTGAAAAGAAAGGCTATTCGGAACGTAACCTTACCTATATGTGCCAGTTTGCAAAAGCATATCCTTTAAGAGCGTTGCAAAGTTTCATAGAAACAGATGCAAGCCTGTCTGTCCCAACCATACAGAGTGTGACCAATGAAGTATTAAAACTGAATGACAAGCAATTTACGCAGGAACTTACTGCGCAAATACAATCAATTGATTGTCAATCATTAGCAATTACGCAGGAAGTTCCTGCGCAATTTGAAGATGTGGGAAAAACCGTGTCTGCCATTTACAGGATGGGAATCAGGGAAATAGAAGAAGTTTTCTTGACCTCTCCTATAGCCAAAATAAACTGGACAAGCCAAATGACTATACTTGACAGTTCGCTACCTTTAGGTCTAAGCTACTGGTACATGAAGCAGTCTGTGGAAATGGGATGGAGCAGCAATGTATTGAAAATGCAAATTGACAGTGATTTGTATAGCCGACAAATCAGCAACAACAAGGTAAACAATTTCACGACCACACTTCCGGCTCCACAAAGCGACCTTGCCAATTACCTACTCAAAGACCCGTACATCTTTGATTTGGCAGGAGCCAAAGAAAAAGCAGACGAAAGGGATATTGAAGAACAGCTGGTGAAACACGTTACCCGCTACCTGTTGGAAATGGGCAACGGTTTTGCCTTCGTTGCCCGGCAGAAGCACTTCCAAGTCGGAAACAGCGATTTCTTTGCCGACCTGATTCTATATTCCATTCCGTTGCACGCATATATCGTGGTAGAATTAAAGGCTACCCCATTCAAACCGGAGTATGCAGGACAACTGAACTTCTACATCAATGTGGTGGATGATAAACTGAGGGGAGAGAATGACAACAAGACTATCGGGTTGTTGCTATGCAAGGGAAAAGACGAAGTTGTGGCACAATACGCATTGACAGGCTATGACCAGCCCATCGGCATCAGCGATTACCAATTGAGCAAAGCGATTCCCGAGAAACTGAAATCAGCGTTGCCCAGCGTGGAAGAAGTGGAAGAAGAACTGGCCTCTTTCCTTGACAAAGACAATAACACTCAAAAATAGTTGCGTCCATGAAAGATGTAATTACAACGCTGATTCCCCGATACGGAGAATTGAACAGAATATATAAAGACTGGTTTGATAATAAAGGTTTCTCTTTTGAAAAGCAGAAATTCATTACCAAGTTCTATCTGGACTACAATGATGTAACGGTTCTTGAAACAGCCATTCTTGAACTGGTGTTTCATCTTCCACAGGAGCAATACACACTGATTCTGAATAGCCTGAAAAAGGAAGTATGCGAAAACATAAGTTATTACAAGAAAGGATGTATGCCGGATGAACAGACCGTTTACAATATCTGCTTCCGAGTTTCAGAAATCTATAAAGAAGCCATAGAAGAACAGCAATACAAGACGACCAAGCTCCATGCTCCGCTAAACGAAGCATACCACCGATACGATTCCATAGGTTATCGGGAACACACTGCAGAGGATGAAAAGCGTGCGGAAATGGAATATGAACGGTGCAAAGATGAATACGAGGAGAAAAAAAACAAGCTGACCGAACTCTACGATCTGCAAAAACAGACCAGAGAGAAAGCCCTGCAATATGCAAAAAGCCGTTTCAATGAAATCTATCGGCTGGGCTGCCACCTCAAAGAGACATTGGCGAAATATGTATTTGATGAAACAAACGAGCCGGAAGAGCCAGCCGAACAAGAACCAAATGCCCCCAACATACAGGAAGAAGTGCTGGGAACGAAACAGACTGAGTATTTCAATATGGAACTGCTTTCGCTCATTCATGTAACCTGCGTGGGAGAACAGTTCGAGAATATTTCCGAACATGATTTCTATACCTGCATGAACCTGCTACCAAGCGACACCAAACCCCAAATCAGACCGAGAGAAAAAATACGTACCTGCTATCTGATATTCCTGATGAGCGAAAAACTGCCCAAACAGGACAGGGAGAATTGGAAGAGGAATATCCTGAAAATATTGGGTATTGAGGAAAGCTACTACAAGTCAAAGTACAAAGAGCCTGTTTCCGATTTCCCCAGTGACAGCAACCGGAAATTTGCCAAAGAAATGGATGGTATATTCCGATAATCTGTGATATGCCCTGACATTTTACGAAACAACCACTTTTACCACTCAAATTAAATTTTTGAGTGGTATTTTTATTATCTGATATTCAGATAAATAACAAGATATTCCATTTATATCAACCACATCCTTACCACTTACAACCCTACCTAATTTTGCATCGTTCGAGAACAGAGATAACAGCCAGTGCGCAGGGCTGATTGTTAAACGACTAAATAGATTGAACGATGAAAAATCTTCAAGAATTATTATCAAAACCCGTCTGGCAGATGACAGGTGAAGAGTTCATATTCCTAAGTAAGCACGCTTCCCGTCAAACGGAAACGCAGCCACAGCCCATTACAGACACAGAAAGAAAATATGTGTACGGAATACTGGGCATAGCCAAACTGTTCGGGTGCAGCCTACCCACCGCCAACCGTATCAAGAAAAGCGGAAAGATTGACAAGGCAATCACTCAGATAGGACGTAAGATTATCGTGGATGTTGAGCTTGCCCTTGAACTGGCTGGAAAGAAAACAGGAGGACGGAAATAACGGGAGGCATGGCTATGGACTATATGAAAGAGACTAAGGAAATATCGGCTGAAGAAGCCATAATCCTTTGGCAAGCCTCACGTTTGAGCCTGTCGAAAAGTTATGAGAAAGCACCTGAAATCCTTAAAGTACATGATTCTGTCATTGGGACATTGGGTAATTTCAGCGCATCCATCGGCAAAGCCAAAAGTAAAAAAACGTTCAATGTATCGGCTATCGTAGCCGCTGCATTGAAGAACGGCACAGTGCTGCGGTATGTGGCTGAACTGCCTGAAGATAAGCGGAAAGTGCTTTATGTTGATACAGAGCAAAGCCCTTACCATTGTCTGAAAGTCATGACGCGCATTTTGCGAATGGCTGGTTTGCCAGATGATAGGGACAATGAGAATCTTGAATTTCTTGCCTTAAGAAAATACACGCCTGAGCAGCGTATCAGGATTGTGGAACAGGCTATTTACAATACACCCGAAATCGGTCTTGTAATTATAGACGGCATACGGGATATGGTGTATGACATCAACAGCCCCAGTGAATCAACACGCATCATATCCAAGCTGATGCAGTGGACGGACGACAGGCAGATACATATCCATACGATACTGCATCAGAACAAAGGGGATGAGAACGCAAGAGGGCACATTGGTACGGAGTTGAACAACAAGGCGGAAACCGTATTGCAGGTAGAAAAGGACAAGGGCAACGGTGACATCAGCCATGTTTCAGCCATTCACATCCGGGCAATGGACTTTGAGCCTTTCGCATTCCGTATCAACGACAAAGCCCTTCCCGAACTCATTGAGGGATACAAACCTGAAACAAAGAAGCCGGGAAGACCCGAAGAAGAGAAGTTCGACCCTTACAGGCATATCACCGAGCAGCAGCACCGTATCGCATTGGAAGCCGTTTTCGGGCTGAAAGAGGAATACGGCTACAAGGAACTGGAAGATGCCTTAATCAAGACCTATATGTCAGTGGGTGTAAAGCTGAACCATAAAAAGGCGGTATCGCTCATCACCATGCTCCGCAACAAACGGATGATAGTGCAGGAGACAGGCAGAAAATACACATTCATGCCTGACTTCCACTATTAGCCCATTTCCCTGCAATCACTTCACTTTATTCTCGGGGTGTATATATTAGGAATATAGTGAAGTGCTTGGGGAATGGGACTAAATCACTTCACTTTATTACCGTATCCTATATATACGAGAATTTAGTGAAGTGATTATAGACCGTACTTCCTAAAAAGGTACGGGCAAAAAGAAAAATAAACCAATTCACCAACTACTAAAACAATCATTTTATGGATATACAGACAGCCAAGCAAATCAGAATAGCGGATTATCTGCATAGTTTAGGATATTCTCCCGTCAAGCAACAAGGTGTCAATCTGTGGTATAAATCACCGTTAAGGGAAGAAGCCGAAGCCTCGTTCAAGGTAAATACCGAACGTGAACAATGGTATGACTTCGGTTTGGGTAAAGGTGGTGGTATCATAGAACTGGCTGCACACCTGTACGCTACCGACCATGTACCTTACATCTTGAAACGGATAGCAGAGCAGACACCGCACGTGCGCCCGGTATCTTTCTCTTTTGGAAAGCAAAACTCTTCCGAGCCGAGCTTCCAACAGTTGGAGATTGTTCCGCTGTCATCTACTGCCCTGCTTGCCTACTTACAAGGTAGAGGAATTAACATAAAACTGGCGAAAAGAGAATGTAGTGAAGCACGTTTCACTCACAACGGCAAGCGGTACTTTGCCATCGCCTTTCCCAATGGTTCGTGTGGATATGAAATCCGCAACCGCTATTTCAAGGGCTGCATCGCCCCAAAGGAAATCTCCCACATCAGGCAGTCGGGAAAAGCGAGGAATACCTGTTATGTGTTCGAGGGATTTATGGACTACCTCTCCTTTTTGACATTGAGACAAGAGAGCTGCCCAAATTATCCGGAATTGGACGGGCAGGACTACATTGTATTGAACTCCGTATCGAATGTAAACAAGGCTCTCTATCCGTTGGGCAATTACGAACGCATCCACTGCTTTTTCGACAACGACCATGCAGGACTGGAAGCACTCCAGCAAATCCGCATGGAATACGGCAGAGAGCGGTACATCCGGGACGCTTCGCAGATTTACAGAGGATGCAAGGACTTGAACGAATACTTACAGAAACAGATTGAAAGAAAAAGGCAGCTCCAGTCCGCCAAAGGGGTGCGCAGCCAATCACCGGAAAAGAAGAACGGCTTCCAGTTATAGCCCACTATAACTACACGCTTCGCTTTCGTAGTTGTGGGCTCTCCCGAGGGGATTAGGGCTTTGCCCTAATGACCCACTCAGGGCGTTTCACCCCTGAGAACCCCGAGCAAAGAGTGACCCTCTCTTTGCAATCTCCGCTTATGGGTTACCCCTAAGAACCCCTCTGCGAAAGCGAGCAAAGTAAATCAATTGTAAACAAAGGAAAGAAGCTATGGCAACAAAATCAAGCATACATATCAAGCCTTGCAACATCGCATCGAGCGAGGCACACAACCGAAGGACTGCCGAGTATATGCGTAATATCGGGGAGTCCAGAATCTATGTCGTTCCCGAACTTTCCACCGATAACGAACAGTGGATAAATCCCGACTTCGGCACTCCCGAACTGCGAACTCATTATGACAATATCAAGCAAATGGTCAAGGAAAAGACCGGACGTGCCATGCAGGAAAAGGAAAGGGAACGCAAGGGAAAGAATGGAAAGATTATCAAGGTGGCGGGATGCTCACCCATCCGTGAAGGAGTATTGCTTATCAGACCGGACACCACACTGGCTGATGTACGCAAATTCGGTGAAGAGTGCCAAAGACGCTGGGGCATCACTCCGCTACAGATTTTCCTGCATAAAGACGAAGGGCATTGGCTGAACGGTCAGCCGGAAGCAGAAGACAAGGAGAGCTTCCAAGTCGGTAACAGATGGTTCAAACCAAATTATCATGCTCATGTCGTATTCGACTGGATGAACCATGAAACTGGAAAGAGCCGAAAGCTCAATGACGAGGATATGGCAACCATGCAGACCCTTGCTTCCGATATTCTCCTGATGGAACGTGGACAGGCAAAAGCTGTCACAGGTAAAGAGCATCTGGAACGAAATGATTTCATCATTGAGAAGCAGAAAGCCGAACTGCAACGTATAGAGGAAACCAAGCGACACAAGGAACAACAAGTAAGCCTTGCCGAACAGGAACTCAAACAGGTAAAAGCAGAGATACGCACGGACAAACTAAAGAAAACAGCCACCAATGCTGCTACCGCCATAGCAAGCGGTGTAGGTTCTCTTTTCGGAAGCGGTAAGCTGAAAGAACTGGAACATCACATCGAGCAGCTACATCAGGAAATTACCAAACGGGACAAAGCTACTGATGAATTAAAAATTCAGATACAACAAATACAGGAACAGCATAGCAGACAAATTCGTAATCTTCAAAGAATACATAATCAAGAACTTGAAGCCAAAGACAAGGAAATATCACGATTGAGCACCTTGCTTGAAAAAGCCCACAAATGGTTTCCCATGTTCAAAGAGATGTTGAGAATGGAAAAATTATGCGCTGTTATCGGGTTTACCAAAGACATGATAGAAAACCTCTTGACAAAGAAAGAATCCATACAATGTAGTGGCAAAATTTATTCCGAAGAACACAGGTGGAAATTTGACATCAAGAATGATATTTTTAGGGTTGAGAAACATCCGATGGATAGTGGTAAGCTTATGCTGACCATAAACCGACAACCCATAGTACAATGGTTTAAGGAACAATGGGAAAAGTTACAGCAGAATCTACGTAACTCGGTGCAGAGAGAGCAAAAATCCAGAGGATTTAGAATATAGAATAGCCTATTATTAATAAAATCAAGTATCTATGCATCCAAACAGATTGTTTTTATTACAGAATCAAAATCCTAAGAATTTATAAAAAATGAAGCCTAAAGAAGTTTTGGAAAAATGGATAGATTGCTTTAACAAAGCAGATGCTTATCATATAGCAGAGCTGTATGCTACTAATGCAGTAAATCATCAAGTCGCAAACGAACCAATAATAGGTAAAGAATCAATCTACAAAATGTTTGTGAATGAATTTGCCACTGCTAAAATGGTTTGTATGGTGGAAAATATTTTTGAAGATGGCGAATGGGCTATCATGGAATGGAAAGACTCTCTTGGACTTCGTGGATGCGGATTTTTTCATGTAAAAGATAACAAAATCGTCTTTCAAAGAGGGTATTGGGATAAACTTTCATTCTTGAAGCAACACAATCTTCCAATTGAATAAGTACTATCAGAATACGGACTGGGAAATTGAAATACCCAGTCCGAGTTATATAATGAATTTTACTTGTTAAACTATTTAAAGTCAGTTGGATAACAAACCATACCTTTCACATTCTCAGTAGCTCCAGGTATTAATTCAGCCACCATGCAATATTCATGAGAGACTTCGAAAGGAAATTCAATTCCTAAATCGATAGCCTTGCGATAGCCAAATCGAGGATAATACTCTTTATGCCCCAATACGACTGCTGTGCCGTAACCCAAAAGTGCTGCCCTCTGATGGGCTTACTGAATCAACATCCCCCCCCAATTCCCTTACGCTGGAATTCCGGCAAGACTGCCAATGGAGCTACACTCAGGGATGTGACAGACTGGGTGTCACTGTCTATCTTTACTTCTGTAAGTAAGATATACCAGACAATTTGTTTTTCTGTCATTTTCTTGTTCTTATCTAATTGTTAGGCTCATTGTTGTTATACATTGTTTAATTATAGATAAATCGTGAATATCCTTCTCTCTTAAATCGTAGCCCGAATGGAATACTTGTTGCCCTTTTGCAGAAATGCAAGGGATGCTTCTGCCTTCAAAGACTGCTGTTCCAAAATAGTCCGGTTGAAATTCATACCAGCCTCCATCCAAGTCGGCTTGTTTGGAAGTGCCGTCCGCATTCAAGACAAAAGGATGGATATCAATATAGCCTAATTCTTTGCTATACAGTTCCACACGGGTGGGCAACCAATTTGTTTCAATTTGATATCCTCTCTCCTGCAAAAGATCAAGGAGTTGGTCTGTATAATTGGCATCAAAATCAATGTCAATATCTCTATGCAAGCGGGTTTGCTGTCCGTACAAGACATCCACTCCCCAGCCTCCATCCAACCAAAACTGCATGTCCAGGCTTTCCAACAAGTCCAAAACTTGAAATAACTCTGTAATCGTAGTGTGTTCTTTCTTTGTCATATAATAATTCTTTAATAAATAATACTATGCGTAATTATCCAACTGCTTGATTGAAGAAATAAAATTTGCACCCACTCCAATCAGAAAGATAACCCATCCGCTGATCATAAAGACGGATGTGATACCCCATGCTTCCACCCAATATCCTGAAGCTACGATACCCAGCATTGATGGAAAGGTACTCAAACTAAAGATGAGAGAAAAAGTCCGTCCAAGCATGTCCGAAGCCAAGTTCTGCTGAATAATAGCGATGAAAAGCGCATGATAAATGGAATAGGCTATGCCTCCTGTAAATGTTAGGCAAACAAAACCTATAAATGCGCTTGATGGTAAATAACTGGCGCTAATCAGATACAATCCCAATATCACATAAGCCGTATGCATCACTAATGTTTGCTTGCTTTTCAAAGCCTTACAGGCAAGTACTAAACCGCCCAACAATGCCCCTGAGCCCCAACCCATTTCCACAACTCCCATTTGCAAAATGTTTCCGTTGAAATGCAGAAGCGTCATAAAAGGAAATAACGTAAAAACAGGCATAAGGACAAAAGTCACCAGCGTAAAGCATACGAATAAAGGCAAAATGCCCATTGTACGCCGCAAGGTATGCCAACATTCCGTCAGTTCTTTTTTGAAATCTGGAAGAACTTTCGTTTTTTGAAGAGAAGGAATCTGGACACAAAGTAAGGTCAGACAAGCAGCAACAGCTCCGATCACATCTATGAGCAGAATATACTGTATGGGAAGCCAAACAACGAGGCTTGCCCCTACAACGGGAGCTATCACCTCACTGAAGGATTGAATGGAATGGTACAAACCTGATACCCTGACAAGATGGTGCTTGGGAACCAGTAGAGGGATGCTTGCCTGTAAAGCAGGTGCATGAAACGTACTGCCTATTGAACGACAAGCAGTCAATAGATAAAAAAAAGAAAGGTCTTTATAACCCTTGGTTATCACAATAAAAAGACATAGGGTACAGAACGCGATGAACAAGTCCGAATAAAACATCGTTTTCTTTCGATTCCATCTGTCAACATAGACCCCGGCAAACAAGCCTAATACAAATTGTGGTAAAAATCCAGCTAAAATAGCCAGAGATAAAGCTGTCGGGGATTTAAATTCGTTGCTAATCCAAAAAATAATGGAGAAGCCAACAATCGTACTTGTTAAAATAGATATGAGTTGGCCTATTCCTATCACGGCCAAAGTTGATTTCCAATGATTCATTGTGCTAATATTTCATGCGTTTATAGATAAGTACTTTCGTACATTAAGCAAAACGAAATTCTATCCACACAAAAAACTTGTATTATAATCCACTCCTGACGTTGGAATACAATAACAAATACTTTCAGGACGATGTAAAGTCCTGAAAAATCAAACTGAATGGATAGATAAATATTAGTCTTTTCTCATCGGATTCTTTTAATATCGCTACTCTTTTATTATGTAGTGGTTGTATTATCTTAAATAAAACAAAAACACCCGACTTTACATTCTTGGGTGTAAAACTGGGTGTTTGTTTTGCAATCTGCTGATTTTCAGCGTTTGTTGCGGAGAGACAGGGATTCGAACCCCGGGTGCCTCGCAGCACAACGGTTTTCAAGACCGCCGCAATCGACCACTCTGCCACCTCTCCTAAAACTTCCTTTTCGGGAAGTGCTTTCCTCTTTAAAGCGGTGCAAAGGTACAAATCATTTTTAATTCTGCAAACTTCCTTTCTCTTTTTTCATGAATTAATAGTACTTTTGCACCATGATATATCCGCAGAACTTTGAACAGAAAATAGGTTTCGACCAAATACGCCAATTGCTGAAAGAAAAATGCCTCAGTACACTTGGCGAAGAACGGGTGATGGACATGGCATTCTCCGACCACTTTGGAGAGGTGGAGGAGCGTTTGGACCAAGTCACTGAATTTGTACGCATACTCCAAGAAGAAGACAACTTCCCGGCACAATACTTTTTTGATGTACGTCCGTCACTGAAACGCATACGCGTGGAAGGCATGTATCTAGATGAACAAGAGCTCTTTGACCTGCGCCGTTCACTAGAAACCATACGTGATATTGTACGCTTCCTACAGAAAAGCGACGATGATGAGGAAGAGGGCGCTTCCCCCTACCCTTGTCTGAAAAGATTGGCAGGAGACATCACCGTTTTCCCACAGCTCATAGCAAAAATAAACGGCATCCTCTCTCCTTACGGAAAAATCAAGGACAATGCCTCTACAGAGTTGGCACGCATCCGCCGGGAACTGGCAAGTACTATGGGAAGTATCTCCCGCTCACTGAACAGTATTCTACGAAATGCCCAGTCCGAGGGCGTTGTGGACAAAGATGTAACGCCCACCATGCGTGACGGCCGTCTGGTCATTCCCGTTGCACCGGCACTGAAACGGAAAATACGCGGTATTGTACACGACGAGTCGGCCAGTGGTAAAACCGTATTCATCGAGCCTGCCGAAGTAGTGGAAGCCAACAATCGCATACGAGAACTTGAAGGTGACGAACGCAGAGAAATTATCCGCATCCTGACGGACTTCTCCAACCAGCTGCGCCCCTCCATCTCCGACGTACTGCTATCATACGAGTTCCTTGCCGAAATAGACTTCATACGTGCCAAAGCATTGTTTGCCGAGCAAATATCCGGACTCAAACCGGCTCTCGAAAACAAGCAACTACTGGACTGGACAATGGCGGTACACCCACTCTTGCAACTTTCTCTCGCCAAACATGGCAAAAAAGTCGTACCGCTTGACATCGAACTGAATGAAAAGCAACGTATCCTTATTATCTCCGGTCCGAACGCAGGCGGCAAGTCTGTCTGCCTAAAGACAGTAGGCTTATTACAATACATGCTGCAATCCGGACTACTCATCCCGATGCACGAACGCAGTCATACCGGAATATTCAGCAGCATATTCATTGACATCGGTGACGAGCAGTCCATTGAAGATGATTTGAGTACCTACTCCTCCCACCTTACGAACATGAAAATCATGATGAAAAACTGCAATGAACGGAGCCTCATCCTGATTGATGAATTCGGTGGTGGAACAGAACCCCAGATAGGAGGCGCCATCGCCGAAGCCGTATTGAAACGCTTCAACCAAAAACAGACGTTCGGTGTCATCACCACACACTATCAGAATCTGAAACATTTTGCCGAAGACCATGAAGGTGTAGTAAACGGCGCCATGCTCTATGACCGCCATCTGATGCAAGCACTGTTCCAGTTGCAGATAGGCAATCCGGGCAGTTCGTTCGCTGTAGAGATTGCCCGCAAAATAGGTCTGCCGGAAGATGTCATCGCCGATGCCTCGGAAATTGTGGGCAGTGAATACATCAATGCCGATAAGTACCTGCAAGACATTGTGCGCGACAAACGCTATTGGGAAGGCAAACGCCAGACAATACGCCAGCGTGAAAAGCACATGGAAGAGACTATCGAGCGTTATCAAACCGAAATCGAAGATTTGCAGAAATCCCGGAAGGAGATTCTGCGCAAAGCGAAGGAAGAAGTGGAGCAACTGATGCAGGAAGCCAATGCACGCATCGAGAACACCATACGCTCCATCAAAGAAGCCCAAGCAGAAAAAGAAAAAACACGCCAGGCCCGCCAGGAGTTGACGAACTTCCGTGAATCAATGGAAGCGCTTGCCAACAAGGAACTGGAAGAAAAAATCGCCCGCAAAATGGAAAAGCTGAAAGAGAAGCAGAACCGGAAAAAGGAAAAGAAAGCGGGCAAAGGAAAAGAGAACGGACTGTCTGCCCAGGCTTTGGCAGAACAGCAGGCGCGGAAAGAGGCAGAACGCCTTGCAGCCATCACCCCCGGCTGCAACGTCAGAATAAAGGGCCAAACCTCTGTGGGCGAAGTAATGGAAGTGAATGGCAAGAATGCGGTCATCGCGTTCGGCAGCATCAAGACTACCGTAAAGCTGGACAGGCTGGAACGTACCAACGCGCAGCCTAAACAAGCTGATGTGTCCACCAAAAGCACTTTCATCAGCGCCCAGACCCAGGACAGCATGTACGAGAAGAAACTGCATTTCAAACAAGACATTGATGTCCGCGGCATGCGTGGCGACGAAGCCTTGCAAGCCGTTACCTATTTCATTGATGACGCCATCCTTGTCGGCATGTCACGCGTGCGTATCCTTCACGGAACGGGAACAGGCATCCTGCGCATGCTTATCCGTCAATATCTGGAAACTGTTCCCGGAGTGCGCCACTTTGCCGACGAACATATACAGTTCGGCGGAGCAGGCATCACCGTTGTGGACTTGAGTTAATGGATAATTGACAGTTGATAATTGATAGTTAAAGCTAAATCATAAATCTGAAATATATGAAATCAATCAAAGAACTCTACCGTATCGGTACCGGTCCATCCAGCAGCCACACCATGGGACCGCGCAAGGCAGCTCAGATATTCCTGGAAAGGCATCCCGAAGCAGCCGCATTCCAAGTAACCCTATACGGAAGCCTCGCCGCTACCGGCAAGGGACACATGACCAATGTTGCCATCACCGAGACATTGCAACCCGCAGCACCGGTAGAAATAATCTGGGAACCCAAAATATTCCTGCCCTTCCATCCCAACGGCATGAAATTCGTCTCTTTGGACAGCGAAGGCAAGGAGACCGACCAATGGACTGTATTCAGTGTCGGCGGCGGTGCCCTGGCAGAAGAGAATGACGGAGCATCATCCGTAAACACCCCGGATGTATACGAAATGAACAGTATGACCGAAATACTACAATGGTGTGAACGTACCGGAAAAAGTTACTGGGAGTACGTCAAGGAATGCGAGGAAAGCGACATTTGGGATTACCTGCAGGAGGTATGGAAAACCATGCAGGCTGCCGTAAAACGGGGATTGGATAGTGAAGGAGTCTTGCCTGGCCCTCTGAATCTGCGCCGAAAGGCTTCTACCTATTATATACGTGCCAGTGGCTACAAGGCTTCCCTCCAGTCGCGCGGACTGGTATTTGCCTATGCCTTGGCAGTAAGTGAAGAAAATGCGTCAGGTGGGGTCATTGTCACTGCACCTACCTGCGGTTCGTGTGGCATTGTACCGGCAGTGCTCTATCATCTGCAAAAAAGCCGGGAGTTCAGCGACACACGCATACTTCGTGCCCTTGCCACAGCTGGACTGATAGGAAACATCGTGAAGACCAACGCTTCCATTTCGGGAGCGGAAGCCGGATGCCAGGCAGAGGTAGGTGTAGCATGTTCCATGGCATCAGCCGCAGCCAACCAATTGTTTGGAGGCAGTCCGGCACAAATAGAATATGCCGCCGAAATGGGATTGGAGCATCATTTGGGTATGACCTGCGACCCAGTTTGCGGACTGGTACAAATCCCGTGCATCGAACGTAATGCCTACGCCGCCGCACGCGCCTTGGATGCCAACCTTTACTCCTCCTTCACCGACGGCATGCACCGCGTGTCATTCGACAAAGTGGTGGAAGTCATGAAAGAAACCGGAAACGACCTGCCCTCCCTCTACAAAGAAACCAGCGAAGGAGGACTGGCGAAGGATTATAAGCCGATGTAGTTAAGGATAAGGGATTAAGGATTAAGGGATTAAGTTTTCAATATGATTGCACAACACTAATGTCCTTAATCCCTTATCCTTAACTCTTCTCTAATCAAGTTTTACCGGCCAATGCGTATCATCCCTATTACCGCTCACATCTTTTGTCTGTAGCAAGCCGCCTTCTTCCGAATAGAACAATTGATACTCTGCATTTCCCTTTTCAACTTCAATGACAAACTGCATAGGCACTACCGGATACTCCAAAAGAACAATCTCCTCTATCTTCCAACCGGCATACTCACTGGCGCTGAAAGAGGTCTGTACTGTTCCCGGAAGATTATTCCAAAGCAATTCGGTTTCCGTCAGTTGCCATTCCGCCTGATTATTGAACCATACATCCTTTTCCTGCCCATCCACTTTACAATCTGCAACGAAATAGCCCCCTTTCTGTTCCCATTCCACATGGATTGCGGAAGGGTATTTGGACTTCAATGCTTGTGACATTGCTTCGGGCACTTTGACATCATCCTTGTCGTCATCATCACTGCATGCACCAAGTGCCAAGGCGGCGATGAACATCATCGCCAACATTTGAATCTTTATTCTCATCATTTCTCTATAAAGTTTAGGTTAATAGTTACTGGAGAATCAATCGTCCATGCTGACGAACTTTCCCTTTTTGTTGAACTTCAAAGAGTAGTCATTACCCAATTCAATTTCCACACCGGTACGTCCGCGTTCGATTTTAGTAATAATCTCTCTCGGGAAGTTAGCCTTCACATACTCCTTTACCGGAACCGGAATCAATGCTTCGGGAACAGCGGACTTCTTGCAATCCACTTCCAACCAATTTCCTTTCTTGTCGAAGTCTATTTCCGTACGGTCTGTCAACAGCACTTCATATTTTTTAGTCTGCAATATTTCACTTTCAATCTTGATGTGTGAAATGTGCGGTTTCGAGAAATACTGGTTGATAAAATTGCGTGCCGTCAGCGGAAGCTGCTTGGTATCCTGAGTGATGACATCACCGGCAAAGGCAAACTGAACAGCTACAAGAGCCAACACAAGAATAGACAATACTTTCTTCATAATCGTTATTTTTTAATGTTACTAATAAATTTCATATTATTCACACTGCAAATAACGGTAGAGAATTAGGAAAGATTTGGGAACAATCGCAGTTAACGGTAAATTTCACTTTCTTTAACCAGACGGAAGGTATGCATACCGTCTTGCCATTCATACGTGAGCTTCAATGAAGACGACAACGCAATGGAACGCGCTATGGCAAGCCCCAGTCCGGTGGAGTCCTTCTTGCCATCCATGCCATGATAGAAACGCCGGAACAACTTCTCTCCATCCAAAGGAACATCACCCGTATTCTTTATGACCAGCGAAGTTGGAGTGGTAAGTACCTGCAACTCTCCCCCTTCCCTATTGTGCAGCAACGAATTCTTCACCAGATTGGAAACCAGTATTTGCGCCAGCGAATGGTTGCAACGGATAATAAAAGGCTGCTCCTCCCGTTTTCGTATCAGTCTCACCTGCTTATGTTCATAGATATCCATCAGGTCGGGCAAGAGTTCATCCAATATCTCATCCACCGAGACATCCTCCATCTCGGTATACTGCCCGTTCTCTATACGGGAAAGCAACAGCAGGGACTTGTTCAGTTTTACGGCACGCCCCAGCGTGGCATATATCTCGTCCAGCTGCTCCATTTGCTGTTCCGTCATCCCTTCACTCTCAGCCAGCAGTTCCACTTTTCCCCTCACGATGGCAAGCGGTGTCTGCAACTCATGCGAGGCATTCTCGATGAACTGCTTCTGCTCCTCGTATGCCTTGTAGCTGCGGTTGCCCATATCCAATGCAGCATCGCTCAGCTGGCGGAACTCCCGTATCTTCGTCGGGTTGTCCAATGGAGGCACCTCCTTGCCGGGCTGAATGCAGTGCAGCCAGTCAAGCAACCTATGTAACGGACGGAACACTCCCTTCAGCACCAACTGGATGCCGATGGAAGTACAGATGAGAAACAACAGGAACAGCGCTCCCAGATACCAAAGCATAGCCTCCACCATGTCATCCCGCTCCAAAATGGAAATCATCAGTTTCAACTCATAATATTGCCCGTCGGGCATACGGAAAGCGGTACACATGACACGTACCGGTTCGTCTTCATCCTCCAGTTCGATATAAACCGTAGCATCATAGAACACTTGTCTGTAATGCCGCCCTTCCTCTTCGGATATAGGAGTGAACTTATAGAAAGACATCAACGAGCCTTCCGTTTCGAGTATCGAGGGGTCGTGAAGCGCACTCTCCATCAATATCTCACCGTAATTCTCCAACGTATCGTCCGTCTCATCCACCACCTCGTCAATGATTGCGTAATAGAACAGCACACCCCACACTGCCATCAACAGAAACAGCAGCAATGCAAGTTTGCGGTAGGTGTAGCTCAGCAGCTTCATAGTTCGGAGAGTTTGTAGCCGAATCCATAGACAGCCTTTAATTCTATGGTAGCCTCAGCTTGTTTCAATTTCTTACGCAGATTCTTCACTTGCGAGTAGATAAAATCCAACGAATCCGCCTGGTCTATATTGTCTCCCCACACCGACTCGGCAAGGCTCATTTTATTGATGACCCGGCCGGGGTTGACTACAAAATAATAGAGCAGGTCGAACTCCTTGCGGTTCAGCTGCAAGGGTTTTCCGTTTATCTCTACCTGCCGTTTGTCGGGGTAGAGCAAAAGATTTCCAAGGGTGACGGTCACATCTCCCTTCGCCTGCCGCCGACGTATCAATGACTTGACACGTGCATTGAGTTCTGCCAGATGGAAAGGCTTTGTAAGGTAATCGTCGGCTCCCAGTTCCAGCCCGTCCACCTTGTCGTCCAGCGAGTCTTTGGCCGAGATAATAAGCACACTGTCACTGCGGTGCAGCCGTTTCAGCTCACGCAGCAAGTCCAGACCGCTCCCGCCAGGCAACATGATATCCAGCAAAATGCAGTCGTAATCGTAGTCATTGATTTTATCCAATGCCGAAAAATAGTCGGCAGCGGTCTCTACAACAAACTTTTCTTTCAAGAGCGAAGTGCGGATGGTTTCCCGCAAATCTTGCTCATCTTCTACAATCAGGATTTTCATACCGGCAAAGATGGTCTATAAAACTGGAAACAATCTGGAAAACTATCCACTAATCAATGCTGTCTGTCTGATAGTCCTCCATCAGTTCTTCTTTTGCCATGGAGATTTTCCCGTCAGCCGTAATGGTCAGTCTGATGGGAACATAAAGGTCGGATTGCGGATAGCAGACGCTCGCCGCGTATATGATTCCTTGCGGAGTGGTCTTGTCATAGACCAGCCCCTCAAGAATGGAGTACTTCATGAACTTGGCATCCACCAACGAAGCAAAATTATCTTTGGTGAACACTTTATCCACCACCTGCTTCCCGCCGCACGTGATGCGCAAGGTGATACGGTTATCCACAAATTTCTCCCCCTGCTCGTTTTTCACTATCGGCAGAGATTCATCCGGCCGGCGCACTACAGAAGACTGATACTCTTTTCCCTTATACGTAAAGGATGTTTTTACATCAGACACCTGCATGCGCTGTGGGCCGGCAATTTCTGTACTATCCTGCATCAATACCTGCGTACCGTCTTTCTTATTCTTGTCTTGCGACGAACAAGCAGTGAAGAAAATGACCGATGCACACACTAAAATATAGACTATATTCTTCATCGTTCTGTTTTTTAGTAGTTGACCGGACAAAAATAGTACAAATTGAATGCAATAGAAAATTTATTTTCTTTTAGATTCCATTTTTGCTTTTCTATCCTGCACTTTCTTGCTGTATGCAGCATATTGTTCTTCCGTCATAATCTTCTGGAGTTGTGAATCATAAGC
Source organism: Bacteroides sp. 4_1_36 (assembly GCF_003466325.1). Classification (NCBI taxonomy): domain Bacteria; kingdom Pseudomonadati; phylum Bacteroidota; class Bacteroidia; order Bacteroidales; family Bacteroidaceae; genus Bacteroides; species Bacteroides sp. 4_1_36. The sequence goes on from NZ_QSOX01000011.1 coordinate 22,024, forward strand.
AATACGGGCAGTCTTCATCTCTTCACGCTTCTTTTCCATCTCCGCTTTTTTCTGCGCGCGTTGCTCATCCGTCAATTGATGGCGCTTGCCATCTCTCTTATGATGCTTGTGTGCTTTGGCACGATGCATCGGCATATCTCCCATTTTCTCAACCAATGCCAGATTTGCCTCCAGCAGTTGTTGTTTCTGCGTATCGTTCAAGGAGTACTCTTTCACCATCCGTTCCGTCATGCGCTCGGCACGGACTTTCGGTTCGGGCATTTTATCACTGTGGCGGGCATGTTGTGCCATTGCCATGCCACCCATCAGGAAGGCGGCCATCCATATCAGAACTATTCTTTTCATCATTTTTCTCTTTTTTTAATTAATACCTTATGTTAGTTATACCTATTGTGTTGCAACGTATCTATGACAAAAACAAAAGCGGGAAGTTTAACCGCAACTTCCCGCTTTAACATAATAAATGAGGTTGAAAAGAATATTAAGGTTCGTCCAGATACTGTACGATAAGACTCACCTGCTTCGGCATGAATGTCCGTGTCCTTACATTGTACCCGGTATGCGCCAAGGCTTCATACAGTTCATGATTCCGTTTTATCCACCGCGTCAGGGTGCGGATGGCGCAACGTGCAGTAGCATTGGGGCAATAGAGGCATGCCAAATCTTTCTTTTTATAAGTCGTGATACGAAAGCCATTTTCTGTTTCCATAGCAGTTTGTCTGATTTTTAAATGATTGATGTAAAGATACGATATTCAAAAGGCGAAGTCAAGTATTTCAAGGAGAATATGAACCTTTTTCTGAGAAAGTTCATATTCTCCTTATTTACAGAATGTTTATCCTAACGGATTTTCTCCCTGGTCGCCATCGGAACCGCCGCCATCCGGATTTGGTTTGGAGCTACCCCCGCCAGAAACGGTGCCGTTGCCCGACCAATCCATCTTCTCTACGCTGGCGCGGGTCAGCATGTCCCTAAAGTAGAAGCCCGGGGTGAAGATAATCTTGCGGCGATAAATCGTGCTTGCCGTCACGTCTTCCAGTTTGTCCTGGCTCTTAGCGTTGATGCCGGGACGAAAACAGCCGAACTCACCCAGCTGTACCGAAAATCCCTTGTTGATATCCATATTCAAGGTGTCGATCAATCCGTCCAGCACCAACTTCACCACACCGCGAGGCGCCATGCCTATCTTGGAAACCTCGTCGCATAAATCCTTAAAACCTACCACACCCAAAGTTTTCATCTGCGCCACGTACTTTTCCGTTTTTGTCTCGTCAAAACCGAATACTCTCTTTTTTACTTCATAATTCAAAGCCATAGTTTTTTAATTTTAAATTGATTAATAAAAGTCGGTCTTGTTCGCTCGTCAGTCTGCAAAACCAGTTTCTTTGTGACCACGATGCAAAGATACAACGGGCAGAAAACGGGGTGGTGCTTTAACGGAGGTTTAAGGAGGTTTTCGTAGGATAAAAAAGGATATTGGAGAAAAAGAAAGGAACTGATAGACAATGACTAAGAAATTTTATTCCTTAATCATACATTGTTTTTATCCTTTACGGCATCTTTAATTGACAGCGTAAAAAAGTTCAAGTTCTTTTCTCTCTGAATTTGCGCTTGCAAACTCCAAACTCTTTTTTCCCAAAAATGGATAGTGGTAGTTTCGTGAGCCGACAGGACATAGGGCAATGCACCTTCCACATGAAATACATTGACCTTCATCTGTCTTTATGGGGTTCTCCGACGCAATGGCACGTGTCGGGCACTCTTCCTGAATAGGACGGCACGCCTACGACCAACAATTCATCGCGTCCCAATCTCAAACCGGGGGATTAAAACATTACTCGTAATGTCATGTTGGATATTATCGGCGTGCAGCTGCTTGACGATACCCTGCACGATGGCTTTGGTAGTAAATGTAGCACTGAAAAAAACAGAATGGACTTTATGTATCTCCATAAATCTTAATTTATCCGATTAAATTTCTAATAACCGTAAATTTATTGGTATCCGTTCAAGGTCAGGCAGAAGAAGTCACTGTCATCATACGGATAATCGTATTCGATGGGGAGTTCTTCTTTCTCTATTTTCTTGAATCCGGCTTTCTCATAAAACAGATGTGCTCTGTCCGTATTCTTGGGGGTGTCGAGAATGATTTACCTCCAGCTTTTTCAATATGCGGAATAACAGCCCTTTATCCATATTGAGCTCACGGGATATGTCCTTTGCATTTCGATTCGGATGCAAATACACATCTTGAATTTTACCTCTTTCTGGCATACACCACACTCGGCCCCATCCCATGCCTCATCAGCACCCCTTCTTCTATAAACCTATTCAAATCGACAACCGCCTGCTTATAACTACGTCCTGCCAGCCGTGCATACTGAGAGCGATTGATGCAGGGATACTGCTGCAAATACTCATCCAGCAACTGCCAGCGCTGCTCCACGCCCAACGCCTCATCGGCAGACGAAGCAGGCGCCGATGCCGATTGCGGACAACGCTCCAACTGCATCTTACCTTTCAAATCCTTATAGAACTCCCTGCCCAGACGGAAATTCAACCCGCGCAAAGCGATGGAAGCAGCACGAAGCTCTTTCTTGTCCGTCGCCTGGCGGGTACAACTCAAAGAGGGGGTGAAGTAACCCAGTTCGCCCAGCTCCACCGTCCAGCCATTGGCAAGGCAGTCGCGCAACTCATCCATAAAGCCTGCCATCGCTCCTTCCAGCAGGCTGCGGCTGAGGCCGGTGAAAAGATGTACACGCTCGATAAATTCCTTGCGGTCGATGGTGCCCTTGGGGACAAAGCGGGCATAAAGGGATTGTTGCTCGCCGGTCTGGCGGACGTCGGGTTTCTCAAAAAGGTCGTAATACGCACTCATATATATTCTGTTTTTAAATGGTCCTGCAATTCCGTCATTTCTTCTTCCACAGCATTAAGGAGAAGAAATGCTATTCTTTAATCGTTCCACTATGGAGAAAATATCATTCCACCACGGAAGAAAAATCGTTCCACCATGGTGGAACGATTTTTTCCACACGATGGAACGATTTAATAGTAGCATACAAATATACTAATCAAAAGGAGGAAAAACAAGAAAATTCCCATAAAAAACATATCTTTACGCTGGAAATGAAACATATAAAAAATACACACCAAACTCACTTTAGAGTCATGAAGAAAATATATCCCAAAAAATGGTTGGAACTGCATCCTTACAAGCAGACAAACAGCGTTGACCAGTACTACGTCGGCATTGCAAACGAAATCCACAAAAGACTTTATTCTTCAACGATAGCCGACGCCTTCGAAGAAGAAGAAAACATACGCTATACAAGCCTCTGCCTCGCCGCATGGTTTGAGGACGTCATCTCCCAGACCGGAATCTGGCAGGCATTCACTGCCGAGTGCCGGAAGCGATACGGAACCTATCTGCCCTTCTACCCCATCAAAGGCGATTATTTTCCGGATGAAATCAATCTGGAGGACATACGCTTTCTGCTTTGGCACCATATACAATATCTGTGCCGGGGAATAAGCGCCATCAACCCCGAGAATCCCGGAATAGAGCAGACTGCACAAGAGATATACGGACTGCTTGCAGAGGAATACGAAACCGCTCCCGAAAATGAAAGGATGCAGGAATTTCTATACCACTCTGCCATGGGAGAAGAAGACTTCTTCCACTACCGGGAGATACTGGATTGGTTTCACTACCAATGCTACTTCAACATCGAAAATGTCGCCCAATGCCGGGACGAAGCTGAACGGTTGCTGGATGATGAAAAGATTACTCCCGAAATGGCAGAGACCCTCATATATGCCACACGCACCTCACTGACGTTCAAAGGCCGCCGCAACCTGCTGTCGCTGACCTCACCGGAATGGCTGGCTCTCATCGGAAAAGCCCATCCCGAACATCAGCTTTGGGGCAAGGTGAAGGTACGGAAAAACAGTTGCTATCTGCTGGAGAAAGAAGATGACAGGTATCTGTACGTCAAAGATTTGTGCAGTGAGGACGAAGGCGAATTCAAGATAACCAAGAAGTCCTTGAACCTTTCGGCCATCCGTAGCCGAGAGGTAGGGAAAAGCACCCTTATCTGCGAACTGATTTATTTTGGCAACGCATGGTGGCAGTGCGGCATGCTTCTCGAGAACAAGTACAACCAGAAAATGGCGGAATATGTGGACGACTTGACGAAACAGAAAGAAAAGACGAATGAAAAGGCTGCATTCCATGATTTCATAAAAGTATCCGGCGGGAAATCTTTTGTATTCTGCCAATCGCAAGAGGAGATTTCTGATTTTCTGCTGAACAAGATGGACTACAATTTGAAAGAAGGCCTGGACATACCACGCATAAATACGGAAAACGGAGCCATGCTGATGGCCAACCCGCACACCGGCCTACATATCCAATTCAAGCTGTGCGAATGCATCAAATCTCCGGACAACCCCAATTATAATAAGAAGGAAGCAGAGAAAAACGCCATTATGTTCATCGTCAACCCAGACATTATCCCCTACCAATTGAGTTGCATCCTGCAAGACGAAGGCATGCTTCCGGATGCTTATCTGAACAGTTTGCAAAGAAAAGAATACGGGCAAGAGTTCATACGCAAGAATGCACACTTCCTGACTGATTATTTCCATTATCGGTGTCGGGAGAAAGACTTTGATTAGTTGAAAATGGGGGGTGAATACCACTTTTGACACATTTCCAACTACCAATTATCATAGTGCTTTCCAGAACTTCTGGAAATCCTTATACCGTCCGTAGCACACTAACTGGTCGCCGGCTTGTATCTGGTCATTTTCCGGCAGTTCGTTCAGTACATTGTGTTCCACATACGAGACGCCCAGGCAATTCTTCAAAGTCTCGGCACGTTTCAAGGCGAGCATCTTCAGGCCAAACTCCTTATCGAGATTCAATTCATTGGCATAATAGCCAATGAACTTGTCCGGAACGGTGAACTTGACTACATAATAATCCGGTGCCACGCGGAATGTCTCCATATCGGCACCGAATTCCAGCAACTGTACCAGTCCGCGTGCGGCATCCTCCTCGGGAGTAAGAATGCGTTCCAGCTCAAAAGCCTCGAGTACGGAACGGTGGACAGCGTCAATGGCGCGGGCATAGATATGCTGCACCTTCTTCTGCTTCAGCAAAGCCACTACACGGATGGATGCACCGAAATTCTCGCCGATGGCAACAATCACCACATCCACACTGTTCAGCGGCAACACGGACAAGGCCTGCTCGTCCGTCGCATCGATGACAAAGGCTGTAGCAATCTTTTCCTTCAGACTATCCACCCGGCCGGCGCTCACGTCCGCACCTATCACTTCGTGCCCCAGTGCAGAAAGCTCCTCTGCCAGCACGTGACCATAATTCCCTAAACCGATAATAATATACTTCATCTCATTTAATTGATAATAATCTGACCACTCGGATACTGATACTTCGTATGCTTCTTCTGCTTGATGATGCCAAGCATCAGCGTAATTAGTCCCACACGCCCCACAAACATCAGCAGTGCCACCAGCAGCTTGCTGTCGTCTCCCAACCGCGGGGTAAGGTTCAAACTGGACCCCACCGTGCTCAATGCCGACACACACTCGAAGGTAATGGCCAAAAGCGACGTACCCGGCTCCAGAATGCTGATGATGAAAATAAACAGCAACAAGACGCCGAACGACATCACCACCGTGGCATTGGAACGACGGATGGAATCGTGTGACAGCTCACGACCAAACACCTCTACCCGTTCCGTGCCGCGCAACACAGCCACCAGATTCAGCACCACTACCGCAAAGGCATTTACCTTGATACCGCCTGCCGTAGACTGTGAACCGCCTCCCACCCACATCAGAAACAGATATATAAGCAATGTCTGTACCCCCAAGCCTGCCAAGTCCACACTGGTAAAGCCTGCCGTACGGGGACACGTGGCATTGAAAAACGCCTGCGTCCACTTGTCTGCCACCGACATGCCGGCGAAGGAGGCATTCCACTCAAAGACAGCAATGCCCACCGTGCCCAGCACCAGCAGCAGGAAGGTGACTATCAGTACAATCTTTGTATTCAGGTTGTACAGATGGTAAAAACGCTTGCCGTCCCAATGCCACGTACGCAGAAAGTGCCACAGACGACGCAGATGGTAAAGAATAATATCCTTGAAATTCACCAGTATGGGGAAACCGATACCCCCCAGAATAATCAGCAGAGATATATAGATGAAGAACGGGTTGTGCCCCGTCATCACCAACGGATTGCCCAGATTTCCGGGCAACGTGGAGAATCCCGCATTGCAGAAAGCGGAAATGGCATGAAAAGCGGAAAAAGCCAGCTCTTCCTGAAGGTCCATCCCCATCGTCCCGTGGATGTCTCCCCAGATAGCAAGCATCCCTATTCCTTCAATCACCAGCGTAAAGGCCAGAATATAGACCAGGGTGGAGAGCAAGGAATTCAAGGAATTGGAACTCACCATGTCGCGCACCACCAACTGATTGTACAACGAGGTATTACCCATGAAGAACATGGCAAAGAAGCTCGTCAGTGTCATCACTCCCAGACCGCCTATCTGAATCAGCAGAATGATTACCACAAAACCGGTCGGGGTAAAAGTGGACGCCACATCGACAGACGTCAGCCCCGTGACGCACACCGCACTGGTGGATATGAACAGCGAGTCGACCCACGATATGCCGTTCATCGTGCAGCGCGGCAACATCAACAGCCCCGTGCCTATCATTATGATTATCAGGAAACTTGCAGCCAGAATAAGCGAAGGGTTCGTACGCCGCCCCAGCAACCGTACCAGCCCGTTGGAAAGGCTGAAAAAGGAAAACACCAGCAGCAGGACAAGATGATAGGCCTTGCCATGCAGAAATTCCCAGAACTGCAAGATGGCGCCCTCCTCCTCCGGACGATGGAAAATGACCGGGATAAGGGTCAGATAGAGCAGAATGGTCAGTATCCAGGTGAGCTTACTGAAGGTGCGCCGGGTATCCTTGTATTCCAGCAAAATGCGAAGGGTGACATCTACCAGAAAAACAATCCACACCCCATGGTACAAGCGTTGGAGCTGATGCGCCTCGACCTCTGAAATCGTAAAGCCATGCTCATAGACCACGCCGACAATCAGCAGGATGGAGGCCAAATAAGTGATGGAAGTCATTACTCCCACTGTCATCCGTACGTAAGGGTGAATCCATTTATTTTGATACAAAAGGAATTTATGATAAATCTTCATAAATGCATCGATTAATGAAACGCGGCAAACTTAGACAAATATACCTTGATATACAAAAAACAAAAGGAAAAAGAAATTGGTTCAAAAATAATAGCTACATTTGGGCATTGAATTATTAATAATTTTAACCACTATGAGCAACAAAAAGAAAAGATTCATTCTCCCGGAAGAGGAAATCCCACAGTACTGGTATAACATACAAGCCGATATGGTGAACAAGCCCATGCCACCGCTTCACCCCGGCACCAAGCAACCGCTGAAAGCAGAAGACTTGTATCCTATCTTTGCCGAGGAACTCTGCCGCCAGGAACTGAATCAGACTGACACGTGGATTGAAATCCCCGAAGAGGTCCGCGAAATGTACAAATACTACCGCAGCACTCCGCTGGTGCGCGCTTATGGATTGGAGAAAGCGCTCGGCACACCGGCACATATCTACTTCAAGAACGAGAGCGTCAGCCCGATGGGCTCGCACAAGCTGAACTCCGCCATCCCACAGGCATACTATTGCAAGCAGGAGGGAGTGACTAACGTGACCACCGAAACCGGTGCCGGACAATGGGGAGCTTCCCTGGCATATGCCGCCCGCCTCTTCGGACTGGAAGCCGCTGTCTATCAGGTAAAAATCAGTTACGAGCAAAAGCCCTACCGCCGCAGCATCATGCAGACATTCGGTGCGCAGGTTACCCCGTCTCCCTCCATGTCTACCCGCGCCGGAAAAGATATACTGACCGCCCATCCCAACTATCAGGGCTCGCTGGGAACAGCCATTTCCGAAGCCATAGAGCTGGCACAGACCACTCCCAACTGCAAATATACCCTCGGCTCCGTATTGAGCCACGTGGCCCTGCACCAGACCGTCATCGGACTGGAAGCCGAAAAGCAGATGGAAATGGCGGGTGAATATCCCGACACCGTCATCGCCTGCTTCGGAGGAGGTTCCAACTTTGGCGGTATCGCCTTCCCCTTCATGCGCCACAACATCCTCGAAGGAAAGAAAACACGCTTTGTCGCCGCCGAACCTGCTTCATGTCCGAAGCTGACACGCGGCAAATTCCAATACGACTTCGGAGACGAGGCCGGATACACTCCGTTGCTGCCCATGTTTACACTGGGACACAACTTTGCCCCTGCCAATATCCATGCCGGCGGCCTACGCTATCACGGTGCAGGTGTCATCGTATCACAACTGCTGAAAGACGGTTATATGGAAGCGGTGGACATCAAGCAGCTCGAATCATTCGACGCCGGTTGTCTGTTTGCGCAAGCAGAGGGCATCATCCCCGCCCCCGAGTCCTGCCATGCCATTGCCGCCACCATCCGCGAAGCAAACAAATGCAAGGAAACGGGTGAAGAGAAGGTGATTCTGTTCAACCTTTCCGGTCACGGACTTATCGACATGGCATCCTACGACAAGTATTTGTCCGGCGATTTAGTGAATTACGAGCTGACGGATGCCGACATCCAGAAGAATCTGGACGAGATAGGCAATCTGGCTTAATAGATATTCGCCATACTGACAAGCGGTTCATAGAGTTTCTCTATGTCCTGCGAGTCCATCTCAATCTGTACCTGGTCCCCCGGAATCAAACGAGTTCCTGCGGGGACCAGATTTTTTCCATCCCGATGTACATTGATAATGACGCAACGCTCCGGCAGGAACAGTTCGTCCACCAGTTTCCCGTCCAGATAAGAATCCGTCATAATCTCCACTGAAAGCGTATAGCGTTTCTCTTCTTTAAAATCGGGAGCATGAATCATATCTTCATAGAGGGAGACGTTGGAAGGCTTCATTTGCAGAAGTTCCGTAAAATAGTAGGTCAACCCACCAACAACCACCGAAGGGTAAAAGACCTCAAAATGCCCCGTAATCTCCGTAATCAGCACAATGGCCGTGAGCGGTGTACGGACCACGGCCACCAGAAAAGCCGACATGGAAACAAGCATGATATAACTGACATTCTCTTGCCCGATGACACCGTACCTCACTCCTACCAGACCGACAATCTGCCCCAACAACCCTCCCGTAACCAGCGTCGGAATGAAACTGCCGCCCGGCAATCCGGAAGAGACAGAGAAAACTGAAAAGACAAAATGCAACAACATGACGGCCGTCACCCACATAATCTGCGTACTGCCGTTCTGTGCCTGGGCCAGCAGAAACTGCTCCCCGCCTCCGGTCAGATTGACCTGCATCAGCGAAATGATGTAGGCCACCAGCACCAGATAGAACATCTTGACATACGCCGGAGAATTGACTTTGGCATACACATGCCTGAAAGCATTCATGGTGGAGGAGTAGAACTTCCCGCATACGGAGACAATCACCGCCAATATCAAGAAATACTTCATCTGGACAAAGAAGGCGAAAACCGGTTCCGTTACTTCTATCAGATGGTAAGGATTCACGGGAAAGGCCATGCTTGCCACGGCTCCTGCCACAACACCCGCCAGCAAGGTAGTGATGGCCGTCTTAGGGGCATCGAAGCGTTCAATGGATTCTATTACAATGAGCGAGGAAGCCAGTGGCGCTGCAAAAGCCGCAGCGAGCCCCGCTCCCGCCCCGGCTGCCAGCAACTGTTTCTGTTCGCCTTTCAGGATATGGGTCCAGCGAGATACCAGGCTACCCACATAAGAGCCTATCTGCACGGAAGGCCCTTCGCGTCCCAAAGACAGCCCCGCCGAGAAGGACAGAATACCCCCTACAAACTTGGATACCATCTCGATGAAAGGATGCCGGTAAGTGATGCGCCCGTTAATCACGCCGCGTGTCTGCGGAATACCTCCCCCGCCGATAAGCGGCATTTTCCCCACGAGCCACATGACGAAGACGAGAATGCCCCAAGAAAACAGAAAGAGTGGAATGTGCCAGTACCAGGCCGGATGCGAAGCGAAGAAACCACTGCGGAGGTGGAACAGATAATAGAGAAGATAGTGATAGGGCACAGCGACCAGTCCCGTCAGCAAACCGACGAACATGCTGACGAAATACAACCGGGCATCCACCAGCTTCAACTTCCAGATGTGCCAGCCGCGTACTGTTTTCCAGTTCTTGACCCTCGTCCAAAGACGTTCTGCCTTATCCCATAGTTCCATAACAAAACAACTCCCGTTAACTTGCGCTTTACAACAACAAGCAACGGGAGTTGTTTTATACAGAAACATTATTTACCAAAATCTGTTCTTTGCAGGATTATACTCAAATCCCACGAGCTTCAATTTTCGTACAATGTCCTCTTTCTCTACGTTCATATCCTCGCAGAGCGCGTCCAGCGAAGGATAGAAATCACGCAGTTTCATGTTGATGAAGCTGTACAGCATCACCGGGTCCTCAGGTAATCTCATAGTTACAATCTTTAAATTTAAACTAATACCGGGGACAAAATTACAATAAAAAACAAAATAGAGATAATTTTAGTGTAGAATATACAACCTACCCACCGCAAACGATTGAGGGCCATGTTTACGGAGCTTCCGTCTGCTCTATCTTCAGGGAGACCTTCTCGATAATCTTTCCAAGCTCCTCTTCCAGCGGAATCACATTGAAGTCGCCCCAGAAATCGGCGTCATACTTGAAGTCGGTTTCAGAGAAGACGGTATGCACCGGCAACCGTTCCGCACGCGGGAAGCGCGTCACGTTCTCCCCGTCAATCCGGCAGGTCACCATCTCGAACCAGGTATACAGAGTGGGATTACTGAAGAGCATGCGTTTTCTCTTCATCTTGAAGTAAAGGTCGCCACGGATGTGGTGGACATAATAGGTACCGTTCCAGGGTTTGTATGAGACGGTATAGACAAGTTTCTCCGTTGTCAGCCTGATTTTCGGAGCCTGGCGTATCACGAAAAGCCGTGTGGCGGCCTTCACATACCGGGGATGAATTTCGAAGCGGGCACGCAGCAAGGCGCTGTTCTCCGAGTCTATATAGAGTTCTCCGCAGAACAAAGGCTCCTTTACCCCACGTTTCTGCTCAAAATAGACGACGTTGGCAGTACGGTCGTCCACCGATACGATGTCGCCCGAAGTATAGGTATAAAGTTCCTCGCCGGATTCCAGCAAGAGGAAGTCTGGAAGATTCTTCATGATGTCCAACTGCAGACATGCCTCCACCCCGGAGCTGATTTTGGCAAGCACACTGTCCGTCTGCTCCCGGTTATCTATCTTGCTCATCTTGAGCAGTTTCACCTGGTCTTTCTGTCCGGGTTCCATCGTCGGTGATTTGTAGACCTTGAAAACGGCCTCCGTCAGGCTCTGGAACTTGTTCTTCAGTTGTACACCTTCCCGGTAGAAGGTGGTCAGATAGACCGGAGAAGTGGAGCAGTTCCTATCCCGGTGCTCTATCATCTCGCGAAGCAGCTTTTTAGGCTCCACCAAGCGGATAAGCACTTCTTGCAAGGAAATGACTTTCGGCTCAAGGCTCAGGACATTGCTGCGTCCTTCCAAAGCAGAGGCTTCCACCGTTTGCCCCACATAACCCAGATGGGAGAAGGAGAGCATGCAGCGCCTCAACGAGTCGGGCAGGTTGAGCCGGAATTCACCGTTCTGGTTGGTAATGTTACCCAGTGAGGTTCCTTGTGCGATGACCGACGCACTGACGACGGGCTCTCCCGTCTCCTTGTCCAGCAGGATTCCGGCAATGGTGGAATATGCCGGTCGGGGCGGCAGGGGTACCGTTTCTTCCATACTCTTCCTTTCTGCCGCCCGTGTTATCAATATATGGTTGCCTAATACCTTCAATTCGAGGTTCCGGCTGCCGGTTATCCTATGAATGGCCTGCCTCACGGAACACTCCTGCTTCCTGACCCTCACCACTGAGTCGTTATGGATGACCTTACTATCATAGATAAACAGATAGCCGGACTGCTCCGAGACTTTCCCCAACAGCGCATAAACCGTTCCCTTCATTCCAGGCAGCCGGACGATGCGGTCCAGCACATCGCCTCCGTCCGCTCTTGCACTGCCTGCCAGGAAGAAAATGAAGAGTGGCAAATGGAGAATGAAGCATTTCATTGAATTCATTGTTCCGACAATATCAGTCTATTGCCCTGACGTGTACACTTCAAGTCGAACGTCCAGCATATCAGCTCGGCCACAGACTCCGGGGAGTTATTCGAAAATTCGACCGTCAGCCGCCGTTTGCCCAGGGTTGGCGACGCGGCTTCTATCTGCCAGCCGGCAGACTCCTTATTGATGGCACGCAGCACATCCTCCAGGCACTCGTCCTTGAAACGGATGTTGCTGGTGTAGCGGTCAAAGAGCTCCGGATTCTCCGTCTCGCTGACGAGCAGACTGCCCCCCTGCAAGATAACCGTTTCTCCCGCCTCTACAAAGACCGTCTGTTCCTCTTGTTTCAGCAGCACCTTCACCTTCCCGCGCTTCACGGACAAGCTGAAGGGGAGCCCTTCATTGCTCCTGACATTGAAAGCCGTGCCCAGTACCTCCACACGCACCCTCGCCGTCTCAATCGTAAAAGCCTGCTCGGGTTTCTTTGCCACATCGAAGAAGGCTTCACCCTGCAGGTTCACTTCCCGCTTGTCTTCCGCAAAATGTTCGGGATACTTCAGCGTGCTTTCCTGCGCCAGATATACCACCGAACCGTCTTCAAGGGTCTTGACCAGTGTGGGCTTCTCCCGGTTCTCCTCCGTCAGCAAGCTACGACTGTCCCCACCTTGTTCCGGTACGGCCCACCATGCGGCAAAACATACGATTCCGGCAATCACGGCTGCCGCAACGCTCCCCCACTTGAGGTAAAGCCTGCGGTGCATTGCCGGAGCATGTTCCGCATCTGCCGGCAGCAGGCAGTCCGTTTCGAAGCGGGCATAAAGCCGTACCCATGCCTCGTCGGTCCTTGTCTTCTTTTTATCTACTTCCATCATTGTGTCCGGATATAATTATCAATTTCATTTCGTAAGGTTCGGAGTACCTTGGTCATTTCCGCTTCCACCGTCTTGACGGACAACGAAAGCGACAAGGCAATCTCTGCATATTTCTTCCCCTCCATGCGGTGCATCCTGAAAATCTGCTGCCGGCGCCGGGGCTGCTTGTCGAGCGTATGCCGGATGAGAGTCCGTAGTTCCTCGTACTCCAAATGCGCGTGGGGGTCGGACGAATAGCCCGGCCCGGACTCCGTACGGACAGATGCCCGATAGCGCTCCTTGACCTCCTGATGCTCACAAAACTGCACGGCTTCATTCCTCACAGAACGGTAGAGATAGCTTTTCACGGACTGGAATACTTGTAACCGCTCCCGGTTCTTCCACAGCACGTAGAACAGCTCCTCCACAATTTCCTCGGCAGACGCCGTATCACCCGTGATGCCCGCAGCATACCAGCAAAGAGGGGAATAATACCGGCGGAAGATTCCTTCGAACGCCTTTATATCGCCCTCCTTTATTCTGGCCAGTATCATCAGTTCGTCCAGCATACACGGTGTTTTTTCTCGGTTGCTCCAAATATAAGGAAAACTATCAGATAATCAATTGGATTGTTTCCGCAATTTGCTGACTGCATTCTCCAGGGATTCCGTAGGTTCTATGATATTGTAGTTCCTCCAGAAGTCTTCGTTCCAGTACTCATCCACCAGGTCGTAGAATACCTGCTTCCGTTTGAAGGTGTTCTTGTTGGAGATGCCGGAGAGAGGGCTTTCCGTCCTGTCGGTCACCACCATTTCAGAGAAAGCGGTGTAGCTGGAGGAGAACAGCCTTTTTTTCCAGTCGCATTTAAAGCGGATGACATTCCGTATATAGTTCAGGTAAGTCTTGGCCCCCTGCTGCTTGTAGGTCACCAGATAGGTGACTTCCTGCGGGCGGAACCGTAAGCCGACGGGCTTCTTATGCAGAATGGCCTCCACTGCCTTCACCCGATTTGCCATGTCCAGGCCAAACTCGGCACGTGTAAAGGAAAGCCGTTCGTAGTCTATATACAGTTTCCCGATGAACAAGGCATACATCAGGCTGACCCGCGGACGGAAGCTGACCACATACTGCATGCGGTTATCCAAATTGACGGGGTCCTCCATACGGAATTCATAATAGTCCAGATTGTCCGTGCTCAACAGCGCATCGCCATTCTTCACAATGTCCAGATAAAGGGACAAATTGGGACCTCCCACCACTTTCACAGCCAGCGTGTCACTCTGCTTTTGGCTCAGCAGGCGGCGGCCTTTCAGCAGCTGCACCTTGTCGCGGTCTACATCGCGGGAGTTATAATCCGTCTTATAGACATCCATCACTGCCTCGGACACGCTGATATAGCGGCGGCGCTTCTGCACGGTTTCCCGATAGAAGGCGGTCAGCATGTTGTCATTGCCAGAATAATTTACTGGAATTTTCTTGATGGCCTCTTCCACTATGACGCGGGGATTATTGCCATAGACCACAATCTCGCTCAAAAGATTGGGGGCCGGTATCATCCAGATGGTCAGCTCGCCCGTTTTTTCAAGTTCTTCCAGAGAGAGGTGTGTAGTGAGATAGCCGATATGGGAGACTTCCAGTCCACGGAAAGCTTCCGCTTCCGCTACTTTCAAGGAGAATGTGCCGTCGGCATTGGTCACCGTTCCGATATTGTTGCCGACAACAGAGACGTTCACGTTTTCGAGTTTCTTCCTGCTGTCCTTGTTCTTGACCGTACCGGTGATGACGAGCTCGTTCACTGCCGCGTCCTGCGCCATCAACGGGGTGATACCCGAAGATAAGAATGCAAACAAACACCCAAGTGTAAATCCTACAAAGTTTTTCATAAGGCATGTTTTTAAGGGGTTTCTATTAATAAGAGCGGTGAGGAAGATAAAACCCTATAGAATGGAGAGAAAAATACAAAAAAAGTAGCACGTTGATAATCAGAGAGAAATTTTGCCAAGACATTGCCATAGGTTTGGCAAAAACTTGTCAAGCTGTCGGCAATAGCTTAGTTGAATTGTTGGGGCTTCCGCTGGCTCAGAATAACGTAGATGATGACCGGCGCACCGATAATGGGCGTGACGGCATTCAAGGGAATAATACCCGCTTCGCCGGGCAAGACGCAAATCAGATTGCAAAGCAGTGCCACTGCACCGCCACTCAGGATGGTGACCGGCAATAGGGAATTGTGATTGGCTGTCCCCAATATCATGCGGGCCACATGCGGCACGGCCAGGCCAATAAAGGCGACCGGACCACAGAAAGCGGTGGTGACAGCCGTCAAGAGCCCGGTGATAATCAAAAGCCAGTTGCGCACACGGCGGATATTGACACCTAGATTTTCGGCATAGCGCTCTCCCAGCAACAAGGCGTTCAGGGACTTTATCAACAATAATGAGCCGAACAGTCCCACAATGGTGACCAGCGCAAAGGCCGGCATCTGCTGTAGGGAAACTCCACCGAAGTTGCCCAGCCCCCATATCATATAGGACTGCACCCCCTCTGCCGTAGCAAAGAAGTTCAGCAGGGCAATGGCCGAAGAAGCGATGTAGCCTATCATGATACCCGTTATCAGCAGCATGATATTGCTCTTTATCAGCGTGGAAAAGAAAAGGATAAGTGCCATAATCAGCATGGCTCCGATAAATGCGCCAAGCAGTACGGAGAAGAAGCCGGACAGACTGAACGCCCCTGCCGTGATGCTGCCGCCAAACAGCAACATGACGAAGGCCACTCCCAGACTTGCCCCGGCGTTGATGCCCAGAATGGATGGTCCTGCCAGCGGATTCTTGAAAGCCGTCTGCAACATCAGTCCGCAGACAGCCAATGCGCCACCGCAAAGCAGCGCCGTCAGCGCTTGGGGCAAACGGGATTCCCAAAGAATGAAGCTCCAGCTTGCCTTCTCCCCCTCTCCACCGAGCAGGATACGGAAAACATCGGCAGGCGGAATCGAAACCGACCCCACCAGCAGATTGCCCGCAAAAAGCAATAAGATTACTACTCCCAACCCGATACCATATTTCCAGCCTTTACTCATAGTTACATTATTTAGCACACAGAGACATGGAGGCACAGAGTTTTCTATTACTTTCACAAAAGTTCCGTATCTCTGTGTTCATCACTCCTTCAGTCTGCAAAAATAGCGCAAGCCTCCCAAATCTCCTATTTCGGGATGCAGAATCTGTATCAGATCGGATAACAAATAATCGGGACGGAACGGAGTCTCCTCGTAGAAAGGAACTTTTGCCGTATTACAACCATAGACATTCCGGGTCTTGAAAGCCTTAAAACCGGTGTAGCCGATATAATCCGCCTCCAAATCAGCATAGCTCATGTCGCGGTCGCGGTTGAACTTCACCAGCCAGACGTCGGCATCGCCCGCCTTGTCGAAAACGGTCTCGAAAGCCAGAGGAACAGAGCCGCTGTGGGTATCGTCGGCAAAAGCGTAACGCCCGCAAGCATCCTGAAAAAGCCTTCCTATGGTGCTACGCCCTCCCGGCACGTACCATGCCGAGCCGCTTTTCAACTCACTGACAACGGAGAACGAGGTGGATGAAAGTTGCGCACGCATCTTGAGGCGTTGGTAACAACTGTCCACTTCAGCAAAAAGGTTGTCGGCTTGTGGCGCAACCCCGAAGAGCAGTCCGTAGAAACGCATCCACTCGGCACGTCCCAAAGCGGAGGTTTCCATGTAGTCGGCACATTCGATGATGGGAATATCCAGTTTCTCGATACGGCCATAACCGCCACTGTTCTCGAACGGAGACAGAAGGATGGCATCGGGATGCAGGTCGATGATGCGCTCCATATCGGGATTCATACCGTCGCCACAATCGGCGATGGTGCCCCGGCGGCAGGCTTCGTGAACGGTGGGCAGTTTGATGTACTTCAAGTCGCAGACACCGCCGATGCTACCAAACACACCCAGATTATCCATCAGTCCGCAGTGGACGGAAGAGTAGATGACTGATTTGGAGAGCGGGGTACGTACCACAGTACCTGCCGGAAGATGTGCCGGGAGTTCGCGGTCTTTCGGGACCAGTATATAGGTATGTAGCGTGTGCAACGTATCCCAAGGATTGCGCAAGGTGGCAAGGGTATAGCCGGGATAGGACACTAAGGTAAGATTCTCTGCATAACGTAAGGGAATGGTGTCACCGTTGGCCAAAGCAGAGGCAGTCTTGCCCCTTCCTCCGCAGGAGGAAAGAAACAGGACTGCGAACAGACAGATAAGTAAACTATTTCTTTTCATTGATATTAATTGAAGAAGATAGCAGAATTAGGATTCATACCTCCTGCATCGAACTGCTCTATAAAGGTACCGTCTTTCTTGAAACGATAAATGGTGCCGTTCGTGGTATATTCAGAAGTACCAATATAGAAATCACCGTTATTATCATTTACTTCCAACATATAAATCGTAGAAGTTTTCAACTTTTCCGGTATATCCTTCAAGAAAGAAGCTTCATCCATCTTTCCAGTCTTTATATTATAAGTAAAAAAAGAAGCGGTAGGATTGGTGTAATTTGAATAAGTCAAATAGAGAATATCATCAGTAGCACACATACGGGTGGCACTGCCTAATTCCGTCACCTTATTGTTGGCAGCAGGGTCTATCATCTGTAATGAATAGCCAATATCAACATAATTACCCCATGAAATCAAAAAAACCTTATCATCCTCTTCAACCAAAGCATTGGGGTTCAAACCTACCGTCAACGTCTCTTTCAACTTGAAAGTACGCAAATCTATCACCTTTACGTCATTGTGATAAGTGCTCCAATCAGCAGTACAGCTATTCGCCACATAAAGCATATCCTCGCAGATTGCCACACCTTCCAGATTGTCGCCAAGTCCGGTCAATTTATCCACTACCTCCAACGTTTTCGCATTGATTTTAGCTACAGCTCCTCCGTAGAAGGAAGCATAGATATATCCATCCTCAGCATCGATATAACGAATGCCTGCACTGAGGTTGTTGTCGTCTACAAACGAAACACGTTTCAACTCCACACCAGCAGCATTCAGCTTAGTCAGATAATTGGAACCACTTACAGCTATATATATTTCATCTTCATACTCAATCATACTCTGACCAAGGTCACCCAACTTGGCGTTGTTTTGAGTCTGGTAAATATCACTGATGAAATCCGCATCCTTATTGGGTGCATAAAAGGCAAGTCTTGCGTTATTAGCTCCCCAACCACCCTCATTCAGAATATAAACACGCGTCTGCGGCAGTGTCACCTTCGACCCGCCGTCATCCAGAGAATCGTCATCGTCGTCACTACAAGATGCCAAAGAGGCACCCAAAGCAAGCATGCAGAGCATACCGAATAATAAACTTCTTACTTTCATAATCACAGTTGTTATTGTTTATAATTAGTTTTTGTTGTTCATAAATAGATTATTCAAAACTTGAAAGTACCCGTCAACCGCCACGAACGACCCGGCATAGGATAATATTTTATCACGTCATACTGTTCATCGGTCAGATTTATAATCTCGGCCTGCAACAGAAGCCGGCAACCGCCCAAAGCAAACTCATGAGAGAGGCTCATCGTATGCTCCAGATAGCCCTCAATCTCATTCTCCGGAATGTTCTGCGACAAATAGTAACGCTTTCCCACTCCTACCGCCGAGTAGCCCACATTCACCCACGGCGTTTCTACAATGGCGGACGCGTTTCCGCTATGAAGAGGAGTATAAGGCAATTGGTCCTTATAGTTCTTCGCGTCGGAATCGGTCAGGTCAATGGCCTTTTGCCATGTATATCCGCCCGACATAATCAGTCTTATTTTCTCCGTCAATGGAACGGTTGCCGCCAAAGTGGCATCCACACCTGCGGCATGCACCTTGCCGTAGTTCGCCATCTTCCACGCATAGGTGGTGGGAAAAGCCACAATCTTATCCGTCACATCATTATAGTAACCGTCGAGCGTAACGGAGATATAGTCGAACACAGACAATCCGGATTTGCTCCATGTGATACCGACATTATATTCGTCTGCCTTCTCGGGTCGCAGATTACGGTTGCCCAGCCGGTAGTAATAGAGGTCGTTGAAAGTGGGCAGACGGAACGTACTCTTATACATCAACCGGAAATACAGCGACTCGTCCTGCCAAGGCTGCATACTGACTGATAAAGAGGGGGCAAAGCGATGGAAGTCATCGGGGACCGTACCTTTCTCGGCATGCTCCGAAGTGGCAGTATGCACCAGCGAAGCCGTGGCCGTGAGCCATCCTTGCCGGTAGCGTGCATTGAAGGCACTGATGGAAGTATATCTTGTAGGGAAAGGACATTCCGGCAAACTGTTGCGCAACTTGTTTATCACCCCATCCTGCGCCAACGAAAGGGTCAAAGCTTCCAAAGGACGGTAGAGAACGGTCGCGGAAATATAATATTCGTCTTGCCGGTGATTTTCCCGATAATATCCGTCGGCATATTCCTTGCCCTCATCCTTATATTGGTTCCAGCCATGATTATACTTTGCCTGTGCCTGCAAACTCCACCGGGGCGAAAAATGCTTCCTATAACGTGCCTGCACAAAAGTATTCTCATCCCAAAGCGTTTCATCGGAAAGGGGATTATAGAGCGTAACCGCCCCTGGAAGTCCCCGGCGGGAATAGAAGTAATAACCCTTCACATCCAGTTCGCTGTCATCCTTGAAAGTATGATAAAAGGTAGCTTCGCCCTGCCAGGAATAGATGCCGGAGTTGTTACGTTTCTCTTCCGTCACGTATTTCCCATTGACCAGCGTGAAAGGGTAATTACCGTCTGCCCTCATATAACCGGCATCTACCGCCACGCGTGTACGGCAGCCCAGTTTCTGCCACCAGCGCAGCGAGGGGCTGACCATGCCGAACGACCCTCCGCGCACCCGTGCCTGAAAAGCGGCATTGCGCCCGTCATCAAAATGAGGTTTTTCCGTCTCTATGCCCAGCACACCGGCCGACGCATACAAGCGGGCGGACTGCAACAAGTCCTCCGACTGCCCGATGGCGAGCGAAAGCATGGAAACATTGTCCAGCGAAAAACGCCCGATATCTATCTGCCCTGCCTGACAATTACTCACCGCCACCCCGTCATAACTGACAGCTGTATGGGCTGCTCCCATATTGCGTATGGAAACCGTTTTCAGTCCTCCAATGCCTCCATAGTCCTTTACATTGGCTCCGGCAAAACGGCGTACAGCATCTGCCATATTCTGTATTCCCAGCTGGCTGATATCCTGCCGTGACATCGTCTGTATGGGTACGGCAGAAGTCACTTTATTGGGCGACCTGCGTGCTGTCACTGTCACTTTCTCTATCTGATGCACTTTCCCCGTAATCGTATCTCCCCCCACCTCCTGGGCAGAGAGCCGGAGTATACTTGCACCCAATGAAACAGCACAGACCAGTAATACCTTAGTCCTTCCTGACATAGAATAAATGAAGATTATCTTAAACCATTTGCGCACTGCCCACTTTCCTCGAATGGACAATTTTTCGACTTTGTTTTGCAGGTCTTCTGACTCGTTCCCGGTACATCGCCTTCCCGTTCTTCCCGAAGAACAGTGGCACAAGTATGATACACCGAGCATGGAACTCACAGCAGCGGGACTGTTCGGGACTTTCACCCGATTCCCTTTTCATCCGCTTCTCCGGATAGAGAACGCGGAACAAAACGTGGACAAAGATAGGATAAATAAAAGAAGTTTCAGTAAACAATAAAACGAATATTACCGTTTTAACAGTCATTTTTTTAACTTTGTAACATAATAACCCCAAAATCGAGTTGCCATGAAATATAAGTTATTGGTTCTTGATGTAGATGGAACGCTACTCAATGATGAAAGAGAAATTAGTAAAAGGACATTAGCTGCTCTGCTAAAGGTCCAGCAAATGGGAGTGCGCATAGTTTTGGCATCCGGTAGGCCGACTTATGGACTGATGCCACTGGCCAAAACCCTCGAACTCGGCAATTATGGAGGGTTTGTTCTCTCCTATAACGGTTGCCAGATAATAAAAGCACAGAACGGAGAAATATTGTTTGAACGACGCATCAATCCGGAAATGCTGCCTTATCTGGAAAAGAAAGCCCGCAAGAACGGCTTTGCCATCTTCACCTACCACGATGATACCCTCATTACGGATAGTCCGGACAATGAATATATAAAGAATGAAGCCCTGCTAAACAATTTGAAGATAATCAGGGAAGATGAATTCTCTACTGCCATAGACTTCGCGCCTTGCAAGTGCATGCTGGTGAGTGATAAGGAAAAAGCTCTGATAGGGCTGGAACAACATTGGGAAAAACGCCTGGCAGGTACTCTGGATGCTTTCCGTTCCGAGCCTTACTTTTTAGAGGTGGTGCCCTGCGGAGTCAATAAAGCGAATACGTTAGGCGCCCTATTAGAGCATTTGGGAGTAACACGGGAAGAAGTCATTGCCGTTGGAGATGGCGTATGCGATGTGACCATGCTCCAATTGGCCGGCATGGGGGTAGCTATGGGACATTCACAAGATTCTGTAAAGGTCTGTGCAGACTATGTGACTGCATCGAATGAAGAAGATGGAGTGGCCCTGGCCGTAGAAAAACTAATATTGGCAGAAGTGCGTGCAGCAGAGGTGCCTCTTGATTTACTGAACGAACGGGCACGACACGCATTGATGGGAAACTTGGGCATTCAATACACATACGCTTCGGATGAGCGCGTAGAAGCAACCATGCCGGTCGACTACCGTACCCGCCAACCCTTCGGCATTCTGCATGGCGGTGCCACCCTTGCCTTGGCAGAAACCGTTGCCGGGCTCGGCTCCATGATTATCTGCGAATCTGATGAGATTGTCGTGGGAATGCAAGTCAGCGGAAATCATATTTCTTCTGCACACGAAGGAGATACCGTAAGGGCAGTGGCAACCATCGTTCATAAAGGGCGTTCATCCCATGTGTGGAATGTGGACGTATTTACTTCCACCAATAAACTGGTCTCCTCTATACGGGTAGTGAATAGTGTTATAAAGAAAAGATAAAATAACTGTTATAAACTACGTAATGTAAATGCATGAAAATCAAAAAGGAACGAGGGGGTTAACCAATTCCTCGGTTTTATCCTTACCTTTGTAAATTATATTAGAGTGTTATACCCGAACAACAAAAAGAAAACGATGCAGATACGCAACAATACATTGATAACGGAATGTTCAGCTTATGATTTCAAGGAAATGTTGGGACGTAAGAAAGTGAAGTCATGGCTTAAATCCGTGTCGGCTTTTGCCAATACGGAAGCATCTTCTTTCTTCACTACATTCTATAATCTGAATTGGGGAAAGAACGAAAGAATACCCGTAGAAGAAGTGGCCGAAAGGGTAAACAGTCCCCTCAAAAAGTATCCTGCAAACGAAGAAAGTTCAGTCGAAAAGTTCGGTGTAAATGCGAAAATGTTCGGTGTAAACGACAAAAGTTCGGAGAGAGCACAGATGCCCCTAAAAACATAGGAAAGACAGCACAGAAGATTATCGATTTCGTCATTTCCGTTCCTCCTATGTCAGCCGAAACTATGGCTTACAAGATTGGTATAAGTTCTCGTGCCGTAGAAAAACAAATTGCAAAATTGCGGTCTATGGATATCTTATCTCGTGAAGGTGAGAACTTTGGTGGCTATTGGCGCATTGTCATTAATCCTCAAACTGAAAAATAAGTATATAAGACTGACTTGAAATTCAAAAACACAAGAGGCGTGCAACTTAATGGATTACACGCCTCTTTTTTCTATAAAATCACCTATTGCAACTTACTTCACTTCCTCAAAATCAACGTGATATATCTATCAGCGACTTGCGTACACGTGTTGCAAATATAACGCAAATCTGAAAATAAGCATTCATAAGCAACAACAGCTCTTGCTCACAAAAGTACGATTTTTATTCATAAACAACGAGATGTAAACGCATAAAAATCAAAAGAAAGCGATATTTTTAACAGATTCTTCGGTTTTATCCTTACCTTTGTATTCTATATTGAGTTATTGTATCTGAATAATAAAATCAGTTACATCAATAAGAAAAATAGGAAGAACTCGATTAACAATATAAAACATAGTAAGATGAGAAGATTTGTAACATTCACTGTTGTATTTTTATGTGCAACAATAGGGCTTGCCCAAACGAAACAAAGCGATCAACAAGCCCCCAAAGATTCAGTTTTAAATAGAATTGATAGCCTTGTTCAAATAACGAATGCTTGGTTAGAACAAATAGAACTTGACCATTCTCTGAAACAACGTTATAAATTATATCAGACAGAGAACATATACACCCTACTTCAATTAGATACTAAAACAGGAATGATAGAACAAGTTCAATGGTCTTTAGATTCAGAAAACGAAGGTAGCGTAACTATAAATAATGATGACTTGAATTATGGATTTGGTCATGGCTCTGGAAGTTTTGAACTATATCCCACAAAAAATATGTACCAGTTTATTCTACTGGACAAAACAAGTGGAAGAAAATGGCATGTTCAATGGGGGATGAAAACAAAGGAACGTTGGATTAGAAGAATTTATTAGTATTTTCACAAAAGTGACATCTAAGAGTTATCTATAAAAACAGTAGATGCCTCTAAACAATAAGAAAACGATGCAGATACACAACAATACATTGATAGCAGAATGCTCAGCTTACGATTTCAAGGAAATGTTGGAGCGTAAGAAAGTAAAGTCGTGGCTTAAATCCGTGTCGGCTTTCGCTAATACGGATGGTGGCAGTTTGTTCTATGGAGTGAATGATGACGGCATAATTGTAGGGTTGGAGAATCCACAAGCCGATGCTGATTTTATCAGTGAAATGATAAAGGCAAGACTTGACCCTGTGCCGGAAATTCAACTTATTCCGATAGAACATGAAGAGCATACCCTGCTTGAAGTGAAAGTAAAGGCAGGAACGCTTACACCTTATTACTATTATCAGGATGGGACACGTACCGCATATGTACGAGTTGGCAATGAAAGTGTAGAATGCAACTCCCAACAATTACTTTCGTTGGTATTAAAAGGCACGCACATGACTTGGGATTCACTGCCTACCCAAGTGGATGCCAGCAAACATTCTTTCATCATCCTTGCCAATACTTTCCGTGAGCAAACCCATCAGGAATGGAATGACAAGTATCTGGAATCATTCGGACTGGTAACTCCTGACAGCAAACTGACCAATGCAGGATTGCTGTTTGTGGATAATTGCACAGTATTTCAATCGCGTATTTTCTGCACCCGTTGGACTGGACTATATAAGGATGATGCCATCAGTTCCGTGGAACATCGGGCTAACCTTGTGCTGCTCTTAAAATATGGTATGGATTTCATCAAGAACTATACCATGAGCGGTTGGGTGAAGATGCCTAACTATCGTCTAAACCTACCGGACTATTCAGACCGTGCCATCTTTGAAGGGTTGGTAAACCACCTTATCCATAGAGATTATACTGTGATGGGTGGTGAAGTGCATATTGACATTTACGATGACCGTGTAGAATTAGTATCACCCGGTGCCATGCTCGACGGTACACAGATTCAAGACCGTGACATATACAAAGTGCCGTCCATGCGCCGTAACCCCGTCATTGCGGATGTGTTCACACAGTTGGACTATATGGAGAAACGTGGCTCCGGTTTACGCAAAATGCGGGAGCTTACGGAAAAACTACCCAATTTCCTGCAAGGAAAAGAACCTCAATATCAAACGGAAGCGACTTCTTTCTACACTACTTTCTATAATCTGAACTGGGGTGACAACGGAAGAATACCTGTTGAGGAAGTGGCTAACAGGGTAAACAGTACCCTCGAAAAGTACCTTGAAAACGAAGAAAGTTCGGTGGAAAAGTTCGGTGGAAACAGCAAAAGTTCGGTGAAAACCTTTGGTGATACGCAAGAAAGTTCGGAGAAAGGTTCGGAGATAATCCAAAAAGGTTCGGAGAAAAAGTTCGGAGATTCGAAAAACAAATCTAAAAGCATTGGGAAAACCGCACAAAAGATTATTGATTTCGTCATTTCCGACCCATCAATGTCTGCAGAAGCAATGGCCTATAAAATAGGAATAAGCTCCCGAGCCGTAGAAAAACATATTTCAAAGCTTCGTTCTATGGGAATTTTGTCTCGTGAAGGAGCAGACCATGGTGGCTATTGGCGCATTATTGTTAACCCTCAAACTGAGCAATAAACTTATGGGAACATCTTTCATACCTTTCGGTGCAATAATTGCCGTTTTGATTATCGCCTTTCTGTTTGCCTCTTTGCCACAGGTAAACCATAAAACGCGATACAGAGTGCTTTATGCAATAGCCATTATCATGCTATTAGCTGTTATCCCTATCAGTGAGTATATGGCTGAGAATACAAAAAATTCAAACAGCAATTATCTGCTTGTTCTGATATTCGATGTTGCAGTAGGTTATTTCTGTATGTACATTGCCGCATTGCTGAAATTCAATGTCCTTAAACGAAAAAATCAAGCATTGGAAAATGCCTTGACCGAAAAGCAACAAGAAAATATAGCAATCCTATTGGAACATCAGAACGAGAAGCAACAAGCACTTCAGCAAAGAGAACTTGAATGGTTGGCAGGGAAAATAAAGATGTTTACCGAAGAAGAACAGAAAGCTGTTCTTGCCAGTGCTTGCGCATTTGCAGAACACGGTTTGATAGTCACTCCCTCAATAACCATTCAACTCAAAGCTACATGTAGTCAGCAAGATCTTATGTATTTTGTTTGTTCCGTCTTTTTCAACATGGGCAAGAAGCGTAGTGATATTGTAAGTTTCTTATCTCAGGTTTTTCCGCTTTACTTTCCTGCAGGAGAAAGTGTATTGGCTAAAAAGATGCCGGGATGGGAAAGAGTAAAAGAGAGGAGAGAGAAAGAAATAAAATCATTAGTTCCACATTGAAACCGTACCACTAGCGTTTAGCAACTAATCTAATTTCCCCATTCAAAGCATCCTTTAGGATAGCCTTGATAAACTCTTGAGCGTCAATAGATATATTCATCGTTTTGTTATTTTGTTCATACTCATATTTTATTGCTCTAATTTTCACTAAGCCACAATGGGTATCTATATAGGAATTCTCTAAAGAAAAAATATGGTCTTCATCTGGGCGTAACTGATTTTCTAAATTATCCAATGTATCTATAATTTCTCCTTTCGCATTACAGATGCTTCTGTCTTTAACTTGCAAAGGAATATAAATGGAATGAAGCCATTTCTCTTTTGGAGGAAAGTTTAGACAATCTAATCGTTCTCTATATGCTTGAAGATCTAAACCGTTTTCTTTTGCCCATATATCATCCACCTCAAAAAGACAATGTCTGACTGATACATTTATACAGGTTTTTACTTCTGCAACAATAGCTTCTCCTTGATTGGGTGTTCTCAATTCTTTTAAACTTATACCATAATGGCTGCCAATTTTTTTAGCCCCCTCTTGGTAACCAATCTTTGTAACCATAATTCCAGATACATTATCTAAATCCGATAGCACACCATAAAAATCACGAACTTTACTAATTGGAATAGGCTTGTTATAATTTTTGCATTCAACAGCAACTTTATGTAATACTCCTGCTATTTCATACTCCCAATATACATCTATTTGATGTTTCTGTCCTGATTTACCAAGAATCTTTATATTATGTTTGACTTTTGTACTTTTTACGACATCAGCGTTCACTAATTCTTGATAAATTTCTTGGGTAAATTTCTCATATTCTATGTTAGCATTCATATTTCGCATCAAATTAACTTCATAAATTAACCATATTACATATGTAAAGATACGATTTTTCTTTTTATAGACGCACTTTACGAGTAAATATCTTTTAGTAGATCCATTGGATAACATGAAATAAGTTGTATAAATTGTAGATAATTCTAATACACTTTTTAAGTCAAGAGACAACCACAGTCAACTACAGACAACCATATAATTGAAATATACAACAATATAAAGTCGTTTTTTATCATCATATAATCATATGAACACAATTATAAGATGATAATACAAAAAGAATGATTACCTTTGCATTCAAAAACATATCACAGAACGTATGAGTAAAGACATAAATCGTTTGAAGGTGGTTTTAGCAGAAAAGAAACGCACCAATAAATGGTTAGCAGAACAGTTGGGAAAAGACCCGGGAACTGTTTCAAAATGGTGTACAAATACCATGCAACCGAACTTGGAGACTTTAGTGGAAATCGCAAAAGTCCTTGAAGTGGATACGAAGGATTTATTGTGGTCAATAAAAGATAATAAGTAAAGAGAACAGATATCAATGAGAAAAAAATATAAAGGAATAGATTTGTTTTGTGGCATAGGCGGTTTTCGGCTTGCCATGAACAGTAGTCAGGTAGAGTGTGTATTCTCATCTGATAATGATAAGTTCGCCCAACAAACCTATGAAGCCAATTTTCATGAAGTACCAACAGGAGACATAAAGGCTGTTAATGAAAAAGACATTCCGAGTTTTGACATCTTAACAGCGGGATTCCCATGTCAACCATTTAGTTATGCAGGAGAAAAACAAGGTTTTAATGATGAGGTAAGAGGTACTCTGTTCTTTGATGTATGTCGAATTTTAGAATACCATAAACCACCAATGGTCTTTCTTGAAAACGTAAAAGGTTTGAAATCTCACGATAATGGCAAAACACTCCAGACTGTTTTGGACACTCTAAAGAAGCTTGGTTATTACCCACATTGGACTATTTTGTCTTCTTTAGATTATGGTCTTCCTCAAAAACGAGAAAGATGGTATTGCGTAGCCTTTAGAACCGAAGTCGATTTTGAATGGCCTAAGCCTGTAAAAGGGCATCCCGTATTGCGTGACATTATAGACATGAATGATAGGAATCCATCTTTGGCTATTCCTAAATTTGAATTGGACAGAATAGATTATCATTTTGCAAATGCCAAGCCTGGTGATAGAATCCAACATGACAATTCAAAATATAAGCCAAATACGAAGAAAGGAAAATATGGCGTTTTTTCTTTTCAAAAGGCAGACGGTTCTTTGCGATTTCATGTTGGTGATCCAGCTAAAACACAAATTCAGGAAGCATTCTATTCCTGTCTTGACACATATGCTTCTACAATTATAGCTAATAGGACACCAAAACTATGGGATATCCGCAGAAAGTTGTCTGTACTTGAATCAAAAAGACTTCAAGGCTTCCCTGATGACTTTGTGTTCCCTGTGTCCGATGCACAAGCATACAAACAGTTAGGAAACTCTGTTAGTGTGCCAATTATCGTAACGATAATGAATAATATGATTAAAACTTACGAAAAAACTCTTGAAAAATGAAATTCATAAGTGTAAAATCTGTAGTCGAGGCCTACAAAGGCTTTCAAGATTGTATGACCAATAAGTCTTGGGGATATTTGGCTCTATTGAAAGGATGCAAGAGCAGTATTTGCCCCTCCGTACCTTATGAGGTTAATCTTGACGAAGTATCAAGCTTTCTTGAAAACATCTTCAATCTGAGTCAAGCAAAAAAACGATACAGTAGTGGACGTGTATTGTACGTTGTATTCTCAAATAAATGGGATAAATATTTTAATGATCAAGGAAGACACACTCCCAATATCTATGATGTAGCAATTTGGGCATATAGGAGAAATTCTTTTGAAGACAATATGACAAAGGAAGAAATTCTCCAAAAGTTTGCAGAAGAGTTCAACATCCCATTAAACATTATTTCAAACAGTTTCAACACTCATTCTAAAGAAATTGAGTTTACAGACTCTTTATATTCTGAAACTGTACTCAAAGCAGAATTGAATGCTATTGGCGTCGATGTGTCCAAAGAAAATATTGATGCAAAGAAAGGAAGTGTTGTAGCAGCTCCTGGCGAAATAAGCCGTGGTCCTTTTGTTCAAACATTATATGCAGGATTAGAGATTACAGATTATGTTATTATTTTACAATCAGACTACCTGTCTCTTTATGGTAATGCCATAAAATCTATTAATAGCATAGATCATACTAGCCAAAACAAATATTCTAATTACCGCTCCTACATTACCGCCATCAAGACCAAACCCTTCCTTTTGCTTGCCGGTATATCCGGTACGGGCAAAAGCCGTATTGTCCGTGAATTGGCCCGTGCGTGTTGGGACGAAGATTCCACTGAATATAAAGCTCAGAAACCTAAGAATTTTGAGATGATTCAGGTAAAACCCAATTGGCATGATTCTACAGAACTGATAGGATATGTGAGTCGTGTCAGCGGAAAACCCATATATGTGATTGGCGATTTCTTAAGATTTATCACAAAGGCTTGGGAAAACTTGGATGTACCTCATTTCCTTTGTCTGGATGAAATGAACCTTGCTCCGGTAGAACAATATTTTGCGGAATTCCTTAGTGTGATAGAATCTCGTAAAAGCAATGAAGACGGTACGATTACTACAGACCCTATCCTGAAAAAAAGCACAGAAGATTGGTATCGAGTATTAACGGCCGAACTGACAGGAAACAATGAAGCATTAAGAAACCGCTTTTTGGAAGAAGGTATCACCATTCCACAGAACCTAATCGTAGTGGGCACGGTAAATATGGATGAAACGACTTTCTCATTCTCCCGTAAGGTACTTGACCGTGCCATGACCATAGAAATGAATGAAGTAGATTTGTATGCCGGATTGGACAATAAATATGAACGCATTGGTAAACTGAATAGCGATATGCTTATCGGTATAGCCGTAGAAGGTGTGGATGTATATGTCGACAACGAGGATATTTGCAATAAGGTATTGGCTTATTTGCAAGCAGTGAATGACGTTCTTAATGGCACGCCGTTCAAGGTCGCCTACCGCACGCGGAACGAATTCCTACTTTATGTGGTAAACAATTTACCTTACAATATGGATGAAAACGGAAACGAGTTCAGTGAGGATGAGGTCATAGCAACCGCATTGGATGAGATAACAAGCATGAAAATCTTGTCGCGAATAGAAGGTGATGATACAAAAGTCAAGCATTCACTTCTTGAAAGGATGATTACTACTATCGAAGCGCAGTTGTTAGCATTGACTGGAGAAGATAAGAAAATAGAATCTGTTTCCATAGCCAAGCTGAAAGAGATGCAAGAACGGTTGTCATCCGGCTATACAAGTTTCTGGAGTTAAAAACAATCAGATATTCGCAAAGGACGATGGAACTGCTTACCATAAAGCATCAGGATTTTAAAATGATTGTCGAATGTGCAAAATTCGATGACATTTGGCATAAAGCCAAGAGTAATATTGGAGAAGAATGCTTACACTCCACTTATTCTTGGTCAGAAGGCGTATCATCTGTTATCCTGAGCAACTATATCGGAGAAGAAATTACGATTGAAAACAGCCAACAAGCTCCCGCCATATTTTTCGACAACACCGATTATCCTATTTGGGTGGAATTCAAGGACTATGTGAAAAAGGCTCAGTTTGGTTCTATTCTCCAAAGTGAAAATGAAAAATTCACTTTTCGCAGACAGATATTGGCAGGTTTCTTGAATTATGGCAATGAAGTCGGACGCAGTGAAATACAACTCATATACCAAGTGGGAGCAGAAACCCGCAGTTTTGTCTTCTCTTTTGAGGTGTTGAGTACAAAACTCAACTATCACGAGCATTGGAAAGCCATTATAGAGGATATTGAACAAGAGTACAGAATGCTTTCGCTCGACTATATGCGAAGAACCTTTCATGGCTTTTCGCCCGATGCAAGCGGAGAGACCCCGGAAATAATCTGGTGGAGCGTATTTGCCAATGAGCAAAAGAAATTCATCAAGGCCTGCAAAAACATTATTGACCGCCCAAGACATCGTTTACACGGAAAAGAGACTTACAAACGTGCCGATAAGCTGACATTTGTTCCCTCTTGCATAGAAAACGAACTGGCGGAACATCGGGCAGACTGTTCGCATCTATATCGTGTGGAAGAACGTGTGTGGACAAATGATACAAAGGAAAATAGATTCTTGAAATTTGCGCTTGGACAGATTACCGATAGATACGAGATCCTGAAGAAGCGTATAGAAGCGATAAAGAATGCCTCGGATGTGATGAAAGAGGATATGCAAGCCACATTGGCAACGCTAAAACACTTGCAACGAAATCCATTCTTCCGTACCGTAGGAAATTACAAGGGGATGAATCAAGAAAGTCTGGTTTTACAAAAAGCTACCGGATATAGTCAGATATATCGCACATGGAGTCTGCTTCACCGCTCTTATTCTCTGAATGATGGCATATACCGTTTACAAACCAAAGACATTGCAACACTGTATGAAATATGGTGTTTCATAGAAGTAAGCCATATAGTGAAAGAAAAACTGCATTTGTCTGATGAAGATATAGACCACAGGAATCGCATGGAAATGAACGGACTATTTACATGGGATTTGGGTAAAGGTGAACATTCACGCATACTTTTCAAGAAAGACGATATAGAATTGGCAGAACTTGTTTATAATCCAAAGAGTACGGAGCGAGAAAACTTATCGGCAGGTATAAAAGATTGGACTGTGCCAACTGTCCCCCAAAAGCCGGACATTGTGTTGCAACTTACCAAGAACGATTTGCAAGAAGGAATGAAAATGACTTACCTGTTTGATGCGAAATATCGTATTGACGGGAAAGACAAAAACGGTGTGGACGTTCCACCGGAAGATGCTATCAACCAGATGCACAGATATCGCGATGCCATCTATTACAAAGATTATCAGTCGGATGCCTTGAAGAAGGAAGTAATTGGCGGCTACATCCTGTTTCCCGGTGATGGCGAACCGGCTGTAGTGGCAGAATCCAAGTTTCGCAAGACTATAGACGAAGTAAACATTGGAGCTTTCCCGCTTCGCCCCAAAGACACGCATAACAGGCAGTTACTGGAACGATTCATAGAAGAGCTTATTCTAACCAAATCGTATGAGACCATATCAAAGGTAATACCGCAAAAAGGTGCATTATTGCAAGTGCCCAATCGCCTCCTTATCGGTTTAGTAGGAAACAGTTCACGACCGGGATACACACAAAGTTTCCTTGATGGCAATGCCACCTTATACCATACAGGACCTAAGTTCCCCACGACCATTTCATTGCATGACCTTCATTACTTTATACCTTATATAAAGAGTAAGGGAGTTCGTGATATATATGAAATTGTCCGTGTAAGGACTATTACAGGAAAGGAAGCAAAGCAAACAGAAGGAGAAGATGCTACAGACGACATGCGATTAGCGTTTGAGTTGCGTTTCAGCCGGAAGCTGTTTGACGATTATCGACCGATAGATACTCATAAGATGATTAGCTATACATTTATTGACACGACATTTGATGAAATAGAAAAGTGGGTAGTAATTGATAAATTCTAAAATGTACATTCACCATACTATTACCAGACCATGATTACATCAGATAAATTTTATTTCAAAAGGTCGTATATTCAACAAACCTTTAAATTCTAGACAAAATGAGAAATTGTGACAAATTACATTTGTGCGATCATTTAGTATTAAATGAAGGCGCTTATTTCTATAAAAAAAACGAACTTGAAGTAGGAAAGGATAGAATTCAAGAGGTATTTAATTCTGTATTGACTGAGATCGAATACGAACTATTTACAAAGATTTGTCGTAAGAGAGAAATAGTGAATGTACCCAACAAACAGGAAATCTATTATTCTTTGCTTGTTTTCAAATTCGCAACTTACCCCTCTTTTTTAGATTTTGAAGAAGAAAATTTTCCAAAAAAATTAATGGAAAACAGATTAGCATATTTGCTTATTGTGGAAATAAACGATTATATTATTCTAGTCAAAAAAAACATATCACGTATTAGCTCTTTCATTAATAGCCTAACTTCCATACCAACTGATACTTTAGCTGGTGTACTGGTTGACGATGATACTGTTTTTCAGCAAATGAAATTAAGCAATATGAATATGAACGAGAATGCCATGCGCAACAAATCTTATGAAGCCAACAGTTTGGAAAACACGATGCCAATGTTTGGCTCTAATCATACAGTTGTTAATACAGCACGATTTGCCAATACTAATGGCTTATGTACTGTAAACATAAACACCTCACGATTGACAAAATTTGGAACTAAGAAAAACTTAATAGAGTTATTGGAGTGGATGAATGTTTTAATTACAAAAATTGATTCATATATTCCACAAGAATCATTCTTTTCACGTTTTGCCAAACCACAATCATGGAAAAAACAGCAAGATAAATTAGAACCGGTATCATTACTTATAGATATATTTAAACTTAATTCTTATATTCAGGAACTTCACTGTACGGATGTTTTTTTGAAAAAGGAAGGCGAAGAAGAATATTTTGCAAAAACAAACATCTTTGCAAAATACATAATTTCTGGTATGAAGTGTCTTACTTTAGATGAGAAAGAAAAAGATATTTATAGGAAAAAGGGCAAACGTAATATTGGTGTAAAAAAGATGAAATCAGGCTTGAAGATTGTGGCATGTGGTAATTTATTTGATTCTTTGTATTTTTGTGAAGACGATGGGACATACGTGAAAATTATTGATTTGATGAACAACTTGGGATGTTTTTCTGTCGGTTTTTCGAATTATTCATACATATATATGGGCAAAAGGCTTTATATGAATGTAGGCATACAAAAAGATTTTGAATCGATTCTTTCTATTTTATATCCGATGAATGAGATTGCTGCTGTCACAAGCGAAAAGGGTGATGGATATGACGCAACAAGTACAGATTTTAAAATAGGCTCAATGTTTAATGTTGTAGAAAAGAAAATATTTAATGATGCGGATTTCTTATTGTGCGATGATTTGGGTAACGAATGGGCAGACCATATAGCCATCAGAGAAAATTCAATGTCTTACATTCATTCTAAATGCAATGATGGAAGCGCAACTCTTTCTGCATCCAAGTTTCAAGAAGTAATCGGTCAAGCTATAAAAAACATAGGCAATATGAATCCCGATGACAATACCATTCAAGAGAAAATGAAAGGAATGAATGGAAAATGGAATGGAACCAATATAAATAAATGTAGAATAGGAATGCCGGCAGATTATGAAAGGTTGTATAAAAAATTGAGATATAATCCCAATAAAGTACAGGAAATCTGCCTTGCTGTAAATTATCTATCTAAATCTGCACTAGCCGAGGCTTTTGATAAAATAAAGAATAATCAGCCGCTAAAACAGAAAAATAATGTTGTGCAGCTTGTTTGGTTATTGAGCGGATTTATTTCTACTTGCAAAGAAGCAGATTTAAATTGCCGTATTTTTTGTAAAGACTAGGAAATTACCAAAACTTTAATGATTTTATAAGTTGTAGAAGCCATACCAGCCAAGAGGCAAAGACTAAAGTGTTAATAGATAATACTATTTTAGATGGATAAACTAACAAAAGAACAACGTCATCGTTGTATGTCCGCTATAAAAGGAAAGAATACAAAACCTGAATTATTGGTTCGGAAATTCCTTTTTAGCCGTGGCTTCCGCTATCGGCTCAATCATCCACGCCTTCCCGGTCATCCCGATATAGTACTTCGTAAATATCGAACTGTCATTTTTGTAAATGGTTGTTTTTGGCATGGTCATGAAAAATGCAAATACTTTCGTCCGTCTAAAACCAACATTGATTTTTGGCAAAAGAAAATAGAACGAAACAAAGAACGTGATAAAAAAGAGCAATGCCAACTTGCTGCTATGGGCTGGCATTGCATCACGATTTGGGAATGTCAACTAAAGCCTAAAGTCCGCATGGAAACACTTGATTCTTTAGCGTATACATTAAATCACATTTTCCTTGAAGATAGAAAAATTAGAACTTACCAAATAGCGGAAACTAACGATAGTCTTATGGTTGCAGAACCAGAAACTCCATATGGAAAAACACCCTAATGATATATGCCCCATAGAATGTTCATCGTTCTTTATTAACCTTAGATTGTGAATGATCCGCTTCCATCAAATGCTGATACTGATGCTGTTCTTTCACCGCCCGATACATCGAATAATGTGCAAAGGATTCTTCCTTATATTTCATACTACTAATAGAAGCAGCAACAGTCCACATTAGAATAACGACAACGAAGGCCACAACATATCGTAGCTTAATATGATATCCATGTATAAACATCCCATTGATATTGGGTGGAATAACCGTTACTGGATTTTTCAATTCATTGATTCTCGCAAGTATCTCGTCCTGCCGCTTTAATATGCAATCGGTATTTGCTTCAATAGTCATACGATTGAGATTGTAATCGCAAACGTGTCTATAAAGATATTCAAGAAATTTAGACTTCTGCTTGAATAGTTCAATAAGCTTCGGAAACCATAGCGAAAATGGCAATGTATCAGGTTGCTGCTTCCAGATATGTTTCTTCACCACTGATAACGCATCATTCCAACAGGAACAGAAACTTTTGGCGACTCCATTATAAATGGTCTTTTCGTCAAAGTCCATTTTTACAGATTGCTTTGGTTTAGGAACTGTAGTATTCTGTTTTTCAATACACTCTTTTAGCTCGTTGATACTTTGGCGCAAATTCGCGAGATTTGCTGCTACTACATCTTCTTTCATTATCTTCTACGTTTTGAGGGTTTATAAAAAGGTTCGTTTCTTTGGTTATCCTTGTCTTTGTCGTCTCGCCATCCTTGTTCATTATTTGTTCCTCCAGCTCCAACGGAAGTTATGGCTTGATGAGGTTGAACAATCAGCTCCGTTGCCACATTGCCCAACGTAACGCAAAGGCTGCTAAAACTCAAATCACGGTCAAGTTTAGAACCGGCTATGCTATATTCATCTTGACAAAATGATATACCACGAATTTTATCAGAGTTATCTGCACTATTAAAACGCATATCTATACCTTGACCTTTGAGAATGTCCAAAAAGTCATGCCATGAGCGAGATGCCGCCAACGCATCAAGAGTTGAGGAACGAAGATTATACTTCCGTAATTGATGAGGGCGCAAACGGCTCTTATTTCTCGCTTTGCTGTTTTTAGGAGCAAAGTAAAGTTTATACTCTTTGGTTAAAGCACGACAGACTTTTGCATTTCGTATCCGTTCGTTGCTATCAGAAATGAGATTACCGTCATTGTCTATCCGATTGAACACCAAATGACAATGAGGATGTTTCGTGTCGTGATGTCGGGCTATGATATATTGAGTATTGCGAATCCCCATCTGCTCCATCCATTTCTTGGCTATCTCCACCATCAGCGCATCTCCTTCTTCGTTATCGAGGAAACGGCTAATGTCTTGCGAAGAAAAAGCAAGTGATACGTGTTTCACCGGACTTTTTACTTTCGGGCGTATGGACGCTTGTATCTGAAACGAATCAGCTATGGTTTTATTGCTGATGGCACAGA
Organism: Bacteroides sp. 4_1_36; assembly: GCF_003466325.1. Lineage (NCBI taxonomy): Bacteria > Pseudomonadati > Bacteroidota > Bacteroidia > Bacteroidales > Bacteroidaceae > Bacteroides > Bacteroides sp. 4_1_36. The sequence continues at coordinate 58,583 of NZ_QSOX01000011.1, forward strand.
CACCTTCATGTGCTAAAAGTGTGGCACATTTCTTCTTGTTCTTCTGGTCATTGGCGTAATTCACTATTCCTCCGAAATCTGCTCTTGTTTTAATCTTTGCTATCATGATTGTTATTCTTTACTTGGGTGATAATTCTACTGACTTCTGATATGATTGAAAAGCATTGTTGCTTGACTGCTTCCAAACCATAAGTGTGCATCTGATGGGCTATCTGATTGACATTATTGGCGATTCCGGAAAGGTCACGGATTGCCGATGCCATTTCAGGACTGATGCGTTGACAGACTTGACAATCCATTGCTGCCTGATGGCAAAATTCATTGACAGACAAGCCTGCCTGCTCCGCTTTGGATTGGATATAAATGTAGTCGTTCTCGGTAAACATAACCCGGAAACATTTCGTGCGTTTCTGGTAACTCGCCAACTTAGGGCGACCACCAAGTTTCTTTTCCTTCATACTTATCTTAACTTTGATGTTCATAAATTGATTTTTTGAGAGTGGCAGTTCTATCCGCTTGCCGCATAGGTTTTAGTGACACTAAAACACAAACTTGCCACTCAAAAAATCTTCCTATATTTCCCTTGTTCTATTCGGCTTAGTTTTTCATCTTTGATAAAGGCTTCTATCCACTTGTTTGCCGTACTTCCATTTTCGCCCAAAGATGAAACCAGTGTATCATAATCCTTCTTTGTGAAAGTATCGGGTAACATATTATAAAGGATGTTCCTTCGTGCATAAACGCCTGTCTCTTGCGAAACGGTATTGAATCGTTTAAACTGATTTCCTGACAAATTCTGATAAATGAATACGGCATGATAAAGCAGGGTGTCGCAAATACTCATGGCTATGGAATAGTCAAACTCATGGCAAACCAATTGTACAGTCTCGTCAGAAGAAGATTTGTGAATCACATTATCCAAATGTCGGACAGCGGTCAACACCATCATTATACGATAAGCAATCAGTCCCATCCGTCTGACTACTCCTTGCATCTTGTTATCCACTTCGTCACAACATTCCTCATTCACACGACTGAGATATTCAATAAACTGTTCCTGCAAATCAGAGGGAAGAGAAAAGGAATAATTACCCTGCCGTACAAATTCCTCATGCAAATGACAGAATTTATCTCCCAACAGTTTGAACATGGCATTCTTGGATTGGGAAATGTCGCTTGTGGCAAACACATTTCTTATACCTCGTTTGAAGCGGATAATATAGAAACAAAAGCGACTCATCAATCCGTTCTCCGCATCAGGTATCAATCGTCGTACTTGTTCTGGAGTTCCAGCCAAAGCTACCGAAACTCTCGGATTAGCTACTTCGCAATACTCCCTGTCTTTGCGCCGACTCAAACTTACCAACTCATGGTGAAATGCCTTTCGCAACACATCGGAATAGTTACCATAGTCAGACTTCAAAGTCTGGCTTAACGTGTCACCCTCCGATTCAAATAACAATCCGATTCCGTCATTATCTCCCAATATCTTCAGGAAAGAACTTGCGCTGCTATTGGCAGGAATGACAAGCATTCGCATGGGCGGTTCGGCAGGCATAGACAGTCTGCTATCTTTCTTGCCTTTGATATAAGTATTCATCGCTTCTTTGTATTCCTGTTCCAATCGTTTGGAAAGTTCATGCAAATTACGGTTGATGGGAGCTACAAGCTCTCGGCACAAGGCCAATGCTCCTTTTCCCATACCGGCATCTGCCACCACGAACAGATATAGATTCGGATAAACAATACGTTCATCGTACACGCCACAAACATTATGAAAGCAGACCGACAAACACACAATAGCCCCAATCAGTATCGTATCACGGTCATCTACTGAAATGGAATTATTGACAACCTCATTTAGAAAAGGAGGAAGATGCTCAAACACACATTCAGGAAATACAGGAAGTTCTTCTTCTGATTTTATCCATTTACCCGTTTTACCATTTTGGATATTTGGTAAAATGGATAAATACTCTTTACTGAACGGAGCCAATGAGATTCCGGCTTGATTTGCCAAATGGAAGAAAGAACGGATAGTAATGCCTTGCCCTTTGGAGTGCAGACAATACGTATATTGTTTATCCGTTTCTTCCCTTTGATAGGTAGGGTAAAACCTGCTGATGCGGTGGTAATACTCCCGCCCGTTCTCTCCCAATCCATCTACAAGCGCAAAACCCAACTCCACCCAATCTTTATAATGAGGAGCTATATCAATGGCACACTGTTCTATCTCCCGAACAACACTTTCCACATCATCCTCCACCTTATTATATATAGGGGCAATACGTGGCGTATGTATTTGCTGTATTTCAGAAGGGACATTTTCCCAATCTTGGGCGGAAAATATTTTCTTCGACATCATCTTTGTATTTATGGTTAATATATGCTTGTGGGTCGTAAGGTAAGAAGCATGAACGAGCCACATCACTGCCAGACATATCCACTAATGGCAAACCTGTCGCTTTGATGTAGTTGGCAACAGCCTTGAAGTACCGGGAATGTTCCCAGCCTTTCAAGTCAACAGGTATTATCCACTTCAATCCATTACCGGATGGACTGACAAATAACAGTTCTGTATCAAAATACTCATGGTTGAGTAGTTGCTGTTTTAACTCCCCTATGTTATCCACATGATCGAAATCCAAACACATCAATCCTGAGTGCATAATCAGTTCCTTCTCATTACGCTTGCGGAATAATCCCGAAAAGGTACAATAGTCAAAATGAGTGGCTTTGTATCTTTTAGCTTCGGAAGAAGACATCATCAAACGCAGGGCTTCAGTTTGTGGTTGGGCATAATGCCCGATGATATAACGATACACATCCACAATACCTACCGCCCTTATCGGTTCGATGTTTTGAATGGGCTTGCGAAAGAATGAAAAACAATAGTCTGTCGTCTCCATCATCTGATAATCTTTTTAGATTCGACAAATCGTTTGGCTTCTTCCATTAAATCATCTTGTGTCTTATGCGATTTGTTCTTCAACCAATCGTCAATCTCAGATTGCAGAAAAGCCAACGCTTTATTTATTTTATGTACGGGAATCTGTTTGGTTGATACCCATCCATAAACCGTTTGCTTGGCTGGATGCGATGGCAGATAAGCGCAAAGCTCGTCTATATCCATCCACTTGGGTGAATTACTTGCTTGCTTATGCTGCAAGGCATTTACTTTGGTTTGTAGTGCTTCTACAGACTCAATCAGGTAGGACAACGCATTTGGCATCTCCTCCAACGAATTTACTTTATAAGCCATTTTCTTCGTATTTAAGTTGATGCCGCAAAAGTATAGGGATGCTTATAGGTGCTAAATAGGTGCTTGACCGCCACCAATCAACCGCTCATTTACCACTAACAGATTTAAGTTTCATTAATACGAGAATTTATTGGAAGACATAATAAAAGGGGAATAAACCACTATTGGGACCAACACATTCCTTATCGAAAGCTTCAATCTACAAAATACCCCTCAAAAAGCCGATGCTTCATGAGGGGTAAACGGTGGTAAGTATATGATTGGAATTACATAAGTCATTGGTGCTCAATGGTGGATACAACCACCACAATCTATAAATCCAAATTTTCTATATGCAGTGTATTGGCGGCTTTCTCTTTTTGTTCGTTTACGATGTGCGTATAAATCTGCGTGGTTTTGACGTTTGTATGTCCCATCAAAGACTTGATGGTGTATATGTCAACGCCATTTTCCAGCAACAGCGAAGCATAGCTATGACGTCCACAATGGAAGGTGATGTGCTTCTTGATACCGGATGCTTCTATCCAGACTTTCAACGGACGAGAAATCCAAGAGGCATCAGTCAATCCTTCAAAAACAAGTGCTTCATCATCGTCTGGACGTATGCCGCATAGTTGAAGTGCTTGTTGAATGACAGGCTTGTAATCGGGCCTTTTTGTCTTTTGCTGAATTACGACTGCTTGCCATGTGCCCTTGCTTGTTTGCTGAATTTGTTTCCATTTCAAAGTTTGAATATCACTATGCCGCAATCCAGTGAGAATAGAGAACAAGAACGCACGTTTCAAAACATCATCCTTGCAAGGAGTATCAACCAACATTTGCACTTCATCCATGGTAAGCGCAACGCGAGGTTTCTCAATGTTTGTTATTCCCTTTACTTTCGCGCTTATATCAACGGTCAGGTATTCATCAATGAACGCCTGTTTCAGTCCAGCTTTAAGTATGGAAAAATAGGTTGATGCCGTGTTTTGTGAGATAGTACCTTTCTTATTCCCTCCCATTGGAGCACGGAGAAGGAACATCTTTATATCTTCAAGCAGTTTAACGGAAATCGCCTTGAATGGAATTGGTTGCCCTTGTGAATACATTTTCAATAATTCACCTACACGCCTCCAGTTGACTATAATCGAATCGGAACTATTGGGATGACGTGTGCTTATAATACGATTGAAATACTTGATAAAATCCTGTTCGCTCCGCTCATTCTGTGCAGCGATTTCGTTTTCCTTATCAGTGTATAGGATGGCACTATCGTATTCATGCTGCCGTAACTTCCGCACATTGTCGGCATAGATGCAAGCCTCTTGGTCTATCGTTGAACGGCATTGGATAATTCCATTCAAATCACGTTTAGGCTTATAGTTGAATGTTCCATCCGGCAAGATTCGTGCTATGGATGACTTATCCCAAATGGGTGTGGATATAGTTCTGTTGATAGATTCCACCACACGGCTTGCTCGTTTAGAACCTCGCTTATACACTGGGTATGACTCTATAATCAGATACCACTCTTCTTTATAATTCGACCTTCTGAGTTTGACGGTCACTTTGGTATTGGGTAATGCTTTCTTCATAACGACTTATACAATTTATCAATTTCAGATTTGGGAACATAAACATAGTTACCGATTTGGCGTGTAGGAATAGAATGACGGCGTATGTGCTTAAACACACTGCTGTCATTGATATGGAACTTCTTTGCGATCTCTCCGATGGTGTAACAATCTTTGGGTTCAAAGGACAATGCCTCCTTTTTTCTCTTTCTACTCCCTGCCTTTGTTTTGAAGTGTTCATCCATATACTGCCGACTAAGGCGTATCAGACGCTGACCAAAATTGTATGACGGTATCAAGCCTTGCCGTATCATACGATAAAGAACGTCTTTACTAATTCCGTAAATCAGCATAGCTTCCTTTACGGTTAGATACCCCTTACTGGATGGTATTCGTCTAATCAGTGCTTGGCGTATCGCTTCTTTCTCTTTTGCGATTTGTCTTTTCTTATACGCCCTCTTGGAACAAGCAGGGCAACAATACTTCGACACTAATGTCGGAGGAGTAAAGATTTTACCGCACTCCTCGCAACTTCTTTGAATGATGTAATTTCCTCTTGGCATATTCTTCTCGTTTTAAATGGTTTATATCAATTTAAGTTGTACCTTATCGCCAAATAAGACGTGTCGCAAACATGTCGCAAATAAGAGATAAAAAAGCCCATAGAAAACACATAGCAACCATGAACCCCATAAACGCAAAAAGCGTGCAACTCATTGAGCTGCACGCTTTTGCTTATCGTTTATTATCTGTTTACTTATCGGAATCATTTGACTTCCTCAAAGTCAGCATCCTGCACATTATCGCCATGCTTTGTATTATCCTGAGCACCGCCTTGTTGCCCTGCATTCATATCAGGACCAGCTTGTGCACCACCCTGAGCACCGCTCTGGGCATACATTTCAGCACTTGCAGCCTGGAATGCCGTATTCAATTCGGCCATGGCAGAGTCTACGGTAGCCAGGTCTTGAGCCTTATGGGCATCTTTCAGCTTCTGCAAAGCAGCTTCAATCGGAGCCTTCTTGTCGGCAGGGAGCTTGTCGCCGAGTTCCTTCAACTGATTTTCGGTTTGGAAAATCATAGAGTCGGCCTGGTTCAACTTGTCTACTTTCTCACGCTCTTTCTTATCTGCTTCGGCATTGGCTTCGGCTTCGGCTTTCATCTTTTCGATTTCTTCCTTGCTCAAACCGCTGGAAGCTTCGATACGGATAGCCTGTTCCTTACCGGTAGCCTTATCTTTGGCAGACACCTTCAAGATACCGTTGGCGTCGATATCGAACGTTACCTCAATCTGAGGAATACCGCGACGTGCCGGAGCAATACCTGTCAGGTTGAACTGGCCGATTGACTTGTTCTGCGCAGCCATCGGACGCTCACCCTGCAATACATGGATGGTAACCTCCGTCTGGTTGTCGGCAGCAGTAGAGAATGTCTCGCTCTTCTTGCAGGGGATGGTAGTGTTGGCATCAATCAGCTTCGTCATCACACCGCCCATAGTTTCGATACCCATAGAAAGCGGAGTAACATCCAACAATACAACGCCCTTGATTTCGTCCGTCAAAACGGCACCTTGCACGGCAGCACCTACGGCCACCACCTCATCCGGATTCACACCCTTGGAAGGAACTTTACCGAAGAAATCTTCTACCAACTTCTGTACTGCCGGAATACGTGAAGAACCACCTACAAGGATTACTTCATCGATGTCCGCATTGTTCAGACCAGCATCGCTCATAGCCTTCTTACATGGCTCCAAACAAGCTTGAATCAAGTTGTGAGCCAGAGCCTCGAACTTGGCACGGGTCAACGTCTTCACCAAGTGCTTGGGCACACCGCCTACGGGCATGATGTACGGCAAGTTGATTTCAGTGCTTGTAGAAGAGGACAGCTCTATCTTAGCCTTCTCGGCAGCTTCCTTCAGACGTTGCATAGCCATCGGGTCTTGAGTCAGGTCGGCACCTTCGTCGTTCTTGAACTCCTGAACCAGCCAGTCGATGATTACCTGGTCGAAGTCGTCACCACCCAGGTGAGTGTCACCGTTGGTTGACAATACTTCGAACACACCGCCACCGAATTCGAGGATAGAGATATCGAATGTACCACCACCAAGGTCGAATACGGCAACCTTCATGTCCTTGTGAGACTTGTCAATACCGTAAGCAAGAGCTGCGGCAGTCGGCTCGTTCACAATACGCTTCACTTCAAGACCTGCAATCTGACCGGCTTCCTTCGTAGCCTGGCGTTGGGAGTCTGAGAAGTATGCGGGGACGGTAATTACAGCTTCTGTCACTTCTTGTCCCAGATAATCCTCGGCAGTCTTTTTCATTTTCTGCAGAATCATTGCAGAGATTTCCTGCGGGGTATAGAGACGTCCGTCGATGTCTACACGCGGAGTATTGTTGTCACCCTTTACTACTTTATAAGGCATACGGCCGATTTCTTTCTGTACCTGGTCCCAGTTTTCGCCCATGAAACGTTTGATGGAGAAAACCGTACGGGTGGGGTTCGTGATAGCCTGACGCTTGGCAGGATCACCGATTTTACGTTCGCCACCATCAACAAATGCTACTACTGAAGGAGTGGTGCGCTTGCCTTCACTGTTTGCAATTACTACAGGTTCGTTACCTTCGAATACTGCAACGCAAGAGTTTGTTGTTCCTAAGTCAATACCAATAATTTTTCCCATGATCGTTATTTTTTTATTTGTTATTATTCTGTTTCGACGTCCGCCTCAGTGGCAGACGCCAATAAAAAGACAAACGTTGTGCCAAATTGTTCAGAGCAGCCGCAGATTTATACTTGTGGCAGTTTATCTGTCAGTTTGGCAGAATTAAAATCATTTTTTCTGTCGGAAATTACCATTTGTTAATTTCCATTCCATTCAAAAGCTCTACTTTTGTCGCCCGAATCAGAGATGATAAAACATGAACAACATTAATCATTTCCCTTGCATACCTTTAACCGTTCCTCCATGGAGGAAATATTGTTCCACCGTGGAGAAAATATCATTCCACCACGAGGGAAATATCGTTCCACCATAGTGGAACGATTAAGGATTAGTTAACATTGGGCTTAATCGTAGCAACGGAAATGATTGGTTTTCACATATTAAAGAAATAAATAAGATGAGTATGGAAAAAATGAGAGACAGTATCGACTTCAAGAACACGGACATCAAGACATTGTTCCGCAAACTATTGCTCCCTACTGTACTGGGGATGATTTTCTCCGCACTATTCGTTATCACCGACGGCATCTTTGTCGGAAAAGGAATCGGCAGTGATGCTTTGGCGGCGGTCAACATTGTGGCACCGCTATGGTTGTTTTCTACGGGTGTGGGACTTATGTTCGGCGTCGGCGCCTCTGTGGTAGCCTCCATTCATCTGTCACACGGAAAGGTCAAGGTGGCACGCATCAATATCACGCAGTCGGTAGTCATATCTTCCTTGTTGCTGATGTGCACCTCCGCCCTATTCTGTTCATTTGCCCCACAGGTGGTAAAGCTGCTCGGAGGGTCTGAACGGCTCACGCCATTGGCTGTGGAATACATGCTTTGGTTTGTGCCTTTCTCTCTGTTCACGGCATTGCTCAATTCGGGTATGTTTTTTCTGAGGCTGGACGGTTCGCCCAACTTCGCCATGATGTGCAATGTGGTGGCTGCCGTTCTGAACATCCTATTGGATTATCTGTTCATCTTCCCCTTTGATTGGGGAATGTTCGGTGCCGCATTGGCAAGTGCTATAGGCACTACGGTAGGCGCATTGATGGTAGTATTCTATCTACTGCGCCGCCAGTGCACACTGCGCTTCCACCCCATTAAGATGAGCCGGAAAAGCATGCAACTGATGCGCCGCAACATTGGCTATATGTGCCGATTGGGTTCCTCCGCCTTCTTGTGCGAGGTGGCGATTGCCTGCATGATGTTTGTCGGCAACCAGGTGTTCATTCATTATCTGAAGGAAGACGGAGTGGCGGCATTCAGCATTGCCTGCTATTTCTTTCCTATTATATTTATGGTATATAATGCCATTGCGCAGTCGGCACAGCCGATTATCAGTTATAACTACGGCCTGAACGAGAGCCAACGTGTCCGCCGCGCCTACTTGCTGGCACTGAAAACGGCCATAGGCTGCGGGGTATGTTTTGCCCTGACCACAATATTCTGCAGCCCTGAAATTGTCGGCATGTTCATAGACCGCAGTTATCCGGCTTATGACATAGCGGTAAAAGGGTTGCCTTTGTATGCCACCGGCTTCGTGTTCTTTGCCGTCAACATCGTATCCATCGGCTATTTCCAGAGTGTGGAGCGTGCCAAGTATGCCACAGTTATCACCCTGCTGCGTGGTTTTATCCTGCTGACAGCCTGCTTTTTCGGACTGCCCCTGCTATTGGGAGACCGGGGAATCTGGCTTGCCACTCCTCTTGCAGAAATGCTGACAACCCTCTTTATCCTCGTGATTTACATATCCGGGAAAAAGGAGCATAAAGAAAAATCCGTATCTTTAGACAAGATGGGCTGTACCCCAACATAACTTTTTCATGCAAGCATAAAAGTCCTGTCTTCGGTTTACACTATCTTTGCAGCATGGAAACTATGATAAAGAAATTCTGCAAGAAGTATAAACTACCGGAAAACACTTTGCACGAACTTCTGTCACACATGGCAGAAGTTCGTTTCAGCAAGGGAGAACTCATTATCAGCGAAGGGGAAAGGAACAGCAACTTCTATCTTTTGAAGAAAGGCATCTGGCGCGCCTACTACCTGACAGACGGCACGGAAAACTCCCTTTGGTTCGCCGCACCGGGCGACACAGCTTTCTCATCGTGGGGATATGTGGACAGCGAGGTTTCCCTCATCAACATCGAATCGGTGAATGAAAGCATCGCCTATTGTATCAGTAAGCCTGAGCTGGAAGCCCTTTTTTCGCATTCCATAGACATGGCCAACTTCGGCAGAAGAATCTTTGAGCGGGAAATTCTGTCGGTAGACAGTTCCACAGTAGCCTACGGCACCCCTCCCACTGCCAAAGAAAGGTACATGACGCTGATGGAAGAGAATCCGGAACTGCTGCAGGATGTACCGCTCAAGTATCTGGCTTCTTATCTCTACATCACTCCGCAATCCCTGAGCCGGATACGCGCAGGATTAAAGAAAAAGTAAAAGACCTTTTTATGTCAAGATGCAAAAAAGGCTCTTAGCAGATTATTTCTGTAAGAGCCTTTTTTATTTCAACCTATCTTGTCAGTTCTTCACCAACACCATCACCAGGTTATTGTCAGCATCGTACAGCCCGATGCCTCCGCCTGCCAGCTTGCCAAAAGACTGAACGGAATTCAAGGCTTTCAGCACACGGCCTTCCACCTCCATATCAGGGCATGCCATCATGGTACTGATAACTTGCGGGAAAGAGATTGCCGACGGGTTTTCATCATCAACCTGGAAAGCGCCGTTAATCAGATTGCAACCCGCATTGCCGTGCAAGCGCTTTTCTGCAATATTAAATTCAATGAACGGCTGCTTCTCCATTCCGTCGGGAATAGCCTCGCCCGCAGCCTCACTAATTATCCACTTTCCTTCCAAATCAGACAACTTGGAAACGGATTCTTTCTTCTGCAACACGACTATGGGACGATTGGAAGCACCGCATAAAGCTATATTTTCCTTTCCCAGCTTCTTATACTTTTTCACTTTGTTCAAAGCCGACAACACATTATTTTCTACAGTCATATCCGGACAAGCCATACGGGTACTTGCCAAAGCGCCAAGGTCAATCGTGCCGGGCTTGGCATTCACGTCAAACGAACCCATCATACGGTTGCAACCACTGTTGCCAAATACTTTTCCTGTCTTTGTGTCAAAACCGATATAGGGAAATTCCTGACCCGGAGCAGGGACTACGGCAGTACCATTCACTTCAATAATATTCCACTCACCGCTGATGGAAGAAAGAGTTGCGGCATTTTTGGTTGATGCACAAGAAGACAAGCCCATCAACACGCTTGCCATGCATAGGGAAACAAATACTTTTTTCATTGTTATTCGTTGTTTAAGTTAATTTATTCAAGGGGCAAATATATAGAAAATAACCCAAATGCAAGTAATTTGTTTAATATTTGAAGCATTTGCCCCAAAGTATTTAGCAGGATTTTAATGTTTATCTAAGAATTAACCCTTATATTTGCTCTCCGTATTTTTTATAAACCTAATATAATAATATAGTACAAAGAAATGGGTAAAGTTCTTATTATCGGTGCAGGCGGTGTAGGTACCGTTGTTGCGCACAAAGTGGCTCAAAATCCTGATGTGTTTACAGAAATCATGATAGCCAGCCGCACCAAGTCCAAATGTGACGCTGTTGTCAAGGCAATCGGTAACCCGAACATCAAAACCGCCCAGGTAGATGCCGACAGCGTGGACGAACTGGTAGCACTCTTCAATAGTTTCAAACCCGAAATCGTCATCAACGTAGCCCTCCCCTACCAAGACCTCACCATCATGGAGGCTTGTCTGCAAAGTGGAGTCAACTATCTGGATACCGCCAATTATGAGCCGAAAGATGTTGCCCACTTTGAATACAGTTGGCAATGGGCCTATAAGAAACGCTTCGAAGATGCCGGACTGACCGCCATCCTCGGTTGCGGTTTCGACCCGGGAGTGAGCGGCATCTATACTGCATACGCCGCCAAACATCATTTTGACGAAATACAATATCTGGACATCGTAGACTGCAATGCCGGAAATCATCATAAAGCATTCGCCACCAACTTCAATCCGGAAATCAATATCCGTGAGATTACACAGAACGGCCGCTATTATGAAAACGGAGAATGGGTGACAACCAAGCCGCTGGAAATCCACAAAGACCTGACTTATCCGAACATCGGTCCACGCGACTCCTACCTGCTTTATCACGAAGAACTGGAGTCTCTGGTGAAGAATTTCCCCACCATCAAGCGTGCACGCTTCTGGATGACGTTTGGCCAGGAATACCTCACACACCTGCGTGTCATCCAGAATATCGGTATGGCCCGCATAGACGAAGTGGAATATAACGGCATGAAGATTGTTCCGCTGCAATTCCTGAAAGCCGTACTCCCCAACCCGCAAGACCTGGGCGAAAACTACGAAGGCGAAACATCCATCGGTTGCCGCATCCGCGGACTAAAGGATGGCAAAGAGCGTACCTACTATGTATATAACAACTGTAGCCACCAGGAGGCCTACAAGGAAACCGGTATGCAGGGCGTAAGCTATACCACCGGTGTGCCCGCCATGATTGGTGCCATGATGTTCCTCAAGGGATTGTGGAAAAAACCGGGTGTATGGAATGTTGAAGAATTCAATCCGGACCCGTTCATGGAACAGCTCAACAAACAAGGCCTGCCTTGGCATGAGATTATCGACGGAGACTTGGAAGTTTGAAATTAATGATTAAACATTAATCATTATCCACTAATCATTAAACATTAACAAAGTGAATATAGGAGATAAAGCACCCGAAGTATTGGGTATCAACGAAAAAGGTGTAGAAATCCGCTTGAGCGACTATAAGGGAAAGAAGATTGTACTTTACTTCTACCCCAAAGACATGACATCCGGCTGCACGGCACAAGCCTGCAACCTGCGGGATAATTATGCCGACCTGCGCAAAGCCGGTTATGAAGTCATCGGCGTCAGTGTGGACAGCGAAAAGTCACACCAGAAATTTATTGAGAAAAACAATCTGCCTTTTACCCTGATTGCAGACACCGACAAGAAGCTGGTAGAACAATTCGGAGTATGGGGCGAAAAAAGCATGTATGGCCGCAAATATATGGGAACGTTCCGCACAACTTTCATCATTAATGAAGAAGGTATTGTAGAGCGTATCATCACTCCGAAAGAAGTGAAGACCAAAGACCATGCGGCACAAATTTTATAATCATTAAACATTAACAACGTGGCAAAAAAAGACGAACTGAATTTTGAAAATGGCAGCAATCTGGCATCGGGCGAAAAACTGAAAGCCTTGCAGGCTGCCATGGACAAGATAGAAAAGAGCTTTGGTAAAGGCTCTATCATGAAAATGGGCGACGAAAGCGTCGAACAAGTAGAAGTTATTCCCACAGGTTCCATCGGCCTCAATGTGGCTCTTGGCGTGGGAGGATATCCCCGCGGACGTATCATCGAGATTTACGGCCCGGAATCTTCCGGTAAGACAACCCTTGCCATTCATGCCATCGCTGAAGCGCAAAAGGCAGGAGGCATTGCCGCATTCATTGATGCAGAACATGCTTTCGACCGCTTCTATGCAGCAAAACTGGGTGTGGATGTGGACAATCTGCTGATATCACAGCCGGACAATGGCGAACAAGCACTGGAAATCGCAGAGCAACTGATCCGTTCCTCCGCTATTGACATCATTGTAGTGGACTCTGTGGCTGCATTGACCCCGAAAGCTGAAATTGAAGGCGATATGGGTGACAACAAAGTAGGTCTGCAAGCCCGGCTCATGTCACAAGCCTTGCGTAAACTGACGGCAGCTGTCAGCAAAACACGCACCACTTGTATCTTCATCAACCAGTTGCGCGAAAAAATCGGTGTCATGTTCGGCAATCCCGAAACAACTACCGGCGGTAATGCACTGAAGTTCTATGCCTCCGTACGTCTTGACATCCGTGGAAGCCAAGCCATCAAGAACGGCGATGAAGTAATCGGCAAGCAGACCAAAGTGAAAGTTGTGAAGAACAAGGTAGCTCCTCCTTTCCGTAGAGCGGAATTCGACATCATGTTCGGTGAAGGCATCTCCCGTGCAGGCGAAATCATTGACTTGGGTGCAGAGCTTGGCATCATCAAGAAAAGCGGCTCATGGTTCAGCTATAACGAGACGAAAATAGCCCAGGGACGCGATGCCGCCAAGCAGGTCATCCTTGACAATCCGGAACTGGCAGAAGAGCTGGAAGGGCTTATCTTTGCAGAATTGAGAAAAGACAAATAACAAAAAAACTTGCCAATAGAAAAACAAAACATTCTATTGGCAAGTTTCCCTAAAAGGTTACCGCTTCCTATTCCATCTTTTCCAAACGTTCTTCCAAAGCCTCCATACTTTTTTCAAAACGTTTCCATGTATCGGTATCCATTTGTTCTTTCAGATACTTGTTGTCTTTCAGCTTGGCTACATTTTCCAGCCCTTTCAATGCCAGTTCTTGCGAATGCTTCAATTCTCCAAGCCAATCGCGGTTCTTCAGCTTCTCTATCTCAGCCCAGTTTATATCCGGAAGCTGTATATTCACATTGTTCCCATTCCAGCTGGTATTCTGATACATCATGATATTCTGTATATCCTTCAAAGTCATATCACCTTCCAGATAAACAAATTTCAGAGTGGCTGCACCATCTACAATCATAATCAGCTCCTTCACCTTTTCCCCTTTACGGCTCATGTAGAATTCAGAACTGGAGACTGTTCCCTTCTGCTTCATCAGCAATTCATATCTGGAAGACTGCACCAAAGAACGAAGATCCTTACGCATTTCTTTCTTTACATTATTATCCATTGTAGAAAGTACCTGCACAGAGTTCAACTGTCCGGACACTTTCCCAATATAAACATCTTTAGTAAACAAGTTGGGATTCGTTTCTATCATTGCCTTGGATATGTAGACGGACGACACGCCTTTCATATCTCCATACTTGTTGAATAGGTTCTTCTGTGCCTGGCAAAGCAAAGGCAACATCAGCAGTACACCTGCCAAAATCATTTTCATTGTTTTCATATCAGATTATTGTTGAATTTCTTTTCTTACTTCCTGGTTCACCTTCGTTACGTCTATCCGCGTTTCCTCTATCTGTTCAATTCCCTTGTTCAGATTCGCAGACACCTCGATTAAAGTGGCCTGCAATGCCTTATAAGCAGCTTCCGGATCAGAGAAAGTGTCCTGAGGTGTAGGAGGACGCATATCCTCTCCCATGTTCGTAATGCCATAACCTACACCTACAAGAACCAGAATGGTGGCAGCAATACCTCCTATCCAGCGCCAATTACGTTTGGCCTTGTTCCGGTGGAAAAAACGTTGTTCCTCTTCAGCCTTTTCATCAATCATCCGGCTCAGTTTATCCTCCAATCCGGCGGGAACATTATCCACCACTTCCCCGGGAAAAAAGCTGAGAAAGAGTTTCTTGTCCTTCTGCAAGTGCTCGGGCACTTCTTCGGTTCTGAAAGCTTCCTTCAACAACTCTTCTTCCTGCTCGTTGGTATTCCCTTCATAAAATTCGGCGAGCAGCCTTTCAATTTCCTCGACTTTCATAGTTACTCCATTTATTAAATTCCTCACGTATCTTTTTTCTTGCCCGGGACAACAGTACACGGACATTGGTAGCATTCAATCCCGTGACCTGCTCTATCTCTTCATAAGAACATCCCTTGACATCACGCAACGTTACTATTTTCTGCTGTTGCACCGGCAGACGGGCAATGATGTGCCTTACCTGCTGCGCTTCGTCCCGCACTTCAAAGTTATCTGCTTGAGACACATTATGCACTTCGGCCAACTCCACGCTCTGTCTGCTCAAAGTATACTTTCCTGAACGAAGCAAATCAAAGCACATATTTTTCACCAGAGTAACGCTGAATGCTTCCGGATTACTGATAATGGCCAGTCCTTCCCGCTTGTCCCACAACTTCAGATAAGCTTCCTGCACCAAATCTTCAGCGTCGGCAGCATTCTCCAACAGCCTATAAGCTATGCAGTACAGCTTGCGATGATATGGCAGAAACTCTTTTTTAAAACTTTCAGCGTCCATGGGCTATTTATCAATAGTAGATTTCTGTTTATACCCTTCAGACGTAGGGGGAAAGGATTTTGTTACACGACCAGGAAGAAAAAATGGGAAAAAATGAAAACACCAATAGCACCAGCCCAAGAATGCGTTTATTTCAAGACATCAGCAATCCGCTTTTTGAGATTCAATTTTGCAATGTCTTCAGGCTTCAGCTCAAGCTCCACCAACACTTTCGCCGTGGAGAGCCTATATTCCTGCTCTAACGTATCATAATTTATCTGTTCCTTATGAATGGAATACAACAAAGCAAAATCGTAGTTCAAGGCACATGAAACATTATACAACGTATCCGTATCAATACTTTTTCTCGTAAGCATATAGTCTACACTTTGAGGCTTAACTTTCAGTCTTCGTGCAAGTTCTGCCTTGGTAACTTGCTGTTCAAGCATCACGTTCTTGATTATCTCTCCGATGTATATATTACTTTTTTCCATTTATATGAAGATACAAATTAATCATTCATATTATAAGGAACACCAATACCAATTTGTCTGTATACGCCACTCTTTTTATTCATAATTTGTTTGTTTTATCAAATATTTTATGATACTTTTGCAACATATTCATATAAACAAACAAATAATATCTGCTATCATGAATTTACTGACATGTATTCTCATAACCATCCCTATCGGCATTATTTTTATTATGCTATGGATATACAATGACTACCGGAAATATAAGAAGAAAAATAAGCTTGTCATTCTGCTGTTTCTCCTGTTCCCAACCACTTTATCTGCACAATACGTTGATACAGGATGCCAAGTATCCTTTAAATGGCTGGAGAACCAAAAAGGAAAATTAGAGTATACAAAAGATGGGGTTACTTATAAGTTCATTCCAAATGACTCCCAATGGGAAATTATAATTCGCAACAACTCTTCAGAAGATATCCGAATAAACTGGAAAAATATGCAATTCATTGTGGATGGAAGAAGCTCAGAAGTCAAATACCCCATACTGGCAGAAGCGGAAACGCCCTTGGCAATTATAAAAAGTCAAGCAGAAACAAGCCAAAAGATTGGCGTGACAACTTATACGGCAAATAAAGCAAACTCTCGAATATACAACAAGAAAGAGATTCGGAAAGGGAGGAATTCCTCCATTACCATTATTCTTCCCATATCTATCGGTAAGCACCCTCAATTCTTCACCTCTTTCGACTTTATCATCAAAAAAGTAAACTAACTGTCAAAAGAAATACACACCCCGGTCATCCCGAGATGTGTATTCGTCTATATATCCAATGAGGAAAGAAATACATTACAAAAATCCTACCGTCTTCTTCAACCGGAAGTTATACTTCAAGAACTGCCGGACCGATGTAATCAGAACAAGTAGATATATGCCAACGTGCTCACACTAATCACTATCCACAACAAGGTGCCTTGTATCAAGGGCTTGATGCCTACTGCCTTCAGTACATCACGTGACAGAGAGGCACCGATAAAGAACAGAGTGATAGTCAGCGTCTTGCGAGCCAAAGAATTGATTCCCTCCCCAATCATGGCACCCGTTTCGGTAGTGCCCAGCACATAAGTATTGAAAATCATAGCCAGCACAAAGAAGAAGATGAACCAGGGAATACTGATTTTCTGTCCTTTACTCTTAAAGATGAACGAAGTTACCAAAGCCAAAGGAATAATCCATAAGGCACGTGTCAGCTTTATAGTCGTTGCCACCTGTAATGCCTCTTCCCCATAGGCGGCACCTGCCCCCACTACCGAACTCGTATCATGTATGGCAATGGCCGCCCATGTGCCGAACTCATGCTGGCTCATGTTCAAAGCGTGGCCTATCATCGGAAAAACAAACAATGCAATGGCATTCAATATAAAGATGGTGCCCAATGCCACAGACATCTCGCTATCCTTTGCCTTCAACACCGACCCCACAGCTGCAATGGCACTGCCTCCGCAGATAGCCGTACCGGAGCTGATAAGATAGGAAGTGTCACGGTCTACTTTCAGGAACTTACGTCCTATGAGCCAGCCTATGAGCAATGTCCCCACAACAGAAATAATCGTGAACTCCATTCCCTCCTTGCCCGAAGCCAGGGAAGCCTGCAGATTCATTCCAAATCCTAACCCTACAACAGAGTATTGCAATAGATACTTTGAAGTCTTCTTATTGAACTTCGGATGTGCCTGCCCACACAGCAACGCAAAGGCCAACCCCAAGAACAACGCCAACGGCGGAGTGACCCACGCCGAATAGGCATGCATACCGGGCACATAATCCAGCAGCAGAAAGAAGGAGAGGACAACCAGAAGAGATACATAAATAAATTTATTATTACTTTGAAGAAAAGGCATATTAATGCTTTTAGCCAAAACTCGATTTGAAGCCATACTGTTTATTTTACTATTATTACTAATGTTTATTCCTTAATTTTCCGGGTGCAAAGGTAGTTCTATTTTAGTACACCCGCCAATCGTTTCTACTTATAGACTATAACTTATTGTTATCGGGACATAAACATATAGTTCATAAAGGCTTGTGACAATCCTCCTTCCTGCCCTTGCAATTGGACAAAGCAGAAGTCGCGAAGCATGGGCATATCCTTTATCTCGACCACGCGGAAAGTGCCTGCCGCCAGTTCCTTGCAGATGGAACGGATAGACACGATTCCCATGCAATCGGAGTTTTCAAGAAAGAGCTTGATGCTTTCGGTACTACCCAGGTACATCAGTACATGGAGTGAGGAAAGCTTGACGCCGTGCTTCTGGAGTGAGCGTTCTATCACGTCCAGCGTACCCGAACCGCGCTCACGGAGCACTAAAGGAATAGCGGGCAAATCCTGGGGAGTAATCTCTTCGGGCAACTGCAAACGGCTTTTGGAATGGACTACCGCTACCAGTTCATCCTCAAGAAAAGTAGTGTACTTCAGATTGGGAAGGCGGAAAACCCCTTCCACCAATCCCAAGTCAATGCGGTGTTCCTGCAAAGCGGCTTCTATTTCCCGGGAGTTTCCATTGAGCAAGGACAAGTTGACCTGCGGAAACTTGCCGATAAAACTGCCCAGCAACGGAGGAAGCACATACTGCGCAATGGTAGTGCTGGCTCCCAACTTGAGTTCGCCAATATATTCGTTATGTAACAAGTGCATTTCATATTCCAGCCGTTTATAGTCCTCCAATATCCGTTCGCAATGCTCCAAAAGCAGCCGGCCTGACTCGGTCAAACTGATTTTACTTCCCTGCCGGTCGAAAAGCCTCGTCTGATAAGTGGCCTCCAGCTCCTGGATATGCTTGGTTATAGCCGGCTGACTAACAAACAACTCTTGCGAAGCCTTTGTAAAACTCAAGTTCTTGGCAACAGACTGAAACACTTTTAAACGGAAATCACTCATATACTTCTTATATCCTATAACTCGTCAGACTTGATGCCGAAAGCATGCGCCAAAGAATAAAACACCGGCTCCAGGCGGCAATACACCGGGCTCAGAGGTTCCTCCGTAATGAAATACACAGCTTTGCCCCGTTCTTCTTCATTCTTGTCTTTGAAGAAACCCGCCAGCTTTTCCTCCACTCTATTACCATATACCTGATGGAAAGGCAACAACATCAAACACTTCACATCTGCAGAATCAAGCGCCAGGTTCATCAGGTCAAGAAACAACTCTTCGGTAGAGACTAAACCAGAAGAGGTGACGGAAGAAAATGTAAATTCGCCCAACGGCGTACGGCATGCCTGGTGATTCAGTTTATTCACATCGGATGGTTCACAACACTTCAGCACGTCCGCTGCCGGAGTATGCACCAGCAACACTTCCACCTCATTTTCTTGTTCTCTCAAGCCGGCGTCCAATGCCAGATAGCTCAACCATGCCGGCAGGTCAACATCGGGTAGCTTCCGTCCCAACTTACCTTCCAAAAAGTTCTTTGCACCATATACCACTTCATTCAGAAATGCAA
Source organism: Bacteroides sp. 4_1_36 (assembly GCF_003466325.1). NCBI lineage: Bacteria > Pseudomonadati > Bacteroidota > Bacteroidia > Bacteroidales > Bacteroidaceae > Bacteroides > Bacteroides sp. 4_1_36. The sequence goes on from NZ_QSOX01000011.1 coordinate 78,137, forward strand.
CATCTATCAATATCACATTTGCCGGAAACTTTATCTTATCCTCCATTATCTTCTATTTTAATACGTGATTATACATAATGCTCCTCTGCAAGCGGAGCTCCGAAAACCTACCACACAGAAAGCACAAAACTTTGAAGCAGTAAAAGTACGACAAATTTATCAATAACTTGTATCATCCCAAGCAATTAATCTATATCTCCGAAGCGGAAAGAGAATATCCTTCCCCCGCAACACGGAAACCTTGGAGCTGGAACACGAAGACTTAGCTACTAAAACATATAGGCCCTCACTACATAAGATGTGCATCTCGTACTACATGAGATGTACACCTCGTACTACATGAGATGCACATCTCATGCATGACATCCTTATTTGCCCTTCTCTTTAACCAATAGAGTTTAATACGAAAAGGAACTTTGCTCCAACTTCTTATCTAAAGAAGTAGAAAGAAACAAAACGACTGGTTTACAGACAATTTGTCATTTTACATATTTTATATGCAGACAATTTGTCCGAAATGTGCCAATGGCAAATCTTTTGCGCCTTCCCAAGTGTTATGAAACTGATAAAATAGAAAGGAGAACAAAATATGAACTTTAACAACTTTACCATTAAAGCGCAAGAAGCGGTGCAGGAGGCTGTGAACCTGGTACAAAGCCGTGGACAGCAAGCCATCGAGCCCGTGCATGTGCTTCAAAGCGTGATGAAAGTGGGTGAAAATGTCACCAACTTCATCTTCCAGAAGCTGGGCATGAACGGTCAGCAGATAGCACTTGTACTGGACAAGCAAATTGATTCTCTGCCCAAGGTATCCGGCGGAGAGCCATACCTGAGCCGTGAAACGAACGAAGTGTTCCAGAAGGCCACCCAATATTCCAAGGAAATGGGTGATGAATTCGTCTCCCTGGAACCGGTACTGCTGGCTTTGCTGAATGTGAAAAGCACTGCATCCACCATTCTGAAAGATGCCGGGATGACGGAACGCGAACTGCGGGAAGCCATCAACGAACTGCGAAAAGGAGAAAAAGTAACTTCACAATCCAGCGAAGACACTTACCAGTCATTGGAAAAGTATGCCATCAATCTGAACGAAGCAGCCCGCAGCGGCAAACTGGATCCCGTCATCGGCCGTGACGAAGAGATACGGCGTGTCCTGCAGATTCTGAGTCGGCGTACCAAGAACAACCCGATTCTTATCGGTGAACCGGGTACCGGTAAAACAGCTATCGTAGAGGGACTTGCCCACCGTATCTTGCGTGGAGACGTCCCCGAGAACTTGAAGAACAAACAAGTCTACTCCCTGGATATGGGTGCACTGGTGGCTGGCGCCAAGTACAAAGGCGAATTTGAAGAACGTCTGAAGGCCGTTATCAACGAAGTGAAGAAGTCGGAAGGAGACATTATCCTCTTCATTGATGAAATCCATACCTTGGTGGGTGCCGGCAAGGGCGAAGGTGCCATGGATGCCGCCAACATCTTGAAACCCGCCTTGGCACGCGGTGAACTGAGGAGCATCGGGGCCACTACCCTCGATGAATATCAGAAGTATTTCGAAAAGGACAAAGCGTTGGAGCGCCGCTTCCAGATTGTCATGGTGAACGAACCGGACACGCTGAGCACCATCTCCATTCTGCGTGGTCTGAAGGAACGTTATGAGAACCATCACCACGTACGGATTAAGGACGATGCCATCATCGCCGCCGTAGAGTTGAGCAACCGTTACATCACCGACCGTTTCTTGCCGGACAAGGCTATCGACCTGATGGACGAAGCCGCCGCCAAGCTGCGTATGGAGGTCGATTCCGTACCGGAAGAGCTGGACGAGATTTCGCGTAAGATAAAGCAGCTGGAGATTGAACGTGAAGCCATCAAGCGCGAAAACGACAAGCCCAAACTGGAACAAATCGGCAAAGAACTTGCCGAGCTGAAAGAGCAGGAAAACTCGTACAAGGCGAAATGGCAAAGTGAAAAGACCCTTGTCAACAAAATCCAGCAGAATAAGGTGGAAATAGAGAACCTGAAGTTCGAGGCCGACAAAGCAGAACGGGAAGGCGACTATGGCCGGGTGGCCGAAATCCGTTACGGCAAACTGCAAGCGCTGAACCAGGAGATTGAAGAAACGCAGCAAAAACTGCACGAAATGCAGGGTGACAAGGCCATGATTAAAGAGGAAGTGGACGCTGAAGACATCGCCGACGTAGTATCCCGCTGGACCGGCATACCGGTAAGCAAGATGCTGCAAAGCGAAAAGGACAAACTGTTGCATCTGGAGGCGGAACTGCACCAGCGGGTTATCGGGCAGGACGAAGCCATCGAGGCCGTATCCGATGCCGTACGCCGCAGCCGTGCCGGACTGCAAGACCCGAAACGTCCTATCGGCTCATTCCTTTTCCTGGGAACCACCGGTGTAGGTAAGACGGAATTGGCAAAGGCGCTGGCGGAGTTCCTCTTTGACGACGAGACGATGATGACCCGTATCGACATGAGCGAGTATCAGGAGAAACACAGCGTTTCCCGTCTGGTAGGAGCGCCTCCGGGATATGTGGGCTACGATGAAGGTGGACAACTGACAGAAGTCGTAAGGCGGAAACCGTATTCTGTCGTCCTATTCGACGAAATCGAGAAAGCGCATCCGGACGTATTCAACATCTTGCTGCAAGTGCTGGATGACGGACGTCTGACGGACAACAAAGGGCGTACGGTCAACTTCAAGAATACGATTATCATCATGACCTCCAACATGGGCAGCGGCTATATCCAAAGCCAGATGGAGAAGCTCAACAGTAGCAATAAGGAGCAAATCGTAGAGGAAACCAAAAAGGAAGTGATGAATATGCTGAAAAAGACCATCCGCCCGGAATTCCTGAACCGTATCGACGAGACCATCATGTTCCTGCCACTGACAGAGCCCGAAATCAAGCAAATTGTGGTGCTCCAAATCAAGAGTGTGCAGAAGATGCTTTCCGGTAACGGTGTGGAACTTGTTCTGACAAATGCCGCCATAGACTTCCTTGCCAATGCAGGGTATGACCCTGAATTCGGCGCCCGTCCGGTGAAACGTGCCATCCAGCACTATTTGCTGAACGACTTGTCGAAGAAGCTGCTGGCTCAGGAAGTAGACCGCAGCAAGCCTATTACAGTGGATGCCAATACCACTGACGACGGACTGGTTTTCAGAAATTAAAAGCAATCCGTATCCCCCAATAAAAGAGGCGATTCCCGACTATTGAGAATCGCCTCTTTTATTTTGTATTTCAATCCTTCTCCGATTACTCGGCCTTGCTTTCCTCCTTCGTTTCTGCCGCAGGAGTTTCTTCAAAATCCGTCATACCGCTTGCCACCAGCAAATTATACCAAACAATCAATTTCTTGATGTCGGACGGATATACGCGGTCGCGATCGAAGGTAGGCAATACCTCTGCCAGGTAAGCACGCAAGTCGTCAGCAGTAGCTTTCTTCAAATCCAGCACTACGGCAGCACCATTTTCCTTTTTCTTCATGGAAAGAAACACTTCCTTCAAAGGAACATCTTCCGTATCTGTATACATGGCGATATCGCCCAAAGAAATAATCTTCTCATTACCATAAGCAGGGAAACGCTTCTTGTCTGCAAGCGACTCTACAATCAACATATTTTTTCCCTGAGAAACAAGCTTATACAATCCCGGTTTACCGGAAATGGACAAAATAGTCTTCAACATAATATATTCTGTTTTGATGATTAGTAGTTATTTTTTTCGGGGGGCAAAGATAATGTAAGCCGAAGACAATACAAAATAAGCTTGCTTATTTTTATTGTTAAGGAGATGCCTATTTGCGTAACAGATAGTGCATTTTTTCAGATAGCGAACCGATTAGCTCTAAAACTTGCGGAATCAATGGGGTTTCGCCATCATTTACAATGACAAAATCTGCATATTTACGCTTTTCTTCGTCATTCATCTGGCTACGGATACGCTTTTCTATCAATTCGCGCGAGGAAGCATCCCGCCGGACGGCACGTAAAATGCGCACCTCTTCGGGCGCATAGACCATAACAATAGCATCCACTTCACCCGCAAACCCCGCTTCGACCAGAATGGCCGATTCTATACCGACAATGGGAAAAGCGGTGCGGCATTGTGTCCACCGCCTGAAATCCTCCTTTACACGAGGATGCACAATACAGTTGATTTCTTTGGCATGCTCCGGACTACCGAAAAGATAAGACGCCAACAAAGGCTTGTTCAGCGTGCCACCGGCATACACTTCCGCACCAAGCAAAGCTGACAATTCCTCGCGGATCAATGAATCGGATGCCATCAGCCTTTTCGTTTCCAAGTCCGAGATATAGACGGGAACACCCAGCACTTCCAACAGCCGGGATACCATACTCTTTCCACTACCGATACCACCGGTTATACCTATCTTAATCGCCATAATCAGGAGAAACTTGCTCTATCAGAAAATCCACTTGTGCCGGATTGAAGCGTACCTGGCTCACCCCTTTCGGCAGATTCTTAATCTTTACCGTATACTTGTCGGAACCCAGACGGAGCAGTTCCTCATAGGACACGTAAATATGAAAATCATCAGCGTTAATCTGCCTGAAATGACTCAGACCAACCTGAAACGTGACCTGCACCTTGGAAGGGAAAGCGCGCAGCACCTTGTCGGCAGGAAAGTTAACGCCACGCAACGGCACCTCCACTGTCTTTTCCGTATAAATATCCACCGGAAGCATCATCTCAATGGAAGAAGGCACAAACTTCACACCTTTCTGGATACGCAGGGGGACTTGCTGCCTCAAGGTATCCGATATATCTTCCAGCTTCACCGGTTGCGTATAGGCAACAGCAATCGTATCCAGCACGCCTTGCGGCGCATACACCAATACGGAATCGGGACTGAATATCGTATCCGAAAGATAATACTCACGTCCGGCACTCAGCGTGCCGCGCAGCTTCACCGGCACCAGTTTGGAGGCTCCCGTCGAATAGATGTACTCCAATGTATCCGGCTTCATGGAAAGCAGGCGGGTAGAGGCATTCAGCTGGTTCAGCACTTTCTTTTCAAACTGCGAGGGATATATCCTTACTTGATTATCCACGCCCTTATAATCGGCATAATCGAGAATAACGGGATAAAAGCTCTTTCCCAACATATAGTTGAGCAGTACCGTTCCCTTATCCTTTACCTTGATACGGAGTTCTGAAGCAGGTTCAGAGGTAATCACCACATTATTGGGCACTCCCTTCAGCCGCACCGGTATAGAAAAGTCCGCCTCATAGTCGTTGTTCAAGGTCTGCAAGAGCCAGAAGCCACCGGCTACAAAGAAAAAAAACAAAAAAATGAAGAACTCCCTGCTTTTATCGCTAAGCAGAAAGTCCTTCACTTCTCTTGATATCTTCAGATATGTACGTTGTATGTTCCTACGTTCAAACATAGGCTCACATTTCTATTATTTAGATGCCTGACTGCTGTTCGCATCAGCAGCTGCAGCAAAAATAGAATTCTTGTCTATACGAATCTTAACGTTAGAAGCGATTTCAAGCACCACATCATTGTCGTTGATTTCCTTGATAACACCATGGATACCACCAGCTGTGATTACTTTCTGATTCACTTGAAGCGATTTACGGAAGTTTGCTATTTCCTTTTGCTTCTTGTTTTGAGGACGAATCATAAAGAAATACATAATAACGAACATGGCTATCAGCATAATCCACATCATGCTACCACCACCGGCAGGGCCTGCAGCGGGAGCCTGCAGGAAGAATACAGTCATTAAGTTCATAAATACTCAGTTTTGGTTTCTATTATTAAACAAAGGTATTAGTTTTTCGTTAACTTACCTTCTTTTTTTAATTGATTAACTATTCCATCCAATGTACCGTTCACGAAGCTGCCACTTTTGGCCGTGCTGTAAACTTTGGCAATATCGACATATTCGTTCAACGAAACACTCACCGGAATGTTCGGGAAACTTAATATTTCGGCCAAGGCACACTGCATGATTACAACATCCATAAAGGCCACACGGTCCAAGTCCCAATTACGCGTATTCTCGCTGATGAGGTGACGGTAATAGTCACAGTTCAAGATGGCACGGCGGAACAAACGGCGTGCAAATTCCTGGTCTTCCTCATCCTTGAACTCTGGTAGAAGTTCCTGATTGGCACCATTCTTCTCTTCAAAGCGCTTGATGGTTTTCAGTACGAAAGTATCCACAATCTCCTTGTCGTCATTCCAGTAGAGGCTCTGGTCTTCGAGCACATTGTCCAAGGCTTCGTTGTTGAAGACAAAAGTCTTATACAGCTTTCTCCACAATTCACGGTCGTATTCGTAAGAATTGTCCGAAGAAGCCATATATTCCTTATATATATCTGATTCCACAATTTTCTCATACAATCCCTTGACAAAGTCTTCATCATTGGCCCACGTGCGCTTTTGGTTGGCAATGAATTCCGTCAATTGTTTGTTCACTTCCAACTGGGCTATGAACTTGTTTTCCACAAATTTCATGTTGGGATACAGCTCCTCGGCAGTGGGAGCCAGCTTAGCTTTTGCCGCATCAATACGTTTTTGTGCGTAGTTCGTCAAAGCTATCATCAGCATCAGCAGGTAGTTGTAGAGGTCGTATGCCTTTGAAAGGCTAAAGAACAATTCTTTCTCCGCTGAGTCTAAATTTTTACTGCCATTCTGATAATAAGCATATACAATCTGTATAATCTTAAGACGAATAAGAACTCTGTTGATCATAATTCTAAAGTAAATACTAGTGTTTTAACAAGGCGCAAAAGTAGGCATTTTTAATGAGTTTACATAAATAAATCACATTTTTTAATGCAGATATTGATTATCCGGTCTTTTTCTTTTGACAGTTTAAAAAAAATCGTCAATTTTGAGCCCGATAAAGAGCTAAAAGCTACGAGATACAAGTTTTAAGGTGATAATATCAAAATTGAGACCTATTATAATATGGAAGACTTTAAGAAGAAAAACGCAGCGGACATGAACGACAAGGAGATTGTATTCTCCCAATCCATCAAAGCAGGTAAGCGCATCTACTATTTAGACGTCAAGAAAAACAGAAAAGACGAAATGTTTCTCGCCATCACGGAAAGCAAGAAGATTGTGATGGGCGAAGGAGACGACTCGCAGGTAAGTTTCGAAAAGCACAAAATCTTTCTATACAAAGAGGATTTTGAAAAGTTCATGAACGGACTTCAGCAAGCCATCGGCTTCATCCAGGAACAGCAAGGCTGCTATACAAGACATACCACTGACGAAGAGGCTGAAAGTCCCGAAACGGGAAAAGAAGAACTGCCGAAAGAGGAAAAAGCGTCTTCATTGGAAGGAGAAATCAAGATAGACATTGAATTTTAAGTTATAACCTTTTGATAATTCAAAAAGAAGCTGTACTTTTGCACCGCTTTTTTGCAACATCGTGTGGCAAGCCACATCGTGTGATGGTGAATTAAGCAAAAAATTTACTTAATTTAGAGTAACACAAAAATTTTTAAAATGAAATCAATTGAAGTAAAAGGAACTGCAAGAACTATTGCAGAACGTTCTTCGGAACAAGCAAGAGCTTTGAAAGCTATTCGTAAAAACAACGGTGTACCTTGCGTACTTTATGGTGCAGGTGAAAATGTTCACTTCACTGTACCTGCAGAGGGTCTGCGTAACTTGGTTTACACTCCGCACATCTACGTAGTTGACTTGGTGATTGATGGCAAGAAAGTAAACGCTATCATGAAAGATATCCAATTCCACCCCGTAAAGGATACTATCCTGCACGTTGACTTCTATCAAATTGACGAGGCTAAGCCTATCGTTATGGAAGTTCCGGTACAGATGGAAGGTTTGGCAGAAGGTGTTAAGGCCGGTGGTAAGCTGGTACTCCAGATGCGTAAGCTGAAAGTAAGAGCTTTGTATAACGTAATTCCTGAAAGACTGATTATCAACGTTGCCCACTTGGGACTTGGTAAGACTGTTAAAGTTGGCGAATTGCAATACGAAGGATTGGAATTGCTGAATGCCAAAGAAGCTGTTGTATGCGCCGTTAAGCTGACTCGTGCTGCAAGAGGTGCCGCTGCTGCTGCAGGCAACTAATCGATTCTTTCCAAGAAAGACTAAATATTCGGGAACGCGGATTAACGCAGCCAACGCAGATTTCATACTGATTTCCGCGGAAAGTTGCGATAATCCGCGTTCTTTTTACGGCTCACGAGAGTGTATAATTCACCACAGATTACACAGATTTGCACAGATAGACATCTTTGATTATCGGTACATTAAATTCATTCTGTGTTAATCTGTGTAATCTGTGGTGAATACTAGTTTTAACACCCTCATAAACAGGAAGCACTGACTATGAAATATTTAATTGTAGGATTGGGCAATATCGGCCCCGAATATCACGAAACCCGCCATAACATCGGATTCATGGCAGTAGATGCTCTGGCCAAAGCAGCGGGTGCCACTTTTACCGACGGACGTTATGGTTTCACCACAACACTGTCAGTCAAGGGACGCCAACTGTTACTGCTGAAGCCTTCCACCTTTATGAACCTCAGCGGCAACGCCGTACGCTACTGGATGCAAAAGGAAAACATTCCATTGGAGAATGTGTTGGTAGTGGTAGATGACCTGGCACTGCCTTTCGGCACACTGCGCCTGAAAGGTAAGGGAAGCGATGCGGGACATAACGGCCTTAAGCATATTGCATCAACGCTGGGCACCCAGAATTATGCACGCCTGCGTTTCGGCATCGGCAATGACTTTCCCCGTGGTGGGCAGATTGACTATGTGCTGGGACATTTTACCGATGAAGATTGGAAAACAATGGATGAGAGATTGGAGACAGCCGGAGAAATCATCAAAAGTTTCTGCCTGGCAGGAATAGCTATCACCATGAATCAATATAACAAGAAATGAACGAAGCCAGAATTGACAAATGGATGTGGGCAGTACGTATCTTCAAGACGCGTACCATAGCCGCCGAAGCCTGCAAAAAAGGGCGCATCAGCATCAACGGCGCACTGGCAAAGGCTGCCCGTACGGTGAAGCCGGGAGATGTCATCCAGGTGCGCAAGCCCCCCGTCACCTATTCCTTCAAAGTACTGCAAACCATCGAAAAGCGTGTCGGCGCAAAGCTTGTTGCCGAAATGATGGAGAATGTAACGACTCCGGAACAGTATGAACTGCTGGAGATGAGCCGTGTTAGCGGTTTCGTCAACCGTGCCAAGGGTACCGGACGACCAACGAAAAAAGACCGCCGGAGTCTGGAAGAATTTACAGAACCGGAATTTCTGGATGATTTCGACTTTGAATTCGATTTTGAGGAAGAGTAAAAATAAGGGAAAGATTATGAGCGAGAGAATAATTAAATGGGGATTCATCGGCTGCGGAGAAGTGACCAAATACAAAAGCGGACCGGCATTCCAGAAAATAGAGAACTCCGAAGTAGTGGCCGTCATGAGCCGAAATGGCGACAAGGCCAAGACCTACGCCAAGGAAAGAGGGATTCCTAAATGGTACGACGATGCCCAGGAGCTGATTGACGACGAAGAGGTGAACGCCGTGTACATTGCCACTCCTCCTTCTTCACATGCTACGTACGCCATCATGTCCATGAAGGCAGGTAAACCGGTCTACATAGAGAAACCGATGGCCGTTACCTACGAAGAGTGCTGCCGCATCAACCGCATTTCCCAAGAAACGGGTATTCCATGTTTTGTCGCGTATTACCGCCGCTATCTGCCCTACTTCCTGAAGGTAAAGTCACTGGTAGAGGAGGGACATATTGGCAATGTCATCAACATTCAAATCCGCTTCGCCCAGCCTCCCCGCGACCTCGACCATAACAAGGAAAACCTGCCGTGGCGCGTGCAGCCGGACATTGCCGGCGGAGGATACTTCTATGACCTTGCGCCCCACCAGATAGACTTGCTGCAGGAAATCTTCGGATGTATCCTCGAAGCTAGCGGCTACAAGAGCAACCGTGGCAGACTATATCCTGCCGAAGACACCCTAAGCGCATGTTTCCAGTTTGACAGCGGACTAGTAGGCAGCGGCTCCTGGTGTTTCGTCGCCCACGAATCCGCCCGCGAAGACCGTATAGAAATCATTGGAGACAAAGGCATGATTTGTTTCTCCGTATTCACCTATGACCCCATTGCGCTGCATACGGAAAGAGGACGTGAAGAAATCATCGTCGAAAACCCCACCTACGTCCAGCAACCGCTTATACAGGCAGTGGTAGACCACCTGCTGGGCAAGTCCGTCTGCAGCTGTGACGGCGAAAGCGCCACTCTCACAAACTGGGTGATGGACAAAATACTGAACAAGCTCTGATTAACGACTATGAAGGTGTGCCTAAAAACTATCAAGAAGTAAGATGCCTTTTGTTTTGTCACACCTCCATGTCGAAACCTTCGCCTTTCTGACTGACTAATTCGTACACATCGGCACTCTCGCCTACAACCCATACCACATCGCCTTCTACAAAAGGTTCATGCGGGTCGGGAGCATGCAGGGTCTCCCCTCCCCGCTCCACACCGGCAATCAGGCAGTGATACTTCTCGCGTATCCCTGCTTCCTTCAAGGTCTTGTTCAGGAAAGGAGACTGCCCGTCCACACAGAACTGGCGCAGAATCATCTCACTCTTCTCTATCACATCCGTATTCATGGCAGACACCTTATCCATCTCCTTGCCGAAGACGTTCAGTTCCTCGTCCGTAGCAATCACTTGTATCTTGTCCTGCGGGAAAAGGCGGACAGACGCTCCGGGAATATTAATCCGTTTCTTGCCCCGAAGGATGGAGACCACATGGATGCCGTATTTCTTTCCGAAATTCAGCTCCGCCAATGTCCTGCCCACCCATGCCGACTCGCCGGGGATTTCAAAATCCGTCAGGTGCAGGTCGCGCGACAGCAGACGTCCCGCATACTCCGGTTTCTTCTCTCCCATATACTCGGCACGCATGTCGCGGTACCGCAGATTCTGGAAGAATGTCCTCTCTATCATGATGGACTGCTTCTTCAACTGGCGGGAGAGTATCATTAAAGTCACCAGCAACACCGCCACTCCAAATACCAGTCCCACAGACATCTTGAATAAACCGGCTATAACGAACATGACAAACGAAACACCCAGCAGCAGACGCAGTACAATGGTAGCCACCAACGGCGCCCGGTTTCCACGGTTATCCTTCCATAAAGTCACGAACTCCTCCGAATGATTCTTTTTAATCATGATAGCACGCAGAAACGGAGCTATACACAGAATGATGATAAAGGCAGCCAACAAAGAGCCCCATACCCCGGGCAGACTGTCGTGCACGAAAGGCACCAGAAAACGGAACGCCAAAGCTATCACCGCCACGCAAATGATAGAATATACAACCGTAATCCTGACTAGTGCAAATATCAGTTTCTTCCACAGACTTTCATGGTTCATCGTCTGCGAACCTGAAGCATAACGGGTCAAGAACTTTCTCCATTTTTCCGGCAAATGCGTATCCACAAGATTGGAAGCGGGGTCTGCCAAACGAATCATATAAGGAGTGAGGAAAGTGGTGATGACAGACACCGCCACCACAATAGGATATAAGAAATGGCTGGTGACATGCAGCGACACGCCCAGCGAAGCTATGATAAAGGCAAACTCACCGATTTGCGTCAAGCTGAAACCGCACTGCATGGCTGTCTTTAGCGGTTGCCCTGCCAGCAGCACACCCAGCGTCCCGAAAAGGGATTGCCCGAGGATAACCGCCAGAGTAATCACGACAATAGGTCCCGCATACTCCACAATCATGGCTGGGTCTACCATCATGCCGACCGATACGAAGAAGATGGCGCCAAACAAGTCCTTGACCGGCTTCACCAGCCGTTCTATGCTCTCTGCCTCTACCGTTTCGGCAAGAATGGAACCCATGATGAAGGCACCGAAAGCAGCCGAGAACCCCGTATGTGCAGCCATCACCACCATGCCGAAACAGAGTCCGAGAGAGACTATCAGCAAGGTTTCCTCGCTCATCAGCTTCCGGCACCGCTTCAGCAATCCGGGGATGAGGTAAATACCCACCACGAACCAAAGTATCAGGAAGAACAGCAGTTTGGCAATGCTCCCCAGCATCTCCGTACCCTCGAAGTTATGGCTGACTGCCATCGTGGAGAGCATCACCATCAATACGATGGCAAGAATATCCTCCAGGATAAGCACACTGAGCACCAGCCCCGTGAACTGTTTCTTGCGCATCCCCAAATCATCAAACGCCTTATAGATAATGGTAGTGGACGACATGGCAATCATACCGCCCAGGAAGATACAGTCCATCCGTTGCCAGCCGAACCCGGTACCTACCGCCACTCCCAACAATATCATACAAAAGATGATGGTACACGCAGCAATAATCGCCGCGCCTCCCACCTTCACAATCTTCTTGAAGCTGAATTCCAATCCCAGTGCAAACAGCAGGAAGATAACGCCTATATCCGCCCAGGTCTGTATATTAGCCGTGTCCATCACCGACGGTGTATAGGCCATGTGAGGGCTGGCAAGGAATCCTGCGACTACATATCCTAACACCAGCGGTTGCTTCAATTTCTTAAAAAGCAGGGTCATAATCCCCGCACAAATCAATATCAGAGCTAAATCAGCTATCAAAGGGGCTAAATGTGACATAACACTACTTATCTATTAATCAGAGACATACAACTGCAAAACTCTGCAATACATCTGCAGTGGCTCTGCAAAAGCCTTGCAGCGTCACTGCAACTGCTTTGCAGCAGCACTGCAAAAGGTATGCAGTAACTTTGCAGCAGTTGTCTGCACGATTCTACAACACTCCTTTCGAGCTTGGCAGTTCAAAGTGATAAATATCCCTCTTCACCGCCATCTTCAGCGCACGTGCCAACGCCTTGAAGATGCCCTCTATCTTATGATGTTCGTTCTGTCCTTCGGCTTTTACATTAAGATTCATCCGGGCAGCATCGCTCAAGGACTTGAAGAAATGCAGGAACATTTCCGTCGGCATATCTCCTACCTTCTCGCGCTTGAACTCGGCATCCCATACCAGCCACGGGCGTCCGCCAAAGTCAAGGCACACTTGGCAAAGACAATCGTCCATAGGAAGGGCATAGCCATAGCGTTCAATGCCCCGCTTACTTCCTAAGGCCTGATAAAGGCAGTCGCCCAGAGCAAGGGCGGTATCTTCGATGGTGTGATGCTCGTCCACTTCAAGGTCACCTTTCACACGGATGGTGAGGTCCATGCCGCCGTGCTTGCCTATCTGTTCCAACATGTGGTCGAAGAAGCCCAGTCCGGTCGCGATGTCACAATGCCCGTTACCATCCAGATTCAAGGATACGTATATATCTGTCTCCTTGGTAGTGCGACGTACTTCCGCCGTACGCTCACCGGCAAAGAGGAATTCGGCAACCTTATCCCAATCCCTGGTGGCGAGGGCGCAGTAATCTTCAAGTCCGTCACAAGCGGCACCGCCACCTTCGGAAACGGGTTTCAATGATGCCGTGTCATCTTGCAGAAGAATGGCACGGCAGCCCAGATTCTTTGCCAGTTCCACATCCGTAGGCCGGTCGCCAATGACGAAACTGTGGGACAAATCGTAGTCCGGGTTATCGAGGTATTTGGCAAGCATTCCGGTACGCGGCTTGCGGGTCGGTGCATTGTCGTCGGGCATGCTGCGGTCTATGCAGATGTCGTCGAAGGTGATGCCTTCGCCTTCCAATGTCTTCATCATCAGGTTGTGTGCCGGCCAGAAGGTCTCTTCCGGAAAGGAGGCGGTGCCGAGACCGTCCTGATTGGTCACCATTACAAAATCAAAATCCAGCTTGCTGCGGATGAAGCCAAGATTGCGCATCACTTTCGGATAGAACTCCAGCTTCTCCAGGGAGTCCAGCTGATAATCAATGGGCGGCTCAATGACTAAAGTCCCGTCACGGTCTATAAAAAGTAGTTTCTTCATTTTAAAGGATATTTTTTTTGAGGGAATAAAGGGAGTTATCGGGAGTTAGAAGGAGGTAGAAGGAGTTAGAGGAGTTAGAGCCGGTAGTTCTGCTTGCATAAGCATTACTTGTATAGAACAGCAGTATCGGCCTTTAACTCCCTTTTAATCCCTTTACCCCCCCTTTTACTCCCTTTAACTCCTTCTACATATATTCCTTCAGCGCTTCAATCAATTTTTCATTCTCTCCTCTCGTTCCCACCGTCACCCGCAGGCAATTTCCGCAGAGTGACACGGAGTTACGGTTGCGGACAATGATACCCTTGCCTACCAGATAATTGTAAATCTTCACGGCATCCGTCACACGGGCCAGGAAGAAATTGGCATGGGAAGGGAACATCTTCACCGTACATGGCAGTGCGGCGAACTCGGCTTCCAGATTCTCCCGTTCTTCTTTCAGTGTCTTTACCCAACGTTCTATTTCATAATAGCGGTGAAGCATTTCCACTGCCTGCTTCTGTGTCAGCAGGTTCACGTTATAGGGATATTTTATCTTACTGAGGATGCCGATAATATCCGGTGAGGCAAATGCCATACCCAGACGGATGGCAGCACATCCCCATGCTTTGGAAAAGGTTTGCAGTACAATGAGATTCGGATATTGATTCAAATTTTCAAGGAAGGAAGGTGCCTCGGAGAAGTCATTGTATGCCTCGTCCAGTATCACTAACCCATCAAACCGGCGAATCAGCGTTTCAATTTCGCTACGGAGCAGGTCATTGCCGGTAGGATTGTTGGGAGAGCAGATAAAAATCAGTTTGGTATGCTCATCCGCAGCAGCCAGAAGCTTGTCGGCAGAGAACTGGAAATCCTCATCGAGCAGCACTTTACGGTACTCCACATCATTAACGTCAGCACAGACTTGATACATGCCGTAGGTAGGGTCGATGGCCACTACATTATCCACACGGGGTTCACAAAAAGCACGGAACACCAAATCGATAGCTTCATCACTGCCATTCCCTAAGAAGATGGAATCGGGACTCACCTTTTTAATTTTAGACAATTCTGTCTTTAACTCCCGCTGCATGGGGTCGGGATAACGGTTGTGCGGCATGTTATAAGGATTCTCGTTTGCATCGAGAAAAACGGATGCCGCAGCACCATTATATTCATCACGTGCTGAAGAATAAGGCTTCAGACGCCAGATATTCGGACGGGTAAGTTCTTGTAATGTTTTCACCATGTTATTTATGATTTGACAATTTACGATTAAAATTACTTTAAGCCATCAGCTCTCAATTTTCAACTTTCCATTTCCATTTTCCAACTGCCCCAGTCTCACACTCACAGCATTCTTATGCGCATCCAGCTGTTCATTGGCAGCCATCAGCTCGATGGCAGGGCCGATGATATTTAATCCTTCCGGCTTTATCTCCTGAAAAGTTATCTTGCGGATAAAGCTGTCGAGGCTGACACCGCTGTATGCTTTAGCATAGCCGTTTGTCGGCAGGGTATGGTTTGTGCCCGAAGCATAATCTCCCGCACTCTCCGGAGTAAGAGAACCCAGGAATACGGAACCGGCATTCACGATACGTTCTGCCACGGAAAGATAATCCTCGGTTTCTATGATAAGATGTTCGGGAGCATACGCGTTGGTCAATTCAATGGCTTCTGCCATGCTGTCCACTACAATCAGTTTGCTATTGGCAAGAGACTTTTCGGCAATCTCTTTACGTGGCAGTAAGGCCAGTTGGCGTTCCACTTCCACCTTTACAGCTTGTTGCAATTCGACAGAGGTCGTAATTAATATAGCCTGACTGTCCACTCCGTGTTCTGCCTGGCTCAACAAGTCGGCGGCGACAAAAATCGGATTAGCTGTTTCGTCAGCCAAAACTTCTACTTCCGAAGGTCCTGCCGGCATATCTATCGCCACATCACGCAAGCTCACAAGCTGTTTGGCAGCCGTGACATACTGATTTCCCGGACCGAATATCTTGTAAACCTTAGGCACACTTTCCGTTCCGTATGCCATAGCGGCAATGGCTTGTATGCCGCCAGCTTTGAAAATCCGGTTGACACCTGCCACTTTTGCGGCAAACAGCACAGCGGGATGTACCTTTCCGTCACGTCCCGGAGGGGTGCAGAGAACAATCTCCTTGCATCCGGCAATCCTGGCGGGAACGGCCAGCATCAGTACCGTAGAAAACAGCGGAGCCGTTCCTCCGGGGATATACAATCCCACCTTTTCTATGGCAACCGCTTTCTGCCAGCAGGTCACCCCCGGCTGAGTCTGCACTTTCTTGCCCTCAAAGCGTTGTGCGGCGTGGAAAGTCTCGATGTTCTGCTTTGCCAGGCGAATAGCTGCTTTCAAGTCTTCACTCACCAGGTTTTCCGCTTCCTGCTGTTCCTCTTCCGACACTGCCAGCGAGGCCAACACCACTTTATCAAATTTTTCTTCATAATCCAGCACAGCACGGTCTCCCTCCTCCTTCACACGGTCAATAACACTCCGCACCGTATCAAACAGATTCTCCGTATTCATCACCGGACGTTTCAGAATCTCTTGCCACTGGGATTTATCGGGATTACTAATCAATATCATAATGACATGTTTTTAAAGATTTATGCATAAACCATGATATTATTGGAGGTGTGTCAAAACTCTCTGAAGACTTTCTATTAGGCGCTGATTACGCGGATTTCACGGATTCATTTTACCGATTCCGCGCTATTTCGCGTAATTCGTACCTAATGTCGTAACATAAAGAAAGCGTTTATATACTTTTGACACATCCTCGAGGCTTTAAATTATCATTTTCTCAATCGGCAGCACCAGAATGCCTTCTGCCCCCAGCGCTTTCAGCTTTCCGATAATCTCCCAGAAACACTTCTCGTCGAGCACCGTATGTACCGAGCACCAGCCTTCTTGTGCCAAAGGCATTACCGTGGGGCTCTTCATGCCCGGAAGTACAGAGACAATCTCATCCAGTTTCTCTTTCGGGGCATTCATCAGCACATATTTCTTATCTTCGGCTGTCTTCACGGCATCCATACGGAACAACAGCTCCCTCAATATCTCTTGCTTTTCCTCGCTCATGTTCTTGTTGCCAATCAGTAGCGCTTCGGACTTCATCACAACCTCCACTTCCTTCAAACGGTTGCTCACCAGCGTAGAACCGGAACTTACAATATCGAAAATAGCATCTGCCAGACCGATGCCCGGCGCCACTTCTACCGACCCCGTAATGACGTGTATCTCCGCATTCACCCCATTCTCTTTCAAAAAGCCGGAAAGGATACCCGGATAAGATGTCGCAATCTTCTTTCCGTGAAACCACTTCACCCCCGGATACTCAATATCCTTCGGCATGGCAAGAGACAGACGGCATTTGCTGAATCCCAGACGCTTGATTATCTCCGCATCCTCATTCTTCTCAACAAATTCATTCTCACCCACAATGCCTATATCAGCCACCCCAGTAGCCACAGACTGCGGAATGTCGTCATCCCTCAGAAACAACACTTCAAGAGGAAAGTTTGACGACTGCACCAACAACGAGCGCTTCATGGCACTCAACTTTATATCCGATTCTCCCAAAAACGACATGGTCTCGTCATACAGACGACCCTTAGCTTGTACTGCAATTCTTAACATAAGGTTATTTACTATTTTACGATTTACTATTTACTATTTTGAATGAGATGACAGAAAACAAAACGAGGCTTACCAATATTCGGTAAGCCTCGTCTGTTATGTCATCTGTTGTACATATACACTCATACGCCCACCGAGTTATTCGTTAGGATGATGATGGTGATGATGTGCAACGATATTCTTCATATTTTTTGGATTTTAATGCGACAAAAGTAAACTAAAAGTTTGAAACTCCAAAAGATTTATCACAAAAAGTTTATTTTTTCTTTCAAATTCATCTTAGTTCACCACAGATTACACAGATTTGCACAAATTATTTTTATTCCAATCTATGCAAATCTGTGTAATCTGTGGTGAAACAATTAAATCAACGGCAATATTTCCTCCTGCTCTACTTCGCAGCTATGGAAATGCATTTCCGCTTCCGCCTTCTCCTTCGGAAAGGTAAAGTAGGTGCAAGTGGCTTCTGTGCAAAGTTCGCCCATGCTATTATACAGGCGTGCTTCTATGATAGCAATATTCCGCTTCTGCTCGCGAAGCGAAGCCCGCAGCACCACATGCGTGTCGTTGGTCGATATGGATTTGCGGAAGCGGGTTTCCATTTTCGATGTCACCCCGCCGGTCTGCAGCTTGCGGAACACGACCCAGCCGCAGATTTCGTCCAGCAATACGGACTGGATGCCTCCATGCAACGTATTCAGCCACCCTTGATACTCCGGACGCGGCTTCCAGATGCTCACCACCTCGTCACCGTCCTCATAAAACTCCATTCTCACACCGGCTTCATTGTCGGGAGAGCAACCGAAACAGTTGTAGCCCTCCATATCTTTCCACGGATTGATAATCTTCTTCATATCGTATTCTTCTTTATCTGGTTTTGATTCATAAAGTCTCTCAATAAGACGTTCAATATTAGTCATTCCGATTGAGAACTACAAATTATTGATGCCTTTTTCAGAGAAAAATTAGCGGGATACTGTTCAAAAACCGGTTATTTTATTTAGCTTTGTATAAATGAGAGAGAACAACAAGATGCAAAGAGGGGCCTTTTTCTGCTTATGGATATTATTTACATTCTCATTGTTTGCGCAAAACAAGGAGAACGGTTCTGTCGCATGCGACAGCATCGTATATAAAAATACCTTCAGAAAAGCATTGAAGAAATTCCTCAACTTCAGCGACTTCGACACTACCTATATCAGTCCCAACCGATACAATTACGCCCTGATGCTCGACCATTTCACCAATTACGAATACTACTCTGTGGGCAATGACGACCAGCGGCTCCGTTTCTCGCCCAACCCTCACAACAAGATAGGCGCTTACTTCGGATGGCGTTGGATATTCCTGGGATGGGCTGTCGACACGGACTGGCTCTACGGAAAGAAAAGCAAGAAAAAGCGCGGCACGGAGTTTGACCTCAGCCTTTACAGTTCCAAACTGGGAGTGGACATTTTCTACCGTAGCACCGGAAACGACTACAAGATACACAAGGTATCCGGCTTTTCCGACGAGATTCCCTCCAATTATTCCGAAGACTTCAACGGATTGAAAGTAAAGATGAAGGGATTGAATCTGTATTACATTTTCAACAATCGGCGTTTCTCCTATCCAGCCGCCTTCAGCCAGTCCACCAACCAGCGCCGCAATGCAGGTTCTTTCATTGCCGGATTCTCCGTATCCACCCACAATCTGGACTTCGACTATACCAAGCTGCCCCAAATCATTCAGGAAAACATGAATCCGGGCATGAAGGTGAAGCACATCAAATACACGAACATCAGCCTCAACGTCGGCTATGCCTACAATTGGGTGTTTGCCCGCAACTGTCTCGCCTGCCTGTCGTTCAATCCGGCGGTCGCCTACAAGACATCGCGCATAGAGAAGACCGAAGAACGGGAAGCGGACGACTGGTACAAGAACTTCAATATCGACTTCATCCTGCGTGCAGGCGTGGTATACAACAACAGCAAATACTTCGTGGGTACCTCATTCGTAGGCAGGACATACGACTACTACAAGAACAGTTTCTCCCTGAACAACGGGTTCGGCATCCTCCAAGTATACGCCGGATTCAACTTCTATCTGAAAAAGGAACACCGGAAAAGTAAGAAATAGGATAACCGGACTTCACCCCTCTCAGAAGCTGTAAGCACACTCCACCCCTACTATATTCTTCCGCTTATCCTGCTCCCACTGCCTGCAATAAAAGAGGTCCGCCTCCCAGCGCCCGGACAGAGGCAACGTGATTCCCCCGCGATAACGCATCCGTTTCACCCCGAAATGCTCGGTCCTGTTCAGACCATTATACATCTCGACCGAAGCATACGGCTCCAGCTTGCACTTCGGAATGTCATAGGCAAACTTCGCACGCGAACGCAAGCGGAACTCATCCCTATGCCCATCGAACGTATGCTGAAAGCGCTCACGCAAAGACAGTTTCACCCTTTGCACACGGGCAGACAGAGTGCCTTCCAAACGGTAGCGGTGCCGGAACTTCCAGCCATCCGCCCCCCGGTTGCGGTAATGCGTCTCATACCCGGCTCCAAGCTTCAGGAAAGGCAACAGCTTATAGCTTCCCCCCACCTTCAGCCCCCACCGGTCTGTCTTTCCCAAATCATCCTTTGTACGCCACTCCAGCCCACCGGAAACAGTAAATGCCGGCTTCAACTTATATTCGAAACCGACATTCGCCCAAGTGGCAAAATCCTTCTCCTGCGCCCGCAGGGAAAAAGACGAAACACCCAGCAACGAAATCAGCAAAACGAGTGCTTTCGTGCACGAAGATATATTACTTACCATAAGCCGTTTTTTGTTAAAGCGCCAAAGGTAAGGATAAATTCTGTAACAATTCTGTAATACTACAAATCTTGTCTGCACATTTCCGATACTTCAATAATACTTAAAAACAGAAACCGAGATATAAAGTTTCTCCGTTCATCCATACAAAAGTTCCGGGAATCAGCAAAGCGCATTTTCCCGGAACAACAATACCTATTGAAAACTTTCCGGTCTGTATCCGACAGACCACGAGACTTAGTCTAAGGTTAATCAGTTTCTCTATTCATCCAAAGTCTTCATCCACGACTCTATTTTTTCCACCATCGGAAGTTCATAAAGATACAGCCAATCGCTGTTATTGGTCATTGCAGCAAGATGGCGGTGGTGATTCTGGTCGGCAATATACCCCTCGGGATTGCTCATGAAGCGGGTTTGCGAATATACAGATTCAAGCTCCGCACGCATCTCCTTAAAATAAGAACACACCTTTTTAATCTGCCTCAGACTTGCCGCACGCTCATCCTCTCCGTTCGCTTTATCATAGTTTTCCAAAGCCATCAATAACCGTACCGGATAGTTCAGCAAACGTCCGGTCTGCTCATAAATATCCAATGTATAACGATTGCGCAAAGCATGGGATTCTGCGTCCTGCAATCCTTTGGTTATTCTTTCATAGCGCGCGGCTTCAATACGGGCAGAATCCAATCTATTCTCGTACTTCCTGCTCCACTTTCCCGGCGCCCCGGCATCAGGCAGTTCTATCAAGGTAAAAGCCTCGGTCACTCCCCAAGCCGGATTCCTCGAACCGGAAACAACCAGCACTCCGTCAAAGAAAAAGGCGGCTTTCTCCATCTCTGCCAGAAAATCCATCTGTTTCCGTTGCAAACCAAACTCACGCCGGGCATGCGCTGTGATGAAATCTTCTATCGTCCTCCCGCCGGGATGCCAGCCATACTCCCCTTGCGCTATGAAACCGCGCATAACAGTTTCCAGATGGGCCGAGCCGTCATCCCATGCCGTGGTCAAAATTCCCTCCAACTGATTTTCGGCAACCAAAGCGCAAAAATCCTTGATATACTGTACCCTGGAATTATTACGCGGTATAAACGGAGTTTCCCCGGTAGACGCGGAAGTAGCTCCCATCACCTTCAGACCTTTCTTATGATACCAATTAAGCAGCATCCGATGTGGCAGAATGGTAGGGTCTTCGTAATGCCAGCGCATGTAGATGCAGTTCTTGGGAAACATATCTATCGCTTTATCCAATTCCGCCGTATTCCAGTTCTTCATGACTTCATCGTCCGGCACATTGCGGTGCAGAAGCCACCACAGATTGGCATATTTCAACGGCATATCGTCCCAGAATATAGGAGTCCGCCCGTGTGCCACCGCAAAATCGCATACCTTTTTAAGCCACTCCATCTGCAACTGAAAAGCCGTTTTGCCGGTTGCCTTACAACGCTCATCAATGCCGATGGCCGATATTTCATCGCCGCCTATATGGAGGTATTTGCTTTGTGGCATCGCTTCCATCGCATCCCGATAGAGGTCGAACAGAACTTCGTATGTGCGGGGATTGGAAGGACAGAATTCCCAATCACTCTTTTCACTCTCGCGCAGCTCCCAGTGGTGCTTCAAGATGAAACTGGCGTGTCCCAACCCTTGCACCAGAGGGCTGATGTTGATGTTCCGTTCTTCGGCATAGCGGCAGATGGCTTGCATTTCCTGCTTGCCGATGGCGTTTGGCGCACCCACTTCGGGACGACGGGTATAGCGCAGCTTGTCCTCCAGCTCCCATATCACGGCATTCACTTTATACCTTGCCAGTTTGTCAATCATGCGATAATAGTATTCCGTCCGGTCCAGATGATGTTTTGTATCCAGATGTACGGCGCGATAGGCTATAGCCGGATAATCCGTAATTTTCATCGCCGGTATCTCCAATGAAAACTGATGGCTGTCTTCCATCAGCTGCTCCAAGGTCTGGCAACCATAAAACAGTCCGGCATGAGAACGGGCACGGATGGCAACCCCTTTGGAAGAGACTTCCAATACATACCCTTCGGGAGATGCGGGCACATCCTTTCCGGTCATTGAGAGTGTCACGCCTTTTACCCCTTTCACCGCATATCGCGGAAGCGCATCCAGCATATTTCCCAGAACCGGGATTTCTCCTTCCCCTTTCATGGTGACAAAAGAGAGTTCACCGGCACTTATGCCTTTCCCTTTCTGAATTTCCATCTGCTGCGGCAGAGGCAGTATCTGAAATCGTTTATCCAGACCGACAGCACTCATCCTTACTGACAATCCCAGCAAAAAGAGCAATACAAATATTTTTTCAAGTTTAATCATAATCATCCTTTTTTAATATTCAGCAGAAATCTTTTTCAACATACCTTGTGCTTCCGTCACTATTTCCCCTGCGAATCTTCCCGAAGTCAACGTAAACTTCTGCACAACGGGATTCATCAGATTGGTGGAGAGGATGCGCATTTTTTCATAATCCTGTATACCTTCGCGAAGCAATTCAAGACGAATGCTCGACAAGGGGACTGAAGACAAAGAGTTGTCACTGCGATAAATCAGGCTGAAATCCCCCGCCGTGTTATTTCCATCCCTCACATCCTGCGGGTCGGCCTTGGTCCAATAATCGTAAGCCCATCTCAAGAATCCGTTCAATCCTTTGGCTTTGGCATACCAAGCCACCCACACCATCTCTGCCGGATTGTTATCCAGACTTACATAGGCATTGGGGATGCTCTGCGCGCAACTGGTATAGAAAGTGGCAACAGCATTCGTCGATGTGCGGTCATATCCCAAAATGGTGCTGTAGTCATAAAAAGCACTCTCCACATCGGAGGAGACGGCACTACCGGCAAGTCCTATTTTCCAATCCGGATTGTGCTGCTTTATGAAAGATACCACCTGCCGCATTTCATCTTCCCTGATTTCGTCCATATAAAGAACAGTCTTTTCAAACCAACCCTTCGTTTTAAGATGACGCTCAAAGGAATCCAGAAACTCATTCCAAACAGTCCGGTATTCGTCACTCCCCACTGTCAGCTTCAACGTCCGGGCTTCGCCCGAAGCATCGGTATATCCGATGGAAGTGTTCCATCCCACCAGAGAAAAACAACTGATTTGTCTGCCAATCCCCCACGACATCATCTGAGCGACAAACTTGTCGAAACCGGTATAGTCGAAGCTCCATTTCCCATCAGCAGCCTCATGCCACTTAACCATGGTTTGACCTTTGTTGAAAGCGCCGTCCTTGATATAGGCAGTGATAACCTTTTGTCCGGCATCAGCCAGCAACTGATAGAATGGTTTCACCAGAGTGAAATACTCACTCGAAAAAGGAGTAACTTTTTGCCCATTATCAGCACACAAGCCGGACAGCTGGAAAGGGAACTGCCATAAATCCAAATGGAAAGCCCATTCGCTCACCGGAGGCAAGGCATGATTGACAACCAGCAACCTTACCGTGAACGTCAGTTGCACCTCACCACCCGATTTTACGGTGACCGTGCCTTCGTACTCTCCAGGCGCGGTGCCCGCAGGAATGTCGGCAGTCAGCCAAAGTTTTACCGGTTCCGAAGCAGTCACTGTTCTGACTGCCTCTTCGGACAACTTATCCGCAATCTGTACCGAAGTATGCGTGCGGTATTCATTGCAAACAAGAGCCTTTTCATCTCCCAACACATAGGATGGAAAACGCAAATGCAGATTGGAAGAAGCAATACGGTTGCCGCCGGACAGCAGGTCGCCGATTTCGTACGTCAAGTCATCATACCGTTTTGATTCCGTCCAAAGCACAATCTGCTTATGCACGCGCTCATTCTGCCATACGGTGTCTTTCCATACCGTAGTCACCAGCCTATCATCCTCCTGCCCGGTGAACTTCTGTCCTTTAGCATATCTCACAAACTTACTTTCAAACGAGCCTTTCAAAGTCTCCGAAGGGGTAACGGGCGGCTCGGGATTGACCGGCAGTTCCGGTTTTTCAGTGTTTCCGGATGGCGCCTCGTCCGAACAAGCACTCGTTCCAAGGGAGAAAAAGAACAAAGAAGACAATAATAATGTAATTTTTTTCATAAGTGTCATCCGTTTTTCTTGATTGAATAGTCATAATACGGCGGCTGACTCAAATTCAGTGTAATCGTATAATTCCCAGCCGTCCCGATTTCTATGTCCGTACCCTCTTCCGACAGTTTGGAAAGTCCTTCGGACGCTCCATATACAATTATCGGGTCGCCATAACCGACAGCAATGGTGGTAAACTTCAGCGTTCCTGGCGACAAATCCGTATCCAGGCTCCAGAGACGCGTTTCCGAAGAATAGGTCATAGCCTTCAAGGAACTGATGGCAGAGCCTGTAACCGCCCATTGCGTGTGGAGCAGCGTCATCACCTGAGTCGCCGCATCGAAATTAATCTTCCATACGCCCGGAGAAGTAATTTCGGGGGTTCCGTTATTGGAAGTCCAGTTTCCCCAAGGACCATCGCAAGCAAAAACATTTCCACCGGCAGACTCTTTCTTCACCATCTCGAACGAGCAGCTTGAACCGTCGGCTCCACCGGAGAAGTCGTAGTAGGAAGACAAATCCGAAGCAACAAGACCGATATTATCCCAATTCGTTCCGGTCAAATCAATATATCCCTCAAACTTGGTATCATAGTTGATGGAAGCAATCTTTTGCGATTTGTCCGGATTGACATAATATCTTTCTCCTTCCGGTCCATAGTCTCCGGTTTTGACGAAGTACATAAACGGCGGTTCATTGTAGACCATCTCAACAAAATAGCTTCCGGTTTCCATGCCGCGTTTCAAGACAAGCTCCCATCTGTTGCCGGTAAAAGTCACCTCGTCACCTACGGCAACGTTAGCCTCAGCCGAGGCATCTGCAAGAACGATTGATTTCACAACGGCCTTTGTCGAAGCCTTTCTGACCTCAAGGGTCAATACATTATCCAGCGTCTTGTCTTCCTTCAACCTGGGCACCGCCACATAGTCCATACCCTCGACCGACAACACCAGAGAAGATACCGGAGACACTATCGTGGGATTGGCAGGCAGTTCTTCGCTGCTGCAAGACACTCCACCAACCAAGGTACTTAAAAGTACCCAAAACAAAAATATATTCTTTTTCATCTTGTTCGTTTTTTTAAGGTTATTGTCAATATCCGGGGTTCTGCTTTACTCCGGTCATAATCATTAACTGGTCATTCGGTTTCGGCAGCAGATAGTTATGGTCGTCTATCGTTGATTCCGGATACCAAGGAGACAATTTCTCTTTCAACAGATAACGGCGGCAGAGGTCGAACCAGCGGTTACATTCAAACGCCAGCTCCCAATTTCGCTCGTCAAGAACCGCGTCATCAAACTGTTTCGCCGTCAAGCCGGAAAGTTCGGGCAAGCCTGCCCTTCTGCGAACTTCATTCAGTGCATCATAAGCCTTTTGCGAAGGGCTTCCTTCTGCAAGATTGGCAGCCTCGGCATATATAAGCAATATATCAGAATAACGCAACATGCAGTAAAAGCCATCCGCATTCTGCCCGCTCCCGATGGGCGCATTGTAATATCCGCCGCTTGCAGGACCGGCATCGCGCAGTTTCCCTACGTAGGGCTGAGCCGTGTTTGTCTGCTCCCACGGGGTTCCGTCTATCATAGTCAGATAAAAAGTACCTTTCACACGGCTGCCATCTCCTTTAGGAAACATATCAAAGAAGCGGCTGTCGCTTGTCCAGTCGGCCCAACCTCCTTCACCATTGGCATCGGGACGAGTGGCACGGAATTGATAACCGCCCGTCCTGCTGATGGAATTGCCATAAAGGGTGAAAATAAATTCGGAATTAGTCTGTCTGTTATCATACAGCCACAAGTCGAAGAAATTTCTCTCCAACGAATAAACTTTCTCATTGATAACTTCTCCAGCCTTATCACGTGCCAGCGCATAACATGAAGCGTCGTTCAACGGGAAGCCTGCCATAGTGAGATATACCTTTGCCAGCAAGGACTTTGCCGTCCAGCATGTGGGACGGGTACGGTCTTCCCGCTTCGAAGGCAGTGTCGTTTCCGCCGACTGCAAATCCACAACAATCTGTTTATAAATATCAGCTATGGCAGCCTGCGGTTCCACCGACGCATTCTTCTGATTGGCCTCCGTCAGCAAAGGAATCTCACCAAACCAGCGAACCAGCTGAAAGTAACCGAAAGCACGGAGGAATTTGGCTTCGCCGTCAATGGGGCTCAACTCCTCTGCCGTGAGATTCGTATTCTGTGCAACCAGTTCTATCGTAGTATTACATGCACTGATGCTCGAATAACAATTGTTCCATAAAATATCCGTCACTTCTTCCGGATTGCCTACTGTGTTAATGTTAACCTGCTCGAATCCTTTCCATCTGACTACCGGGGTACATACATCTTCCGCACCGGCACACGCAACGTAGGGTGCATCTTCTCCATAGAGCTTGACAAGGGGGGTATAAGCTCCGGAAATATAACTGTTGAAATCGACAATTGTCTTAAAGAACTTGTCAGATGTGGGCTGTCCGGTCAAATCTTCCGATAAATCGGCACATCCACAACAGATGGTAACGGCCATCAATCCCACTACCATTCTTTTTATATTCATCTTTATTTTCATAATATATCCTTAATTTATCAGTTAAAATGTAATATCCAAACCCACCAAGAAGCTCTTGGCCGAGGGATAGATGCCACGGTCTACCCCGGCAGCAGTAGCGTCGGTTCCCATACTGGCTTCGGGGTCATATCCGGTATAGTTCGTTATCGTCCAAAGATTGTTGGCACTCACATAAATACGGGCAGCATTGAACCCTGCCTTCGACAATAGTTGCCGGGGCAGACGATAGCCCAAAGTGATATTCTTCAACCGCAGATAAGCGCCTTTTTCAACCCAACGGGAAGAGTTGACGTATTCTGTTCCCGAAAATGACGGAATGTCCGTTTCGTTCTCCGGCGTCCAACGCTCTTTTATAACCGGATTGGTAGGAAAAGCATCCGAAGAATAGACTTCACGACGCACACGGTTCTGATTATAAACATCATTGCCCGCTACTCCCTGCCAAAAGATGTTCAAGTCGAAATTGTAGATGGTAAATGTATTGTTGAAGCCAAAGCTCCATGTGGGCTGCGCATTGCCTATGATGCCGATATCGTCTTTATCTATTTTTCCATCCTTGTTGAGATCTGCATATTTGGCATCTCCCGGCTTAGCACCATACAAGGCAGCAGTAGTCGCTTCATTCTGTTTCCACACTCCGGCAAAGGTGTAGCCCAGGAATGTACCCATCGGCTGTCCTACCATCTGCACGTAAGAGCCTACCAATCCGGGAAAGTCGGCATTGCTGGTGTAAATCATCATATCGGAAAGGCCATCCAGTTCCAGAATTTTGTTCTTATTATAGTTCACCGTATAGTTTATATCCCATTTGAAGTTTTTTGTCGATACGGGAATACCACCGAATGTCAAGTCAAAACCCCGATTGGATACCGCGCCTACATTTGTCAGGATAGATTCTACTCCCAATGCCGTGGGCACCTTCTGCCACATCAACAAATCGGTTGTCTTCTTCTTGTAATACTCGGCAGAAAAACTCAGCCTGCCGCCCCACCAACGGCTGTCGATACCTACATTCAGCTCATTCGTACGTTCCCACTTCAGGTTTTCATTACTCAACTGGGAAATGGCAAGGGTAGGATTGTTGTTGGCATCCAAGCCGGGAGTAAACTTCAACTGGGAGGCAAACGACGGAACAGCCGCATTGCCCACCGTTCCGTAGCTGGCCCTTAACTTGAATTCGGGGACAACATGACGGAATCTCTCCATAAAAGCCTCTTCCATCAAATTCCATCCTACGGAAAAGGCTGTGAAACCGTCGTATTTATGCCCTTCGGCCAATTGGCTGGCACCGTCGTAACGAACGGAAGCCGACAACATATACCGCTTCTGATAACTGTAATTGACGCGTCCCATGAACGACTGCATGGTTGTTTTGGAAGTTTCCGCCCAAGGCTGCTGCAAGATAGAACCAAACTGTATTCCATTGTATCCCAATCCCACGGGGATGCCTTTGGCTGATGCTGTCGTGCCATCATAGCTATCTTTCAGCACTTCGTAAACACCGGTTGCCTGCACATTGTGCTTACCGAAAGATTTGTCGAAAGTAAGGATTGAGGTACTTTGCAATGCAATATAATTAGACTGCGTTTTGCTTCCGCTTACTTCCGTAGTCGGACCGTTGTTCACTACCTGATTGTCGAAATAGCCTGAAGTCCGGCTATTGGTCTTGTATGAAAACAAGGTCGAAAATTTCAGGAAATCCCAAAACTTATATTCACCCGTGACAGCAACATTAAACACGGAAGCAGAGTTATCATTTACAAACTCCTTGGCATATCCTACCGGATTGAACGAAGTAGGCCCTACACCGCCCGGCTGCGTATAGCCGCCTTCGCTTTCGGAATCATAAACCTTCTTGGTGGGCGACCATTGCAATGCCGAACTTATAGCTTGTTCATATTCACCTTTCTGTGATTTGTTATAGGAAGCAAAGGTGTTCAGTATAAAGCTCAAACGCTTGTTGGCTTGTATCTTAAAATTTGAGCGGAAAGTATATTCCCTGAAATCCGTATTCAAGACAACCCCTTGCTTGTCAACATATCCCCCCGCCAGAAAATAAGATATACCTTCCTTTCCACCGCTCACACTGACATTATGCGTATGGGATATGGCTTCTTTGAATATTTCATTCTGCCAATTGGTTCCTTCTCCTAAAGCGGCAATTTCATCCTGCATAAAAATCGGATTCTGCCCGTTTTCAATTCTCGCTTCATTCAGCAAAGTTGCATAGTCTGTCGCATTCAGAGAAGGTAACTTCTTCCTTACCTGGTCAAATGAAACAAATCCATTATAAGAGATGCGTGCTTTGCCGGTTGTACCGTTCTTGGTTGTTACAAGAATGACGCCATTGGCACCTTTAGAACCGTATACAGACAAGGCCGCTGCATCTTTCAGAACCTCTATGGATTGAATCTGGTTAGGATTCAAGCTACCGATGTTTCCATCTTGTACACCATCGATAATCACCAAAGGGTCGTTGCCGTAGGTCAGAGAGTTTGAGCCGCGAATACGGATAGAGACAGCTCCAGCAGGGTCACCACTGGTGTTTTGTACTACAACACCCGATACGCGTCCCTGAAGAGCCTGCGCCGTACTTGTATTGGGAGCAGAGAGCAATTCTTCTGATTTCACGGAAGATACGGAACCGGTTATATCGCTCTTCTTCTGTACTCCATAGCCTACAACCACAACTTCATCAAGCATTTCCGTATCCTCTTTCAAAGTCACTCTTGCCAGCGATTTATCCGTTACCTTAATATCTACGGTCTTATATCCGACATAGGAAATTGAAATCATGGCATCTCCAGGCACATCCATGAGAGAATATGTACCATCCATATCGGTAATTCCTCCATTGGACGTTCCTTTCACCATGACAGTAGCGCCGATAATGGGTTCACCATTGACATCTACAACAATTCCGGTTATTTTCTTTGCAGATGAAGCGTTTTGCGTGGGTTTGCGAATAAGAGCAATTACATTTCCTTCCTCTTGCTTGTACGAAAGAGCCGTTTTTGCCAGAAGCTGCTGCATAGTCTGGTCAATCGTTACATCCTGCACATTCAACGATACTTTCCGGTCCAAATCCGGCAGGCTCTCATTGTAAAAGAACTTATAGACACTCACCTGCTCTATCTGCTTCAGGGCAGACCTCAACGGTTGCTCCTTGAAGCTGATTGTGATTTGGGAATAAGCACTAAAGGAAATACTTAGAAACAATGCCAGACAGACAGTCCGCACTGCGTTCCGATTACCACTTCTCCCGACAAAAAAGCGGAGGAGTCTTAAAAAGGCTAACTTGTGTTTCATACATCAAAACTTTTATAGGTTTGATAAGTATACAGCCACCCCTATGTCTTCGTCCAAGCCGCCTTCCGTTTTTAACTCCCGTTAACCTATTTGCTTTTTATCACGATGACAGAGCCGTCCATTTCGTACGTAAAATCGGCAGTAAGCATCAGCATGTTCAAAGCATTCCGGATGCCATTGCCGGGGATGGTTCCGGTGAAACGTTCGTTCAAAAGCTTATCCGACTCAAAGCGTATCTCTACATTATAAATGCGCGAAAGAGTACTCATGATATTCTTCAACGATTCTTTGTCGAAATACAGATTTCCCTTTATCCACTCAATGTAATCTTCGGAATTCACTTTTGTGGTAGTCAGCTTTTGGGTAAGCTTATTGTATTCCAGCTTGTCGCCGGGAATCATGGTGTGCGACATTCCTTGGGCGTACACCCCTACTTTACCTTCTTGCAACACAACAACGATGTCCTCGTCGTCTTCGTAAGCCGAAACATTAAAAGAAGTTCCCAGAACTTTCACTTCCAGCTCACCGACTTGCACTATGAAAGTACGACTTTCATCATGAGCAACCTTAAAAAAAGCTTCTCCATTGAGTTGCACACACCTGTTTTTTTTACCAAAATCATTCAAATAACTCATTTGAGATGCTGAATTCAGAACAACATTCGTCCCATCCGGCAACTCAATCCTTGCCTTGTCACCCTTATCGGCCTTCACAACGAAAGGCATTCCGGGTGTTTGCGACATGTCTATCAAGTAATAAGTGAAGAAAGCGAGGCAAACGGGCAGACAAATCATGGCAGCCCATCTCAGAATATTCATACGGATAACCCGCGCAGAGCGTGACTTGCCAACCGTCTCTTCCTTGATACGGACAAACATCTTGTTGCGCAATGCAGAATCAATCTCTGCATCCGATTTGGCGAATTCCTCCTCCCACCAGTTTTGCAGGTGGCAGTCGTTCTTCATCCAGTCCATTAGTTTTCTATACTGTGCCTTATCCATCTTTTTGTTATTTAAAAGTATACACTTTCATCCCGCTTATTATCCAAAAGCCCTTGTCACATTTACACTTCATTAACAAAGAATACAAATAAAAGGGCAAGAACAGCGTCGTAATTCTGCATTAACTGCGTGCGCATGAATTTTACGGCAAGAGACAACTGCGTGGCAACCGTGCTCTCGGATATTCCCAATTGTTCTGCTATCTCCTTATTGGTGTAATGCTGCCTTTTGCTCAGGATGAATATCTTTTTGCGTTGTTCGGGAAGCTTGTCTGCCAATGAGTCTATGTACTCATGCAGAAAGTGCAGGTCGATGCCTTCTTCCGTCCGGAAATCACGGTCTACGCCGCTTTTCATCAGATACTCGTTATAGACAAACTCTACAGTCTGCCTTTGGTACATATTCATCAGCAGATTCTTGGCAATGGTGCAGAGGAAAGATATGAATGATGATTCCGGGTCTACTGTTCCGCGTACCTCCCATATACGGATAAAGGTGGACTGCACCACTTCTTCAGCCATATACCGGTTGCCCGCGGAAATACGCATGATGAAGTTATACAGCTTACCGCTATATCTGTGATAGAGCTTCTCGAATGCCTGGAAAGAGCCTGCACCCAATTCGGCCAATAAGCGTTTTTCATCTGTAGAATCGACCATATCCTTAGATTTTTGCAACAAAAGCATATCCTTTACGGACATAAAGAGATGGCAATATTATCAATATTTTCGCAAATAAAGGCAGATAAAAGGAAATATTATGTGAAAAAAGAATTCAAAGTGATTTTGGTGCGGCAGGAACTTCATACTTTTTGAGTGTTTTTAAATGAAAGACAACTCCACATTCTGAAAATCAAAAGGATGTTTGTTTTCCAAAACACATTTGTTATCTAAGTTTGCCCTAAATACACAAACTATGAGAATTATAGCCAGGAGCATTTGGGAAGTACAGCAAATCAAATCCCATAAAAGAGGCATCACTATGATGCCTCGAATTTTAGTTGCAAACTCCCCTTATTCTATTCATTTGCCGATGTAAGGATAGAATTAAGCTGCTTTGGCAATGTGCTATGCTTCTTCTTCATTCCGCGCATTCCACACAAACAAAGCCAGCAATGTAGATAGCAATGCCGCCCCTATCCAGAACCAGTTGATGTAGGTAAAGTCGTACACCTCCACGCCATCCACCAACTGCTTGTTCCCTTCTATCAGCACGCCGCT
Organism: Bacteroides sp. 4_1_36; assembly: GCF_003466325.1. NCBI lineage: Bacteria > Pseudomonadati > Bacteroidota > Bacteroidia > Bacteroidales > Bacteroidaceae > Bacteroides > Bacteroides sp. 4_1_36. The sequence goes on from NZ_QSOX01000011.1 coordinate 110,709, forward strand.
CATTACGTCTTGCAATCCTGCACCTATATAGCTGGCTATACCTACAACGCCCAATGCTGCGCCCGAAGCATTGCGCGGAGCAATATCTACAGCCATCAGCCCTCCGAGAAAGCAAATCAGCACACCGATGCCAAGGCCGAAAAGTATCATGGCCAAAGCGTCCACCCAGAAATGAACACCGGGAACCAGCAGGAACAAGCAGAGTGCAACCACATTCATCAGTCCGAAGATAAGGGCGGGCACATTACGGCGGCCGCCGAACAGCTTGTCCGAAATGACACCGGAAAACATCGTACCCACAATGCCACAGACCGAACTGATGGAAATGATGAAACTGGCATCCAGTGTAGAATAGCCCTTCTGCGCTTCCAGATAGAATACGCCCCAACTGTTCACCGCATAACGGCTGATATACATAAAAGCACTACTGAGTGCCAATATCCAGATGGCAGGATTGCGAAGTACGGCTTTCTGCGCACGGCTGAATTCCTCGCTTTCCAACACACTCATTTTTTTCTTCGCCTTAGGCATATTGACAATGGGCAACCCTTTGCTTTGCGGTGTATCGTGGAAGAAACGCCAGGCAATCAATGCACCTGCCAGCCCCACAAGTCCTGCTCCAAAGAAACCATACCGCCAGCCGAAAGCACTGACAATGGAGGCAATGATGATAAATGTCATCGCCTCGCCGATGTTGTGGCTCGCACTCCAGAAGCCGTAGAAAGAACCGCGCTGTTTGTCGGTGAACCAGCGTGACAAGCCTACCACGCAAGAAGCGGCCCCCATCGACTGGAACCAGCCACTGATGCCCCAAAGGATGGCAAACAAGATGAATGAATGGACAAAGCCGAGACAAAGGTTCACCAATGCCGTGACCAAGAGTCCGGTAGTCATGAAACGGTTGATGTTGCTGCGGTCGGCCAGGAAACCGTTTGTAAACTTACCTATGGCATAAGTGAAGAAAAGTACGGAACCGATAATACCCAGTTCTGTTTCGGAGAAAATACCTTCCTCCACTATCGGTTTCTTCACTACATTCAAGCTGAGACGGCATACATAATACATGCCGTAGCCAAGCGTTGCCGCAAGAAAAGTAGACCATTGCAGCCGCTTCAAGCGCCGTTGACAGGCGGACACAGAAAGGTCGGTACAAGGTTTATCGGAAGAAACCTTGTAGAAATTTATAAGATGTTTCAACATTGTATTTTGTTATTGGATTTAAGTTTCGCAAGCTCAATCGCAACCATCCGGCGGATGTATAGCGAGGAAAGGAGATATTCCGTCGCTACACTCCGCTGAATGACAGAGATTACTGAATATAAATTTGTATTATGCCAGAGCCTTTGCAACCAAGCTTGCGGAACTCGAACGGATAGTGAACCAAATTGCTTTATTCGTGCATTTTTTTCGTTCTCAGATACTCCAGCAAATAAGCCGGACGGTCAGTCTGTAGGATGCGGCATCCCAATGTGTCAATCAAATAGCCATAGCCCTCATCGGGGTTTTGCAAAGACATGTCATCGTCGTGTCCGCCTGCCATCGTATCCCACAAAGTGTTGTACCAGATAAGGGAGCGGTCGGCTAAAGTCGTTGCCAGCTTCTTGGGAAGCGGGTTGGAGTCCTTTACATACAGCAGTTCAAAAGCTACGGGAGACATCTCCTTGACAAACGTCTCTATCTGTTCCTCGGCCCCCGGCTTGTCGAGGTCGACAATGGGCATATAGATTACGTCATTCAGATAATCGCCGAATTGTTTCTTGACTTCGGCTGCTGTTTTGCGCCCTTTCATTATAATCTGCTTGGTGGTTCCGGTCTTCTTCATCAGCTCATAAATCTGGTCGAAATAGAGGTCGGCCTGGTCCAGATTTATCATTATCTTGCCTTTGGCATGCAGCAAGGCCTCTTCCAAAGTAGGAACTTTGTGGATGGTACGTATGTTGCAGCCGTTTTTCAACTTCAACCCACGTATGTAGTCGAGAGTGGCTTCCGAAACCAGCCCCTTGCCGGTAGTTGTGCGGTCCAGTGCCCGGTCGTGCATCAGTATCAGTTCACCATCCTTTGTCTTCTTTACATCCAGTTCCACAATATCCACACCCATTCTAACGGCATTGTCTATTGCCTCTAAAGAGTTTTCCGGAAAATTGCGCCAGTCGCCGCGATGGGCTACCACAATTACTGAACTCTGGTCGCGATTCATCAGTTTTTCACGAATCTGCGTCACTCGGTCTTGAGCCGAAAGCTGCAATACTGCCAAAACAGCAAACAGCAATAAATATATCTTTTTCATCATTTCATGGATTATAAATTCAATCATTCCAATGCATAGCCTTCGTTCTGCCAACCGGCTTTGTCATTGACATTCTCTATTTCGGTTTGAGGAACCGGATAGAGCTGCCGGTAAGCATCAATACCGGGAAATATGGCAGCCATTTGTCCGGTGCGAACAATGTCGAACCAACGGTCGCACTCCAGAGCAAGCTCCAAACGGCGTTCCTTATATACTGCCTGGCGGAAGAGTGTTTTTGTGGACAGTTCGGCCAATGTTTTCCCTTCAAGACCTGCATTTGTGCGTACGGCATTCAGAGCATCCAAAGCATCTTGTGTAGGAACAGCGGCAAGCTCATTGGCAGCTTCGGCATACATCAGCATCACTTCGGCACAACGCATTACCGGAAAGTCGGCACTGGTCTCATTGTTCGTTGCCGGAGCATTGAACTTGCCCGGACGCTGTCCGCTGCCCGTAGGTTCTACCAGGGCCTTACGGTTATCCTTGTCGCTTTCAAACTCCGCTTGCTCCAATGAGATGATATTGCCATTGTCATTGTTACGATAGCGGTTGTTCTGATGTACCGACTCGCCTACTCCACCTTTCAGATATTGAACGGCAAAAATAATGTCCTTGCTCGTCTTCAAGTCGTTGGGAAAAGTTTGCGGCATGGGCACCAGCATCAAGTCTTTTCCGGCATGAATGGCTGCTACCACCGGAGCAAGTTCATTGACCACTTCCTGATAGTTCTTCCTATATAAATAAACCTTTGCCAGCAATGCATGCGCCGCATACGAAGTGGCACGGCCTCTTTCCGATTCGGGCCAAACCGCGGGTAAACCTTTGGCTACAGCCAAGTCGCTGATTATCTGCCCATAGACTTCATCAATGGGAGCACGCTTGTTGTTACGCGCTTCGGCCACGGTCTGCGTTTTTGTAATGATGGGCACCTCGCCCCACAAGCGAACCAGGTTAAAGTAACAAAGAGCACGTATAAACGAAGCTTGTCCGGCAATGCGAGAGCGCTGTTCGTCGGACATCGGCACTTCTTCCACATTCTGCAACACCAGGTTGCAACGATAAATAGTCTTGTACAACGAAAGCCATGCCCCCGACAAGTTGGAGTTTGCCGGAGTTTCCGTGAAAACTTCTATCTGATAAGTGATGCCGCCACTGGCACCGGAATTGTCATTCTTCACATTGTCACCACGTACTTCCATCAAAGTCATGAACTTCGCTCCATACTGGTCGCTGGATTGCAACTCATCATAGATACCTATAACGGCTCCTTCCAAACCCTTCACATCCTTATAAAAGGTTTCCTCCGTAGGAAAATCAATAGGTTTCAAGTCTATAAAATCACTACAGCTTGAAAGAACCATTGCTGTAAGAACAAACATTATTACTTTTTTCATATTACTGTCTTTTTAAGATTAAAACGTAAGATTAACACCTATCGAAGTGGTTCTTGCCAACGGGTATACACCATAGTCTTCGCCATTGGTAGTAGCGGCACTGCGATTTGAAACTTCCGGATTATAGCCTTCATAGTTGGTAAAGGTAAACGGATTTTGGATGGAACAGTATACGCGCGCCGACTTCAGATACACCTTTTTGAGCCAGTTTTCGGGCAAGGTATATCCCAACGAAATATTCTTGATGCGCAGGTAAGACCCGTCTTCCACGTGCCATGTAGAGGTGGTGCCGTTCTGCCCCTTACTGACGCGGTTGGCACGTACATTCATTCCACTACCAGGATTGTCTTCCGACTTCCAGCGGTTCAAAGCTCCTTTGTAGTTATTCATATTCCCTTCGTGGTTATAGAAATACCGGCGAGACAAGTTCAGGATTTCATTGCCCTGCACACCTTGAAACACAATGCCGAAGTCAATGCCTTTCCAAGCCAGTGTAGCACCGAAGCCATAAGTAAAGTCGGGCATATAGTTGCCCACGATGGCGCGGTCGGTATCCGAAATATCAAGTATCCCGTCTCCATTGACGTCCTTGAACTTGAAGTCGCCCGGCTTCGTGTCGGCCAGTCCGTAGTTGGTGGGAGAATCCTTGTAGTGCAAAGCTGCATCCACTTCGGCCTGATTCTTATAGACACCTTCTACCACTGGAAGATAATAGCTTCCGATGGCCTCACCCACGCGGGTTATGAAATAGGCATTGCTCACCGAACCGGAAGAAATAATATCGGCATTGCCCGGTCCAAGTTCTTTCACTTCGTTGATGTTCTTCGAGATATTGAAGTAAACACTCCAGTTGAAATCGCCCATCTTCTGATTGGTGGCGATATTGAATTCCACACCTTTGTTGTTCACCTTGCCGATGTTCTCGAGGCGAGTGTTGTAACCGGTTGTCATGGGTACGGGGACATTGAGCAACAAGTCATACGTGTTACTGTTATATAAATCCAGCCCCAAAGTCAAACGGTTACTGAACAGCGACGCATCGAAACCTACATTCACCTGCGCTGTCTTTTCCCAATGCAGTTCGGGATTGGGCATGCTCTTGGGGGCCGCACCCTTTATTACTTCGGCATTGCTTCCGCCCAACACATAACTATAATAGGCAACTTCGCCTTGTGCACCATAGTTGGGAATACGGAAGTTACCCGTCAGACCGTAGCTGGCGCGAAGTTTCAAGTCGTCGATGAAAGTCAGCGACTTCATAAATTGCTCTTCCGTCAGACGCCATCCGGCAGATACCGACGGAAACCATCCCCAACGGTTCTGTTTGCCAAAACGGGAAGCACCGTCGGCACGGATTGCTCCTGTAAGCATGTACTTGCCTTTATAGTTATACTGAATTCTGGCAAGTCCTGAAAGCAAGGCCCATTCGGAAGCATGCGAATTGCCGCGGGTAACGGTACCTGCATTGAGAGTGGGCACGCTGTTCGTAATGAATCCGTTGGCAAAAGCATAAGTACTTTCGTCTCGTTGGTATTGCATGGTCCAGCCTACCAGTGCAGAAAGAGAATGCCCGTGGATTTCCTTATTATAGCTCATCGTTTGCTCAAACAGCCAGTTGTACATCTTGGCAGTCTTCGCCGTTGCTTCGGGCACCGACTCCGGATTTCCCTCCGTATTGGAAATGGGGATAGTGGACGGACGGAACGTATCTTGCGAGCTACTGTAAATATCCACACCGAAATTGGCCCGATACTTCAATTCGGGCATAAAAGCCACTTCTCCGTAAATATTGCCAAAAACACGGGATGCCTTCGTTTCGTCCTTCTGCAACATGGCTAATGCTACGGGATTCCATACTTGCGTCTGGCTGTTACCTTTCTTTATGGAACCGTTTTCGAGTACTGTCTGTGTATTGGGACTCCAGGCATTCTGAGAGAAGCAAAATGAACCGTCGGGATTATAAACCGGAAATATAGGAGCACTGTGCAGCGCCGAAGCAATGATACCGCCACCGCCCGAATTGTAAGCGCCGTCAGAATTAACCGCATTCTCTATCGTTACAGACGGATTGAGCGAAAGGCCGAACTTGAAAATACCTTCGGTTACATCGAGGTTGAAGCGCGAGCTGTAGCGCGTAAAGTCACTGTTGATAATGACACCTTCTTGTGACAAATAATCTACAGACGCATAATATCTTATCTTCGGGCTGCCGCCTGAGACAGAAACCGAATGGCTCTGCATGCCTGCCGTACGGAAGATTTCGTCCTGCCAGTCCGTGTCTACCAGTCCTTTTTCACCTCTCAGGTATGGCAAGATTTCAACGGGAACAATTGTATTATAATCATTGCTTGTATTTTGCAGACGGATGGCATTGCTGTCCGAGATGTCAAAAGACAAAGGATTCTTATTCTGCGCTATGAGCTTACGGTTGATGGACTCCATCTTGTCGGTATACGTATTGTTGCGTGCATCGTTCACCAAATCGGCATACTCGTAGGCATTCAGCATGTCTATCTTCTTTGAAACCGTCTGCCAGCCATAGTATCCGTTATAGGAAACTGTAGCACGCCCTTCCTGCCCTCTCTTGGTAGTAATCAGTACCACACCGTTCGAACCACGCGAACCGTAGATGGCAGCCGAAGAAGCATCTTTCAGCACCTCGATGGACTCTACATCGTTCATATTGAACGTATTCAGCTGCTCCTGGGCAAGAGGCACACCGTCCACAACATAGAGCGGAGAGGTTCCTGCCGTAATAGTGCCCGTTCCGCGTACCTTAATCTGCAAGGAAGAGCCCGGAGCACCCGTCGACTGAGACACCTGCACACCCGGCATCTTGCCCACCATCGCCTCGGCCATGGAAGTAACCGGTTGGCCTTTCATATCACTGGCACGAAGGCTGGCAATGGCAGTAGTCACGTCGCGCTTCTTCTGCACACCATATCCCACAACCACTACTTCGTCCAGCAACTCGTTGTCTTCCATCAAGACGATTCTGTCCAGGCCTTTGCTGCCCGCTTTTATCTCTACCGTCTGATAGCCGATATATGAAAAGGCGAGCATCGCATTCCCGGGTACATCGGCCAGGCTATAATTTCCGTCAAGATCGGTAATCACTCCATTGGCAGTGCCCTTTACCAATACACTGGCACCGATAATCGGCTCCCCGTTTGGGTCTACCACTTTTCCGTTGATTGTCTTTGTCCTCACTTTCTCAATAAGCTCTCCACTTTTCTGATTGCCTACGGATATTGTATTGTTGTCCCTATTGAAATATAATTTTGCTTGCGAGGTAATCTGCTCCAAGACCTCTTGCAAAGAAGCGTTGGAAACATGGATGGAGATGCGTGGAGCTGCATTGACTATTTCTTGGTCATAGAAGAATTTCAAACCAGTCTGCACGCCCAGTTGGTTGAACACATTCTCTACCGTTTCATTCTGAACATTCAGTGTAATGCTTCTTGTCTCTTGTGCCCGCACGTATGGGGCTGTAAACAACAAGCATACGAACAGTAAAAAAGCTAAAAATGAATCTACATTTCTACATTTCCTTTCAGTATTAGGAAGATTATTCATAAATTTGTGCGTTTTAGTAATTGAAATAAATTATTAAAAACAAAGATGTGTAATGCGCGATACGTTATTCACACGGGTCGAAACGAATGAATATCCGTCCGGATTACCGGAATAGGGGCTTCTCTTAGAGACAGCTCCTATTTTTTTGTGTAGCTCAAGTTGGTGGTTTCATACTTAATTTTATTAATGATAAAGGTTAACACTCTGGCGATTCGCTTATATATAGTACACAGTCGCCCGAAGAAGCAGGGGTCTCATTAAGATATTTTCACTATTTATGCGAAGCAGTGATTGAATTATATTCATATTTGATAAGAAAGGAACCTAAGTGATTAGCAGTACTATCTCAATTGAGGGTGTGTCGAAATAGAGACTTAGAACACAAATTACGCAAATTATACAAATCATGCTTTTTAATGACTACTGATAATCAGGGATTATCCGAGTCGCTTATTTGCGTAATTTGTGTAATTCGTGTTCCCTTATCACTTCTGACACACCTTCTACCCGTAGGGGGAGGTGGTAGGTAAAACAATAAACACCTATGAATCATAAGAATAAGGTTTTCTTTCCTCACCTACCACCCCGCCCTTTGGGCACCCCTCCTTCTTGAAGGAGGGGAATTGAGATAGTACTTTTAACTCATAAGCGTTTCTGAAACAGTTCATAACTGATAAGAAAGAAATAATCCGTGCTTGAGTAACAAGAGTTTCTTCAACTTGCCCTCACCACCCTCACCGTTTTCCTGAACCTCCCTGTTCATCGGTGTTTCGGAGGTGAGTGAGAGCAATTTCCATGGGTGAGGGCAAGTTTTGCCCTCACCCATGGAAATTGCTCTCACTCACCTTGCCGAGTATCTTTCTGCCCCGTCATTTGTAGGGAAAGCATCGGTGTTTCTTACGAAAAATGCAGTGAATTGATAGTGTGTTCACTATAGTGGTCTGTCTTCTTCACGATAGTGAACAATTCGGGCCATCTTAGTGAACATACTTGTTCACTTAAGTGGAGCGTCAACAAACTCAAAGACTTTTCAGGAGAAACGTATGTGCGAAACACAATGAATGCCTGCACAGTACACTACAAACGCCTTTCAAATACCCTTCAAACGGACAGCACCAAGCCCTTTTTTCTATATTGGCCTGAGTTCGATATAAGGCTTTGCTTATAACTGTATAATAGCGAGTCAAATTCAACTCCTGATTCACACTATTTATAGAGCAATACCTTGTTCCCATCTTTCTTATAATGAATGCCGCTGGTATATTCGATAGACTGCAACACAGCTTCCAGGCTCTTGTTGTCGTGCTCGCCCGAAATCAGATTCTTGAACACCTGCCCTTCGGCAAAAGAGATGGAGCAATTATAAACGCGTTCCAACTCTTTTGCAACATCGTTTATCGGAGTACTGCTGAATCGCAATCCGCCTTTCCGCCATACTGCCACAGTGCGTTTTTCATGCTGCTTGTTGTATTCGCCGGAAATGGTATTGATGTACACCCGCTCCTGGGCGCTTAAGCGCATCATGGCTTCTGGCAAGTCCACTTGCACCTTGCCACTCTCCACATCGACAGAAACAACCTCATCGGACAAATAAGCTTTGATATCAAAGCACGTGCCCAATACACGAACGTCGAAATGATGGGTATTGACAATGAACGGCTGCTTCTCGTTGCGATGAACCCGAAAGTAGCCCTCACCTTCGAGCTCCACCCTGCGTTCGTTGCCCGCAAAGCGGTCGGGATAGCGAATGCGGGAGCAGGAGTTCAAGACCAGTTGCGTGCCGTCAGGAAGCAACACCTGCTTGCATTCGCCATAAGAGGTCGAGGCTTCCAGATAAGAAATCTGCTGTTCGTTGATGTAATCCAGATATCCGACGCCACCCAGCACCAAACAAAGAACCGCAGCCGCAGCTGCAGCGACAGTTGCCATGCGGCGAAACCAGGTCCGTTTTTTGTGCTCGATGCGCTTCAACAATTGGCGCGCCTCTTTCTTCGACTTCTCGCGTTCGAGGTCAGTCAGCGGTTGTTGCGACGCTGATTCGTCCCAAACATCGGCAGCCAGTTCCTCAAGGATGCCTTCCGGTTCCGGCACAGCCAAGTGGTCTGCCAACTTGCTGACATCTTCAACCGTGTACAAGTCATCCAAGTAACGGCGAAGCAAAGTCTTATCTTTCTCGTTATGTTTCATAATCGTTTTTTTGCGGGGAGCTACAAAGATGTTCTTAAACTATCCCTTTTAAAAGAATAGTACACGCAAAAGCGAAGCATCTAGGGTGTATTTAACGTTTTTTATCTCATACGGAAGAAAGATGGGCTTCATTACAAATTCATACAAACAAGAAGCAGCACGAGGTCGGCAGCCGCTACCGAGTTCTTCTGCAAATATCCGCGCAGCGATTTCAATGACAAGGATATAGACTCCTGCACCGTATTGACCGATATACCCAGCGTTTCAGCAATCTCCTTGTGAGACATCTGCTGTTCACGGCTCATTTCAAAGATTTCACGCTGGCGGGGCGTCAATTGCTGCAATGCACGCAAGATTAGTTGCCGCAAGTCATTAGCTAGAATTTCATTCTTCGTTTCATCGGTATAATCCACAGCCTGCGCAAGGACATGCTCCTTGAGTTTGTTCTGGTTATCGAGGTCGCGCAGCTGATTCAGCACACGGTTGCGAACAATTGTATAAAGGTAGGAAGAGAAGGAAGCATCGGGATTGATGAAACGTCGGCTCTGCCAAATCACGGTGAAAGCGTCCTGAAAAACATCCTCGGCATGCTCGCGCGACTTCAGAAAACGCATGGCAAAGTATATCAGGCGGCCCTTATAGGCAGCGTACAGTTCACAAAAAGCATCCTCATCTCCATCTATCAGGCGGAGAACAAGTGCCTTTTCATCAATTAGAGTTTCTGCTGCATACATAGGGCTATCTTTACATTCAAGTACAAAGGTATCGCTAAGATGTTGCAAACGTATGTAAAATTCGGGAAAGAAAAAAGAAAAATGAAAAATAAAGCCGGTTCATCCCTCAAGCAATGACCGGCTTTAACACGCTTCTATCGTCTATAGGCTTTCAGTTTATTCCTATAATAAGCCTCCACATCCTTCCAATGGTAATAAGGAGCCAGTTCGCTTTCTACCGGAAGTTTCATCTCATGCTCGTTGAGCAGCACCTTTACAAGAATGTCATCACTGCCTTTCTTGCGGAAGAAAACGAATTGAACGTTGCCTGCCATCGGGAAAATCTTGTAGTTTCGCCAAGTTTCATCGAGTCTGCTTAAATCGGTAGTCTGATAAGCACAATCACCCAATTCCAGCAGGCATACCAAAGGAAGCAGGCAAGATTCATGGCCGAAACGTAAAGTTGCGCTGTTCTCTTTCTTCACGATGCAAGTGTCGGCCGTATTCAGTATATTTTCCAGCAGATTGGATTCCATATAAGGTATTTCGCTTTTGGTGAGCGGAGACGGGCCATAGGATATATACCAATTCTTGTTGCTGATTTGCCACAAATCATAGCATTCGTCTTTGGTGAAGAGAGAGTAAAGTTCCAGATTCGTGTCGAGACTCTGCATGTTGCTTGCCACATCAAACAACCGGGTCATCAATCTGCCGGCATCCACTTTCCAGTTTACATAATCCTCGTTGTTGAACAAAGCCTTCATCAAGCGTTCCGGATGTACATGCTCCTTCCGGATGGCAGCCTTCGCCTCGACCACTTCATCCGCCTTGCACAATGTCTTGACATAGGGGTCATCGTTATTCATATAGTACATGTCGGCATAGCTGGCATCGTTCTTGAACTGCAACTTCGGATTGAGAGATTGCAGCTTCAAACATTCTGCCGCCATAGAAAGAATGCAGCGGATAACCACCGTGGAGCATGCATCCACCTCGGCTTCTCCTTTAAAGACTTCCGGGAAATTCTTGTACATTCGCTCTGCAATGCCTTTGTGCTGGCGTGCACCCAGCGGAGTCAGTTCACCATATCTGCTCTTAGCCATGCGCGAGACGCTATCCAAAACACAAAGTGTCTTCTTTCCCAACTCAGTGAGCACACCATTCTCATCAGCCTCACGCATCACTGCCAACGGCTTCTCGTAATCATCCGGATTTATAAGGAACCGTGAACCATGACGGGCATAGTGGCTCAGATAAAAGGGTTTATAACCTGCAGGAGGAGCTGTCTGCTCCACAGTCGGTTCGGGATAGGCATAGTAATTGGCTGCCGAACGATGAACATCTGCAAAGATTTCTTCTTTGGCTGTCTGGGCTCTCATTCCAAGCACCAGGCAACAAAGAACGGTTAGAAAAACGAAACGCTTCATAGATACTACTCTTTTATGATTTATTCATGTGAAATCTCTTTCAGGTATTCTTCTATCTTTCCGAAGAAGGATGCCAAGTGCGAACCATCAACAAAAGAATGATCCACATAGATGGAAAGTGGAAATACCAGACGCCCTTCACGGGTCACCGTTTTTCCGGCAGTCATCAAAGGGTGGCTGCAAGCATTCCCGGCTTCGGCAAGCGTATAAGTGGTAGAGGTGAAATACATCTTAGGGACAGCGCTCAAATGCACTACATCGTAATCGCCTTGCTGCGCGAGATGCTTCTCGGCTCCATAAGGATCGCCATCTTCGGGAATATTGGTAATCAAAGCATAGGCTTCGGCATAAAAGCGGTTGAAATCTTCGTGATAAGGTATGCGTATTGTATAGAAAGTCTTACCGGGAACGGCTATCGGAGAAATGATATCCACCCGATCGTGAAAGACGACCTGTCCATTCTTGTCTTTACGGAAACGAAGTTCATCCACCTCGTTTGCCGAACGGAGCACGGCATAAAGATAGTAAAGGAAAAAAGAGCGTCCCGCTGCTCTGGCAGCCAGACTTGCCTCTGTACAATCAATCTCTGTAGTAATGGAATACCAGGAGCTAACAAAGTTGCGGAAAAAGTTGTAGTTATCCCGGCGTTCCCAAGTTTCAATGTCTATAATCTGTTTCATATACAAAAAAGGGGGTTAGAAAAAAGGATGCCACTTTACGGGCATCCTTTCTATATTCAGTTTATTTTTCTTTCTTATAATTCTCCAATCCAGTCTGCAAGAACTCGATATATTTGGGAATATCTTCGTCGTAGGAGTAAGACTTATTGAGCGGTTTGCCTTCGTTGTCAATCAACACATAGAAGGGCTGCGCATTGGCACCAAACTTGACGCGCTGCAGATAACTCCACTTGTCGCCTACGGTACGTAGCGTACGTTCCGTGCCGTTCTCCACAACCTTCACGGGAGAAGGAAGCGGTGTCTTGTTGTCGACGTAAAGCGTGATAAGTACATAGTCGTTGTTGATAATGTCACTCACCTTCGGGTTTGTCCATACGGCAAGCTCCATCTTACGGCAGTTCACGCAGCCGTAGCCGGTGAAGTCGAGCATCACGGGCTTGCCATGCTGGCGGGCATACTCCATACCGAGGTCGTAATCGTCGAACCTGGCATGCACCTCATTATTGTAAAGGTTGAAATCCTGCGTCTGCATGGGCGGCGCAAAGGCACTGACCGCCTTCAACGGCGCTCCCCACAAACCGGGAACCATATACACCGCAAACGCCAGCGAGGCCAACGCCATGAAGAAACGGGGCACGCTGACCTTCGTATCGTCATCATCGTGCGGGAACTTGATTTTGCCCAGCAGGTAGAAGCCCAGCAGCACAAAAAGCACAATCCACAAGGCGAGGAACGTCTCACGGTCGAGGATGCGCCAGCCGTAAGCCAAATCGGCCACCGAAAGGAATTTCAGGGCAAAGGCCAGCTCCAGGAAGCCGAGCGTCACCTTGATGATGTTCATCCATCCACCGGACTTGGGCATGGACTTCAGCCAGGACGGGAACAGGGCAAACAGCGTGAAAGGCAATGCCAAAGCTATGGCAAAGCCCAGCATGCCGATGGCGGGAGCCACCACGCTGCCCGTCGTGGAAACCTGCACCAGCAGGAATCCGATAATGGGTCCCGTGCAGGAGAAAGATACCAGCGACAAGGTAAATGCCATCAGGAAGATGCTGAGCAAACCGCTTGTCGCCTCGGCCTTGCTGTCTACAGCCGTACTCCACTTGGAGGGCAACGTTATCTCGAACGCTCCGAAGAAGGAAGCCGCAAACACCACCAGCATCAGGCAGAAAAGGATATTGAATACTGCATTCGTAGAGAGTGCGTTCAGTGCGCTGGCTCCGAAAACAAGCGTGATTGCCAGTCCGAGCGTCACATAAATCACCACGATGGAAGCGCCATACGTCCACGCATCGCGGATGCCCTTCTTCTTGTCCTTGCTGCGTTTCAGGAAGAAGCTGACCGTCATCGGGATGATGGGCCATACACAGGGGGTGAAGAGCGCCAGCAGTCCGCCGGCAAATCCCGTAATGAAAATATAAACCCAGGACATGTCTTCCTGCGAAGTGGTTTCGCCCAAAGAATTCAGTTCACTGATGACTGGCTTCCATAGGTCCACCTTGTCCGCCACCTTGATTTCCGTCGGCCCGTCCGCACCGCCGATGGCAGCCACGGGAGCCGTGCCGGAGACAGTCTCCTGCTTTGCGGGCTGTTCTTCGGCTTTCGTTTCAGCGGCAGCGGCGGCAGCTTCTTTGGCAGCCCCTTCTGCCTTGCCGGAGAACTTGAAAGGAACTTGTGTGGGCGGCAGGCAGTTTTCATCGTTGCAAGCGCCATATTCCAGATAGCCTTCTATCTGATAAGCGCCACCCGTCAACTTCAGCTTCTGCACAAATTGCGCCGTATTCTCAAAATAGCGCACCTTCATTTCGAACAACTTATCGAAAGTAGAGATTTCCTTGCCTACGGGCTTCAGTTTACCCACCACTTCCGCTCCGGAGATTTTCTCCACATTGAAAGTCGCCGAGATAGGCCCTCCATCGCCCAAGTCGGTGGAATAGACATGCCAGCCCTTGTCAATAGCAGCCGTAAAAACGACCTCCGCTTCATCAGCAGCCACAGTCTTCAGTTCGGACTTGAACTTGACGGGATCTTGTATCTGTGCCCGCATCGCCACCGTGAAAAGCAACAGAAATAGAGGGAACAATAATTTCTTCATGTTCTCTGATTTAATTTTTAATTTTTAATTTTCAATTATCTCGTAGTCCACGCAGGCACGGCTCTCTTTCACCGCAGCGATAAGCTTGCCGGCAGCCACATGGTCGGGATGGGCAGCATAGTATTTCACGTCATCCAACGTATCGAACTCACTGTAAAGAGCGATGCTCCAAGCCTCGGCAGGATTGATGTTCAATCCGACTTCAATCTTGCGGATAACGGATATTTTAGCCGGAAGCGCTTCGATAGCTGCCTTGAAACTGTTCATCGCAGCCAACTTTTCGTCAGCCGGTGCCTCATCTTTTAACTTAAATAATACAATGTGCTTTACCATAACTTTGCCATTTAAATGATTTATCACTATATTTGTCAGCCTAAGCGGCTGTTTTAACAACTGCAAAAATACTGGTTTTGTTTCAAATATACACTTAAACGGATGTTAATAATAGGAATTGCAGGCGGAACCGGCTCGGGAAAGACCACCGTCGTACGTAAAATTATCGAAAGCCTACCGGCTGGTGAAGTGGTATTATTGCCACAAGACTCTTACTACAAGGACAGCAGCCATGTGCCCGTGGAAGAACGGCAGAACATCAACTTCGACCATCCCGACGCTTTCGAGTGGAGCCTTCTTTCCAGGCATGTCGCCATGCTGCGCGAAGGAAGAAGCATAGAACAGCCCACCTACTCATACCTGACGTGTACCCGGCAGCCCGAAACCATCCATATCGAGCCCCGGGAAGTCATCATCATAGAAGGTATCCTTGCCTTGTGCGACAAGAAACTGCGAAGCATGATGGACCTCAAGATATTTGTAGACGCTGACCCCGACGAACGCCTAATTCGTGTAATCCAGCGCGATGTAGTGGAACGCGGACGTACGGCCGAAGCCGTTATGGAACGCTATACACGTATACTGAAACCCATGCACCAGCAATTCATAGAGCCCTGCAAACGATACGCCGACCTCATTGTGCCGGAAGGCGGAAACAACCAGGTGGCCATTGATATATTGACCATGTACATCAAGAAGCACTTGGGGAGTTAATTTGTAATGGAGAATTGATAATGGAGGATTAAGAACGCACTAAACCCTATGAGATATGAACAGCCTGTTTTCTTTCGCCAGACATAAATCATCCATTATCAATTCTCCCGTCCCAATTATCTTGCTGTTGTTGTTGTGCTGCATCGCAGGATGCCGTGGAGGACATCCTGCCGAAAAAGAAGAAGCGGATGACCTGCAACAGATAAAGGACAGCGGAGAACTGGTCGTATTGACACTGTACAGCTCCACTTCCTACTTCATCTACCGTGGCCAGGACATGGGATTCCAGTATGAGCTGAGCGAACAGTTTGCCAAGAGCCTGGGAGTGAAGCTGAGAATAGAGGTAGCCCGGAATGTGCACGAACTCATAGAGAAGTTGCAGGCAGGCAAGGGAGACCTCATTGCCTACAACCTTCCCATCACCAAGGAATGGAAAGACAGCCTGCTTTATTGCGGCGAAGAGGTCATCACGCACCAAGTCGTCGTGCAACGTAACGGCGGACGCACCAAACCACTGAAAGACGTAACGGAACTCATCGGGAAAGATGTATATGTAAAGCCGGGAAAATATTATGAACGGCTGGTCAATCTGGACGAAGAGCTCGGAGGAGGTATCCACATCCATAAAGTGACCAACGACAGTATCAGTGCAGAAGACCTCATCACCCAAGTGGCACAAGGGAAAATCCCCTATACCGTAGCAGACAATGATGTGGCACAGCTTAATACGACCTATTACCCCAACCTGAATATCGGACTCTCCATCAGCTTTGACCAGCGTGCATCGTGGGCAGTCCGGAAAGACTGTCCGCAACTGGCAGCCGCCGCCAACAAATGGCACGAGGAGAATATGACTTCACCTGCCTATACGGCAAGTATGAAACGATATTTTGAAATCGGCAAGGCCATTCCCCACTCTCCTATCCTCTCCCTGCGCGAAGGAAAAATTTCCCATTACGATGATTTGTTCAAGAAATATGCTCCCAAGATAGACTGGGACTGGCGCCTGCTGGCGTCTCTGGCATATACTGAGTCCAACTTCGACTCCACCGCCGTATCCTGGGCCGGTGCCAGGGGGCTGATGCAACTGATGCCTGCCACAGCCAGGGCTATGGGGCTACCCGAAGGAAAGGAACAGAACCCTGAAGAGAGTATAAAGGCTGCCGTGAAATACATAGGCGCCACAGCCAAAAGTTTTTCCAAGATACCCCAGGAAGAACGCATCAACTTTGTGCTGGCATCTTATAATTCCGGTATCGGCCATGTGCTGGATGCCATGGCACTGGCCGAAAAATACGGCAAAAACAAATATGTCTGGCGTGATAATGTAGAAAACTTCATTCTGCTAAAAAGCAATGAGGAATACTTCACCGACCCCGTCTGCAAAAACGGCTATTTCCGTGGCATTGAAACTTATAACTTCGTAAGGGATATTACGTCACGCTTCGAGCAATACAAGAAGAAGATAAAAAAATAGGGATTAAGGATTAATCCCTAATCCTTATTTTCCTTCCTATTTAAAACAGATTCAGTTTGTTCTTTCTCGCTTCTTCCAGGGAAACGGTTGTCACTTGTTTCTCCCGGTTCTTTTCGCACAACTGCCGATACTTCTCATGCAGTTCTTCTTCCAGCTCCTCCTTTGTCTTAGGATTCATCAGCTTGGCTGCTACTGTAGCATTCTGTGAAGCGTCCTTCAGATGGATTACGGGAGCATGATAGACCGGAGCAATTTTCAGAGCTGTGTGAAGCGGTGAAGTCGTGGCACCACCTATCAGCAGAGGAACGTCCAGACCTGCCTTTTCCAGCTCAATGGCTACATGCACCATTTCATCCAGCGAAGGGGTTATCAAGCCACTCAATCCTATCATGTCTACCTTTTCCTCTATGGCATGCTGTACAATGGTTTCGGCAGGCACCATGACGCCAAGGTCCACTATATCGTACCCGTTGCAGGCCATTACTACCGAGACTATATTTTTGCCAATGTCGTGCACATCACCTTTCACCGTAGCCAGTAGTACCTTCCCGGCAGCAGTCGCACCTTCTTCTTTCTCCGACTCGATTACGGGCTGGAGGATGGCAACCGCCCTCTTCATGGTGCGCGCCGTCTTCACTACTTGCGGCAGGAACATCTTGCCTGCCCCAAACAAGTCGCCGACATGATTCATGCCTGCCATCAACGGACCTTCAATGATGGAAACAGCCTTGGGATACAGCTTCAGCGCTTCGGCAAGGTCTTCTTCCAGATAATCGCCGATACCCTTTGTCAAGGCGTACTTCAACCGTTCTTCCACAGGAGTCCCCTCTCTCCAGGCAAGTTGGGAATGGGCGGCAGCCTGCCGCTCTCCTCCAGAAGTTTTTGCCGCCTCTGCTTCCGCTTTCAAGCGTTCGGCAGTTTCTATCAGGCGCTCGGCAGCATCGGGACGACGGTTCAAGACCACATCCTCTATGCGCTCCAATATATCAGCGGGAATATCGGTGTAAAGAACGGAGGCAGCCGGATTGACGATACCCATATCCATGCCCTCGCGGATGGCATAGTAAAGGAATACGGCATGCATCGCCTCGCGGATGTAATTATTGCCGCGGAAAGAGAAGGAAAGGTTACTCACTCCTCCACTGACATGCGCACCGGGCAGATTCTTGCGTATCCATCCGGTGGCACGGATAAAGTCTACAGCATAATTGTTGTGCTCGTCCATACCGGTTGCCACGGCAAGTACATTCGGGTCGAAAATTATATCATGGGGATTGAAACCTATCTTGTCCACCAAAAGACGGTATGCCCGTTCGCAGACCTCAATCTTACGTTCGTACGTGTCTGCCTGCCCTTTTTCATCAAAAGCCATCACCACGGTCGCCGCACCATATTGCTTTATGGTACGCGCATGCTCCAGGAATTTATCTTCCCCCTCCTTCAAGGAGATGGAGTTGACGATGGACTTGCCTTGCAAGCATTTCAATCCGGCCACAATCACTTCCCACTTAGAGGAGTCTATCATGACGGGAACACGGGCAATCTCCGGTTCCGAAGCTATCAGATGGAGGAAAGTCGTCATCTCCACTTGAGCATCCAGCAGCCCGTCGTCCATATTTATATCGATGACCTGCGCACCGTCTTCCACCTGCTGGCGGGCAATGCTGAGCGCCTCGTCATATTTCTTTTCATTAATCAGACGCAAGAATTTGCGCGAACCCGCAACATTACAGCGTTCACCCACATTCACGAAGTTATTTTCCGGCTTCACTTCCAGAAGTTCAAGCCCGGAGAGCCAAAGATTTTCCGGTCTGGGAACCGGCTGATGGGGCGTTGCACCGGCAATCAGCGAGGAGTACTCGGCAATGTAGGCATCTGTCGTTCCGCAACAACCACCGATAATATTCACCAATCCCTCATGGATATACTCTTTTACTTCATGTGCCATATCGGCAGGAGTCTGGTCGTATGTGCCCAAACTGTTGGGCAGTCCGGCGTTGGGATAAGCACTGATATAATAAGGTGCACGGGCAGCAAGCTGCTCCAGGAAAGGTTTCAGCTGGCGGGCGCCAAAGGAGCAGTTCAGCCCAACTGAAAAAATATCGGCATGTTGCACGGAGGCGAGAAAAGCATCCAAAGTTTGTCCCGACAGCGTACGCCCTCCAATATCAGAAACAGTCACAGAGAGCATCAAGGGTACATGAACTCCTACAGTTTCCATCGCCTGCCCGGCGGCAAAAATAGCAGCCTTGGCATTCAGCGTATCAAAAATGGTTTCTATCAGCAAAGCATCCACACCACCTTCGAGCAATGCTTCCATCTGCTCACGGTAGGCATCGGCCAGTTCATCGTAGCTCAAGGCACGAAAGGCCGGATTGTTCACATCGGGACTCATAGAGCAGGTCTTGTTCGTCGGTCCTACGGAGCCTGCCACAAAACGGGGTTTGTCGGGAGTAAGAGAAGTAAACTCATCTGCCACTTTGCGTGCCAGGCGCACTGCGGCAAGATTCATCTCACGCACATAGTCCTGCACATGATAATCGGCCATACTGACGCGGGTGGAACTGAATGTATTTGTTTCGATAATATCTGCACCTGCCGCCAGATACTTGCGGTGAATGTCTTGTATCACATCGGGGCGTGTCAGACAAAGCAGGTCATTGTTACCTTTCATCTGTCCGGGAATCTGCGAGAAGCGTTCACCCCGAAAATCTTCCTCTGTCAAGTTGTATTGCTGTATCATGGTGCCCATTGCACCATCCAGAATAAGGATGCGCTCACGCACCAAACTACCAAGTTTACTCATATTATCTTTTAAACATACGCGCCATATCGCGTTTGTCATCTTTTTCCTTCAGTGATTCGCGCTTATCATATTGCTTCTTACCTTTGGCAAGTGCCACCACAAGTTTGGCCAGCCCTTTTTCATTGATAAACAAGCGCACGGGAACAATGGTGAAACCCGGATCTTTCGTGCCGCGCATCAGTTTTTCAAGTTCCTTCTTATTCAACAAAAGCTTGCGCTCCCTGCGTGCATTGTGATTGTTGTACGAACCATAGAAGTATTCGGCCACATGCATGTTCTTCACCCACAATTCGCCGTTGGCAAAGTAACAGAACGTATCGACTAAGCTTGCTTTCCCCAACCGGATGGACTTGATTTCTGTGCCCGTAAGCACAATGCCGGCCGTATAGGTGTCCGTCAGTTCGTAATCAAACGTAGCACGCTTATTCTTTATATTTACAGGAGCTTGTTTCATGACATTTATCAGTTTAGCACTACCGTCAGCTTATTGAATATCCATTCAATGGCCACCGGACAAGCTATTAACAAAATAGAAGAAAGAATGGTGAAACGCAAACGGTCTTTTTCCGCTATCTGCATCACCTTTTTGCTTCCTTCCCACACAACATACACGATATAGAATTGGAGCAACAGAGCCATAATGCCGAAATCAGGCAATATGCCGATAACAATCCTCAGCATGAACACCACTACCAGTGCATAACCTGCAAACTGTTGCGCCAAAGGAATATCACTGTCCAGCATAAACATGCGGACACGCAACCCATTGATGAGATAGGCTGCCAAAAAATATCCTCCAAACAAGGATACAGCCACCGCACAGCATTGTGTCATGGCATATTGAAAGCTTTGCGGCCCGTCCCATCCCATCTTCATCAAAGAGCCGATGAAAACGGACAACCCGCATAAACCAATCATGGGATAGACAAAAGTAGTAAATACTTTTCGTCTATCCTCTAAACTAATTTCCTCCCAGGCACGAGCCGGAGAGGAAATCAGTAGTATTGCTATATGAAATAAATCTTTGTAATTCAAATCTTAGTCAGTCGTTGTTTCTACAATAGACTTACGCTCTACTACAACTGTCTTGGTTTCTGCTTTTTCCAAATCCAAGCCATTAGGATTTACAACATACTCCACCACTATTGAAGATGGATATTCAGAACTTCCCACAGCCATTGCATATCGGGTGAAGACATCACGCAAATCATATGCATAATAAAAAATGGAAGGAATGTCCGAATTTTGCAAAGAAGTAGATGAAGTGGCTTTATCATCTGCGTTATAATGACGAAGATACAACTTCAAAGTCTTATTCGTACTATTGTTTTCTGACGGGTAATAAACTAAGGTAAATTTATGTACGCCTGCTTTATAGAGATAATAATTTATTGGCAATACCAAAGTTGTTTTATCATAAAAGAACCAAGGTTTGAATAATTCTTTATTATAACTAACTTTCTCAGAATTATCAATATCTATAATCGGAGCCTTATTGACAGAATCATTAGATGCTCCACGTTCAGTAATTAAAACCTTATCATCCAAACTAACGGCATATGTCAAAGAAACCGACTTATATTCTTTTTTGTTTATCGGGTCCGGATTCAAAGTTTCATCATAAGTTCCTATTACATAAGCAATATTAGTGTTTGAATATTTAAATCCCATATTACTCTCTGCCTGTGTCAAAGATGCTGGCGTCGGACTAATTGTTGTTGCACCATCAAGCATTGTAAATGTAGTACCAAACACACCACCGCCGACCTTTACAAAGCCTCCTACGGTAGGAGCATAATCATTATCTGAATTCAGACACGAAGTAAACGAAATGCCCATCAACAATGTCAAGGCAACCATCAAGAATTTTAATTGTTTCATCTTTCCTATAAATATTAGAGTTTGCAAATTTAGACAAAAGAATTGAGTAATATAGTACTCTCCTCGTTTTTTCATTGTTTTTAAGATTAAATGAAAGATTAATCTAAATACTGCATGTCACAGTGATATTTAACATTTATATCAGTTAATCCACACTACACAATCTTGGCAAACAGCTCCAAATGCTCATCCACATAGCCGGCAACCAAAGCTGTATATTCCTCCTCCTTTTCCAAAAATTCATCTTCCAGTTCATCGAAAGCCTCATATTGCTCGTACATTGCCATAAACTCCTCGTCTGTGCGTTCACGTTCCAAGTCGCCACGATGGCTATCGTATATTTTCTTGGCAGCATAAACCAACTTACTCAAATCGCCCACTCCCCACAAACGCATCACTTTGGCAAACGGATTGTCGAAAATATAACCGCCATAACCATTTTGAATCAGTTGGCAGAAGCCCCCTTCCATCACTTCATCACGGAATATCTGATAGGCCAACAATGAATGCTGTTCACCGGTAAGCAAAGACATCGTCCCGGCAGTCATTTCTCCGCCTATTTCTTTCTTATAAGCACCGGTGAATACGCCGACGAATGCATCCATCCCTTCGCCGGCAGCCTGGCGCAATGCCACATCTGTAACTTCTATCATAGTTTGTATTTTATTTAATGTGCCACAAAGGTAAGACTTTGCAGCCATAGTCAAACACGGACTCCCCTTTATTTTCTTCGCCTTGCCAACCAGTTGGCAGGATTTTGCCTTACCATTGGCAAGACTTTGCCACCGCGTTGGCAAAACTTTGCCATAGGCATGGCAAAAGTTTGCCAAGACGCAAGCAAGGGGTTGGCAAAATTACTTCCTGATTGACAAGCACATACCTTATTGATTCACAAACCCTATCAGAGACGAGAAAAAACAGTCAACTGCAAACTCCACTTTACATTCCGCAGAAATTCAGCTTCTTATTACTTCTTTTTTTAAAAAAAGTCAAATTGAACAGTTGGCAGAAACGGGGAAAACAACTAACTTTGCACCCGACTAATAAAAGTGGACTACGTTTTTTTTAATTATATCACTTAAAAAAAGAGCTAATTATGACTTATTCACACGAAGTGGAACACATGTGTGTTGTGAAGAAAGGTCCTAATCACGGACCGGCTCCTATTCCCGAAGAAGGTAAATGGGTAAAAGCTAAAGAAATTGTTGACATCTCTGGTCTGACACACGGTATTGGCTGGTGTGCTCCTCAGCAAGGTGCATGTAAATTAACCCTCAATGTAAAGGAAGGCGTTATCCAGGAAGCTTTGGTTGAGACTATCGGTTGCTCCGGTATGACTCATTCTGCTGCTATGGCATCAGAAATCCTCCCGGGAAAGACTATCCTCGAAGCATTGAATACTGACCTCGTTTGCGATGCTATCAACACAGCTATGCGCGAACTCTTCCTGCAAATTGTTTACGGTCGTACTCAGTCTGCTTTCTCTGAAGGCGGTTTGATTATCGGTGCCGGTCTGGAAGACTTGGGTAAAGGTCTGCGCAGCCAGGTAGGTACACTGTACGGTACTTTGGCTAAAGGTCCCCGTTACCTGGAAATGGCTGAAGGTTACATCAAGAATGTATTCCTGGACAAGGACGACCAAATTTGCGGATACGAGTTTGTTCACCTGGGCAAGTTCATGGATGAAATCAAGAAGGGAACTGACGCAAACGAAGCTTTGAAGAAAGTTACCGGTACTTACGGACGCGTAACAGCAGAACAAGGAGCAGTTAAACACATTGACCCACGTCACGAATAATATAAGGAGGAAAAGAATATGATTAGAGAAGTGAAATTTGAAAGTCAAGACCGTCGTATCAAGCAGATTCTTGCTGCATTGAACGCAAACGGTATCAAAGACATCGAAGAGGCTAACGCTATCTGCGAAGCTCATGGACTTGATCCTTATATGACGTGTGAAGAAACTCAGCCTATCTGTTTTGAAAATGCAAAATGGGCCTACGTTGTAGGTTGCGCCATCGCTATCAAGAAGGGCTGCAAGAACGCTGCTGAAGCTGCCGAAGCTATCGGTATCGGCCTGCAGGCATTCTGTATCCCGGGTTCTGTAGCCGACGACCGTAAGGTTGGTATCGGTCATGGTAACCTGGCTGCCATGTTGCTGCGCGAGGAGACTAAGTGCTTCGCTTTCCTGGCAGGTCACGAGTCATTCGCTGCTGCCGAAGGTGCTATCAAAATTGCCGCTAAAGCAGACAAAGTACGTAAAGAGCCTCTGCGTTGCATCCTGAACGGTCTCGGCAAGGACGCTGCACAGATTATCTCCCGTATCAACGGCTTTACATACGTTCAGACTCAATTCGACTACTACACAGGTGAACTGAAAGTAGTTCGTGAAATTGCATACAGCGACGGTCCTCGTGCCAAAGTAAAATGCTATGGTGCAGACGATGTTCGCGAAGGTGTGGCTATTATGTGGAAAGAGGGTGTGGATGTATCCATCACTGGTAACTCTACGAACCCGACCCGCTTCCAGCACCCGGTTGCCGGTACTTATAAGAAAGAACGCGTATTGGCTGGTAAGCCGTACTTCTCAGTAGCATCCGGTGGTGGTACTGGTCGTACTCTGCACCCGGACAACATGGCTGCCGGACCGGCTTCTTACGGTATGACGGACACCATGGGTCGTATGCACTCAGACGCTCAGTTCGCTGGTTCTTCATCAGTTCCTGCTCACGTGGAAATGATGGGATTCCTGGGTATCGGTAACAACCCGATGGTAGGATGTACAGTGGCTTGTGCGGTTGACGTGGCTCAAGCTTTGAGCAAGTAAGTAGCAAGTAAATAATTACATAGAAAAAGAGGATAGCCTTCATTGGCTATCCTCTTTTTCTATCTACCCACAATCGCCACCTTTATCACCCCCTCCAGCCTATTCTCAAAAATACGGTAGGCTTCGTCAATTTCCTCCAACGAGAAACGATGTGTGATAAGCGGTGTGGTATCTATCTGTCCCGCCGCTATCAGGCGCAGTATCTCGGCACAATCGCACCCATCCACACCACCGGTCTTGAAGACAAGATTCTTGCCATACATCTCCGGCAAGGGCAATAACTGAGGCTGGTCATAAAGCGCCACAATGGTGACAATGG
The DNA here is from genome assembly GCF_003466325.1 of Bacteroides sp. 4_1_36. NCBI lineage: Bacteria > Pseudomonadati > Bacteroidota > Bacteroidia > Bacteroidales > Bacteroidaceae > Bacteroides > Bacteroides sp. 4_1_36. The sequence continues at coordinate 135,425 of NZ_QSOX01000011.1, forward strand.
CATTGGGACGGGCACACTCCCATGCCAAGCGGAAAGTATCTTCCGTGCCGGCAACTTCAAGTACGACATCTGCCCCACCATGGTCGCTATGCTTCCTCACAAAGTCTTTGCAGTTTTCCGGCCCAATGACCAGCACCTCCGGATAATGCTCGCGGACAAAACGGATTCTTTCGGCCGACTGCTCGCAGACAATAATGCGACGGGGCTTCTTCAGCATGGAACAAAGTAGGGTACAAATACCCGTCGGCCCGGCACCGATGATGAGTACAGTGTCTTCCTCGGTTATTTCGGAGATACGGGCAGCCCAGAAGCCGGTGGCCAACACATCGCCTACCAAGAGCGCCTGCTCGTCGCTTACCGTATCGGGAATACGGTTCAGTCCCTGGTCGGCATAAGGCACACGTACATATTCCGCCTGGCCGCCATCGATACGGCACCCCAAAGCCCAACCGCCATTAGTGTCGGTACAGTTGTTCACATATCCGTGACGACAAAAGAAACATTTACCACAAAAAGTCTCCACATTCACAGTCACACGGTCGCCGGGCTTTACCGACTCAACTTCGGCACCCACCTGCTCTACGATGCCCACCATTTCGTGTCCTACCGTAATTCCGGGTACGGCGCGCGGTACACTTCCATGCTTTATATGCAAGTCACTGGTGCATATGCTACCCAGTGTCACCCGCACAATAGCATCACGTGCATCTTCCAATACCGGTATCGGTTTCTCAAGCAATCCGAACTTTCCGTGTTCAATATAAGTATATGCCAACATAATATATGCTTTTTTGAGTTATCACTTCTAAACGCGAAGTTGCCAGAAAGCAACAGCCGCTGCGGCCGCCACGTTCAGCGAATCTACACCGTGCGCCATGGGGATACGAACCACATAGTCGGCTCCCGCAATCGCTTCGTGCGAAAGACCATCTCCCTCAGTACCCATCACAATAGCCAACCGGGGCTCGGTCTTCAAAACGGGATTGTCTATGGAAATGGAATTGTCCGTAAGCGCCATGGCCGCCGTGCGGAAACCCAACTCACCGAGCGTATCCAGAGGACCGTCCATCCACGTCCACGGCACAAGAAAAACCGTTCCCATTGAAACCCGGACCGCACGACGGTTCAGAGGATCGCAGGAATTACGCGTCAACAGCACAGCATCCATGCCAAGAGCTGCCGCCGAACGGAAGATGGCCCCAATATTGGTGGTATCCACCACCCCGTCGATAACCACAATACGCCGGGCTCCCCGGCAGACGTCCTCCATACTCTTCGGAACCGGACGGCGCATGGCACAAAGAACACCACGCGTCAAAACGTAGCCGGTCAGCTCGGCAAGCAATTCCCTACCGCTTGTGTAGACGGGTATATCGCCACAACGCTCAATGATTTCAGCAGCATCCCCATAGATGTGCTTGTGCTCACACAAAAAGGCCAAAGGCTCGTAGCCGGCATCCAGAGCCACCTTGATAACCTTAGGACTCTCAGCTATAAACAGCCCTTTGTCCGGCTCAAGGCGATTGCGTAACTGGGCTTCGGTAAGGGTACTGAATATCTCCACACCGGGATGGGTTAAAGATGATATTTCGATAACAGGCATCGGATGATTTACTATTTGACGATTACTATTTACAATTCATGGCAGAAAGCCCTATAACCCCTTTATTGTCCTCATCAGTTGTTCTCCCAGTCCGATGGTATATCCTTGCGATACAAAGACCACCCGATTGAAAGTATCGGCTATGATGAATATCGGCAGGCTCTCTTTGTGCTTCAACTTCATGCTTTCTGCAATCTGCGCAGCGATACCGTCCGTATCTATACCATAAATAATGGTAGAGGGCAAATCGGGGAATGACTCGCGGGCGAACTTGCCGGCTTTGGCCTCATCAAGGAACAGCAACACCATCTTACGCCCCCACTTCTCCAAATCAGCCTTGAATGAAGCGATGTCGCGCAACGCATGATTGGTTGGCTCTTGGTTGACACCCAGAATGCCTACGACAAAGTAACCGCGCCCACAAGCCTGCAGCAGACTCTGCCGGGCTGCGGAGCCGGCGTCCGGCAGCGGAGTGAAGAGAGACTCCGAATTAAAGTTCCCGATAACCTGCACCTCATCCTCGCTCTCGCGCATCACCAATTCAATTTCCGTTGTCTTCTCCGGCAGAATATTGAAAAAGGTGGTTTTAGAAAGTACCGCACCGCTGGCAAGGCGTGTACCGGTCACCAAAACATAATCTCCGGCCTCCAGAGCTGTTCCTTCCTTCAGCAGATTGCTCCATGTAGTACCGCCGCCCATATCTGCATCGCCTTCGTCATAGGAAAGCAATTGCAAACTGCCCTGCGGGGTCTGTTTGGAAAGAGTGAAATGAGAATAGTATTTCGGGTTATCCAACGAACGGATAGGCTTATAGGAAGCCACCAACTTTCCCTTCGAAGCAATTCCTTCTGCCATAAAGACCGGCTCTTCCGAATGATGGTTCAAGTCCACATCCATCGCACCATCATCCCCTATCAACTGTACTTTGCCGGTCACTCCGTTGATACGGGCAGGGATTGCCATGCTGCGTGCCATGGAGACGAAGAAAATGTCACGGCTATGGGCATCAGCCACACGGGCCTTCCAGACCCCTTCCGGAGAAATGGGAGCCCCTCCCAAATTACAGTCATTGTCTACCCGGATATTTTGGGCCACCCATGCCACCAGTTTCATCGGTTCTGCCTTGTATGCCTCAGCATCTTCCTTTGAGACGGCTTTCTTGAAAAATCCTTTATAGGGGGTCAGTATCTCGTTGCTTACGCGTGGATTGCGCACATATCTGCGGAAATGGTCGGCATTCTTGCACATACGGGATTGCATGTGGTCCATCAGAACTTCCAGTGTAACGTCGCGGAGGTCTTTTGCCGAAATCCGTTGGAGCAGGTCCAGACCTCCTCTTTTGGACTTTTCAGAGCGCAACCGTGCCATGAAGTCGGCAATGACCCGATGGTTTCCTCTGGAAGCGACCAGTATCCGTGAAACGGCATCTTCGTCGAGCTTGTACTGCCGGGCAAAATAACGCGCCGTCTCATCCGTCATGAACATAGACACATAAGCGTTGCGGATGGAATCTTCATGGACCATGCGGCGGTCATTCGCCGCACGCTGTTCGGGCGTAACCGCCGGCAACTCCGCATTTTCGGGGGGCGGCACAAGTTCAAAATCTACCGCATGGCCGTCGCCGGCAGTCTTATCCATCTTCACAACCAGTTCATGGTCCTTACCGAAAGACAGTTTGGCATAGCCGAATTTTCCGTCTTTGGAAGCCCATACCAGCATGTCACCCTTACCGGCCGTCAAAAAAGCCTTTCCCTCTGCATCAGTCTGCTTCCGGGCTACAGTATAGAACTCCGCATAATTATAGAGCTTGAACTCCACACAAGCATCAGACACCGGATTTCCATGTCCGTCCATGACCGTAACTGTGGCCTTAGCCGTCGGTGCATAGTTACCGATTACATTGATTTCCGTATAAGTAGGAGTGACAGACATCACTTCCTCCGCTCCTTCATAACGTCCGAAGACCTTGGTATGCATCAGCATACCGCGACTGGCCGGAGCATTGAACCAACCAAGGTTGAGTACCGGTTCGGGTTCGCAGGCTCCAAGAAAATACCATTTCCCGTCTGCCCATGCTTCTACCCACGCATGATTGTCGTCGGTATGCGCCCACCGGGGTGTGTAGACCTGACGGGCAGGGATACCCACCGAACGCAAGGCGGCAACCAGCAAGGTAGATTCCTCGCCACAACGCCCGTATGCCGTGCGTACCGTTGCCAAAGGCGAACTGGTACGGGCATCGGAGGGAGTATAGATAGCCTTCTCGTGGCACCAGTGGTTCACCTCCAGAATGGCATCATAGAGGGACAGAGACTTGACACGATTCTTCAGTTCTTCGTAAAACACTACCCGTGCACTGTCCAGATGCTCATTGTTGACCCGCACCGGAAGTACAAAATGACGAAACAAATCCTCAGGAATAACTTTTCCCCAAGGCATCTCATCGGCAGCCTTTTGGGAGGCGCGCACGTTCATCAGATGAAATTCTCCGGAATAATCGGCAATGTCTGCCAAAGGCATATAGGCATAAAGGAACTCCAAAGCTTCGCGTTCGTACGACGTCAAGTCCGTATCGAATATGGCAAACAAATCGCCCTGCGGCAACCTTTCTTTTTTTTGATTGAAGTCTTGCTCCACACGTTGGCGGTAAGAAGTGTCTGTAATGAAAGAACGTTTGCCGCAAGAGGCAAGCAAACATACCAGTCCGAGAAATCCCAGAAGTCGTGCAACTCGTTTCATAACGCAATTATTAAGGTTGAGCCACAAAAATAGTGTAAATCGTCCGCAAAAGAAAATTAATTCCCGTTTTACTTACATAATCACTCTACTTCAGATGTATCACCAAAGTCGTGTCTCCGGAAAAAGTGAAGCTGCATTTGTCATAAGACGGCGGACCCATAACGCCTTGAGCATCATTGCTGAACCCGTACTTCTCTGTAGGAATGCCGAAAACGGCAGTATCCAGTTTCCCGTTTCCGTTCTCGTCTTGAAACAACGAAATGGCATACGTACCCGTAGGTAACCCCTGGCAAGGAATGGAGAGCGACGTATCTTTCACATCTATCCGGAAGGCGGTCAAGGGTTTCTTCATGAATGTTTCTTCCGAATTGTAGATGGCGACATAGAGATGCCCCTCCACCTTTTCAATGTCACACACTTCAATAGTCAGGTTCTGGGCAAAGAGCAGCTGGGCGGCACTTTGCATTACAAATACTAAAAAAATAATCATTGCTTTCATCTTTGTTTATTTAAAAAGGGTTATTGTCTAAAAATTGGATACATCGTAGGCGGCCTTCTTGCCTAAAGTCACATATACTCCTACATAGAAAAAATGGTCGCTGGAAGCCAGGACAGCCTTGTTATCCACCTTACCGAACTCATTCTTCCGGCAAAGGATATTGCTGGCGGAAGCATGGATAATTACCTTCTTGCTTGCCAGGAAGGTCACACCCAAATCCAGACTGTTATAAGGCTTCACTTCATCGTTCATCAGACCCAGCAGCATGGGGTTATGATAAGGACGTCCGCTACTGAAACGGTCGGTCACGCTGACAATGGAACGCAGGCGAGGCAAGGAATACTTCACCACCCAGGCTGCATTATGCCGTGTAGCATACTGAGGAGTAGTCAGTTCCAGATACTCCCGATATTTACGTTTGGCTATATTATAGGTATAGGATAACTGGTATTCCAGATTCTTGAAGGACGCTCTATCACGGAAGAACAAGTCTATGCCTTTGCTGTGTCCATAACCGTTGGAGGTCAAGAATACAGCTTTCGTATCGGCATCCGTTTCCTCCAATGCCAGACGGTCATAATCCTTATAATAAAGTTCAGCTTTACAGAAACGCCCTTCATAGTCGTACTGAACGCCTAAATTGTACTGCATACATACTTCCGACATCAACTGCGGCCGACGCACCAGACAGTTGTTCTCGGGCAACTGTGTGTATCGCCCTACAATCCCCGACAGCATCATGTTTCCCCAATAATAGTTCGCCGCCAGCCGGGGAGAGAAATTCATCTTACGGTTCGGAGAAGTGTATTCCGTGCGAAAAGAAAACTCCATCTTCAATTGTTCCATCGGATAATAAGCCATCGAAAAGAAACCCGCACCAATGGTAGGCGACATGCGATTGCTGTCATCCGTCCCGCACAACAGATAATGATTCCTGTAATTGCGGATATAGCTCTCTATCCCCATATCCAGGCGGAATACCGATGACAGCCGTTTGGAAACTTTAGCCTTCAGATGCGTCTCTTGCTGATGTTCCAGCCAGTTATCACCCGAAACAACTGCTCCTCCCATTCTCCGGTTATAGTAAGAATAGGCCGCCCCTGCAAACCAACTCCACTCTCTGGAAGTATGCCTGCGAAAGGTTGCATTTACATAGATATTGTCTTCACCCAGCCCGAACAATCTGCGGTTATCCCCTTCGTAAGTGGAAAAGTCCGTCCGGTCGTATTGTGCGTAAACCTTCCATACCACTCTTTCATCAAGAGTATAACGGAACTGGACAGCTCCGGAAAACATCCGGTAAGGCTTCTCGAAATCCCTCCTGCCCGAATAAACCTTGTCATACAAACCCAGGTTCTGATAATTCAAGTCAACAGACAAGGATCCTCTGTCAAAAGTCTTTGTGCCCCCTCCACCAACACCGACAACGGAAGCGTTCACTCCGACTTTATCGACCTTGCTGTAATCTTTTGTTTCCAATGGCAAGACTGCCGAAAGCGCTTCTCCATATTCTTGTGAAGCGCCTCCCGAAGCAAGGTTTACCCCACTGAACATAAATGTAGAGTAACGGCTGCGAGCAGGGGTATTTATTCCGTTCGAAGTATAGGGATTCAGTACATGCATTCCATCAATAAAAGTCTGCGTCTCGTAACTGCCTCCACCACGTACCAGCAATTCACCGGTTTCACCCTGCACTTGCGTACCGGGCAAAGTCTGCAATGCCTTGTATAAATCACCGTTCGCACCGCCCACCGTAACCAGTTCCACCGGATGCATATCGCTCCAACGGCTGTTGGCAGCAGGAGTTCTGGCTCCTTTTACCACTACTTCTTCCAAAGCGACACTGTCTATATTAAAATTCAGACGTACTGTATCGGTCACTGATTTCTGCACTACGGAAGGCTGTGTATAAAGTAATACGCCCAATATCCCAAAGACTGTTTCCCGTTTCATATCTTTACATTCGTTGTGTTTCCTGCCGCAAACATAAAGGAAGGGTATAAGACAAAAAAATATCCGGGACAGACAGCCCGGATATGTGACAACCAACAAACTCTTTGTGACGAACAACGTATTTCTGTGACGAGTGACTAACTCTTTGTCCGGTTTTCAATCAATGCTTTCACCTCTTTGGCGTATGCGCGTGAAACCGGAACCTCTTCTTCGCAACCCTCCAGATTCAGCTTATATCCCTGAGAGTTTCCATCTACTTTCACCACCATCCGGATGTTTACAAGAAAGGCCCTATGGCAACGGATAATAAAAGGGCAAGCAGAGACAGCTTCCTCTGCCTGCTTCATGGTGGCACGCAACAATCTCCATGTAATTTTCTTTTCTTTATCCGAATCTGAACGGTAACCTACTTTTACGTAATTCCCCTTTGCCTCTGCATAAAGGAAATCTCCGGCCTTTACTTCCAGCATTTCTTTGGTGCCACCGGCAAACACCAACGCTTCTTCCGAGGAAAACACCTTGTCTTCCAAGCTCGCTATCCCAACTTCCGGGGATATTCTCCTTGAAAGGTGACCGTTCATCTCCATAGCTTCTTTCAGATTGCGGGTCAGTTGCAAATTGCGGTTCCACATCAGAAAAAATATGGTAGGAAAAGGTGCCAGCACCATTACCCAAGACAAAGCCAGAAAGAACAACCGCTTGTCCAACCACATTCCCATCAACCATGATTGATAGGCCCAAATCCCCACTGCTATCAGCAACAACATCAGCAGCAAATTCAACACATGCTTACCCAATGTCCAGTTCTGCTCCTTGTAATAAGCAGGAAATAATGCCGGAAGCAAATAGGTGAAAACTCCCGAAGCACCTGCCGCAATCAATGCAGAACCGGCAACCACCCCAAACACACTTCCCTTTATCCGGGAAATACCGAACGGCTGAAGTATATATAATATCAGAAAAATAATGGCCGAAAGTATCACTACTGCCTTCCAGCGTTGATAAAACGTAGGATAAGGACTCCGCCAAAGTTCCACCAATTTCCCCATAAGTATATAGTCTCTCTTGTTTACATGGTAATATATGCAAAGATAATACATTTACTCAACACATGCTCATACAGATACTATATTATCAATCTGTTTTATCACACGACAAGGATTTCCCACTGCCACACAATTCGCAGGAATAGAACGGGTAACCACACTCCCCGCCCCGATAACGCTGTTCCTCCCGATGGTGACACCAGGCAAAATGACAACCCCTCCACCAATCCATACTCCATCCTCTATTCGTACAGGTAAGGCATACGTACGGCAGATTTCTTGTCCTTCCGGACAGTCCTGCACCATACGTTCATCTACTTTGGTAGAATGGGTTGCCGTATATATCTGTACATTAGAGGCTATCAGGACGTTGCTACCTATGTCAATACGATTGTTGTCCACAAAGGTACAATTCATGTTGACAATTACCTTGTCGCCCATAAAAATATGCTTGCCACATTCACAATGGAAGTCAATATCCACATGCACATTCTTGCCTACATGTCCCAACATCTCACACAACAACTCCCTCCTGCGCTTGCTATCGGCATAATCTGTGGCATTGAACTGTGCCAGGAGACGTTTTGTACGCAAAATCATCTCTACTATTTTCGGGTCCCTGCTTCCTATAAAAGGTTCGCCAGCCATGCACTTTTCATATTCTGTTTTCATACGCATCCTTTTTTTGCGGACAAAAATACAAAACTCTAATGTATAGGAATTTATCCTATGTTAAAAAATACCCCTTTGCCCTGATACGACTCAATGATTGTTGTGTAATGCCAAGGAAAGAAGCGATATGTCCCAAAGTCACTCTATGAAAAAGGGCCGGACACTCACTCATTAATTTTTCATAACGCTCATACGCAGACAAGTTGAGGCGAGATATATGAATATCTTGTAAGCGAAGAAAATTTTCCTGTTGTAACACCCTCATCCAATTTGCAATATCTATATCTGACTTATACAACTCATTAAGCGTTTCAATGGAAATAGAATAGACCAGTGTTTCTTCCAATGTTTCCACGTATTCAAAGCCTGCTTTGTTCCTATATAAATCCCACGAGCCACAAGCTACATCACCTTCCATAGAGAACCATGTCGTTATTTCTTTTCCATCGTGCAAGGTGTACGAGCGTGTCATTCCCTTCTCTATGAAGTGGACTTGCCTATCAAATTGTCCTGCACGGATAATAAGTGTTTTGACAGGAAACACTTGCTTTTCAAAACCATGTGCCAATGTCGCCAATGCTTCATCTGAAACCGGATAATAAACTCTTATTGTTCTGACAATATTCTCCATACTAAAATATCCCTTTTTACAAAGGTATAAAACAAGGAAGAGTTTGCGAAACTTGCGTAACATATTTGTCATATATAGATTGCAAAATCTAGTATTTCTAAAGAAAATAAAGGATGAATGGCTATTTTTTATGTTATAAAACACATTTCTCGCAAACATTTCGTATCTTTGCAACGTTATAAGATAAAAGAAAAGATGTAAAAACCCGCTTTCCGAAACGCGGAGAGCACAAAAAGATGAGAATTATGAAAAAGAATGCAAATGAAATTTTTATGTTACAGTACCAAATCAAACGCTATCAGGCAATGGGTAATGGAACAATGTGTCAAACACTGAACGGTAAACTACAAAAGCTGCTTGCAAAGCAGTCACTCGTAACCATGTAAAAAAACACCTTTAAATACAATGAATAAAGGGCAGGGAACTTTTCAGTTCTCTGCCCTTTTTCTTTTTTATCCATCTATACTAATGGTTAGCACCAACAACAAACTCACTTTGCATCCTTATCTCCCTACCGTCAACCGAAATTCCTTGTAGGGTAATTATATATATTCCGTTCATATCCGAAGTATAAAAGTTGAGTGTACCCATAGCGGAAGTTATCTCCGGATTCCAATAAAGTGTATGCCGAAAATCCGGTAAGCGAGAACCGGCTTGTTTCTCTGAATTGTATGATGGAGCAACAAATGCGATTCTCTTTTGTGGAAACTCATAAGAAAACATCTGTGAATTCTTATCCAAACGTATATCAGGCAATGTTCCCCGATGGGTTATAAACGAAACAATTCCATCATACAACTCCCCGCCAAAAGTATATTTGCCAGTATAACGATGTATATAGTGTATCAAACGGGCATCATAGTTCAGAATGGTTTCATGGTCATCAAACGGAATCCCGTCTAACAACACCAGTGTTTTCATATTACTGAATCTCCTTATATCCGGTTGCAGTATCCGGATGACATCTTTACCTTCCAGCTGACTGATACGTATTCCCTTGACAAATTCCACAAAAACATCCCTCACAGTCCTGAAACGAACATACTCATCCAGATTATAAGTGGAAGCGGGAACAAAATCATAAAGTTGTTGCAATATACTCTTGCTATACGAAGAATCTACCGGCAAAAGAGAATGTAATTGCGCGCTGAAACCACGCTCTATCAAGTCTTCTTTCCGAAATGACACACAGACTTTAGGAAGTTTTTCCGCCAACACCCCGACAAAAGGAGAAATAAGCTCCAATCGGCAGGGACTTTCCTCCTCCGGTAATGCAGTTAATACAATCTCCTGCATATCCGTTATTCCGGTCGTATAAAAAGCATAAATAGCGTCAGCCTTAGGCTGTCCGCCAAAGACACGAATATCCTTGCCCACACATGCCAGACGTGCATTTACATTGTCAGCAGGCGCTCCCATCAGCCTGCCGGTTACAATATGCCCTTCACACTCTGCAGCAAATGACCGTTCCGGAACACTTGTATAGTTCTTCTGCCCGTCGGCTGATATTGGAAACCCCTTTAGCACATAGTCTTTTCGTACTACGGACAAAGTAAGCTCCTTGACATCAGCAGGCAGATTGGGTAATGTCAAGGCTACTTTACTCCGGTTCCCATAGACCGATTTATCTGTCCATAAGTCCGCTCCGGAAAGCTGATTGCCGGAAGCTTGTGAAACGGTAATGGAATCCGTAAAAAGTTCCACATTATCCTCCTCTGTTGTCTGAACAGTATTAAGCAAGGCTATATACTTCTTTGGGAAACAAGCCATAGGATAGTTCCTCATATAACGCGTATATGCCGTCAGTTGGTAAGCTCCGGTATGCATGACTTGCGGAAGTCTGATACGTCCCCATCCATTCCCGTTCTGCAAGTCGATTTTACCTTGTGCGTATACCAGCTTCGTGTCACTTATCTCTACATAAGCTACTTTGCTTAATACGCTTCCACGAGACAAGGAATCCGTCACACAAACTTTTATCCACAAATCTTCTCCAGCCACATAGCAGTCCTTGTCTGTATAAATACGCATATTCTCAACAATTTGAGCGTGTAATCCCAATACAAGAACCCAACCTATAATACAAAATATCACTCTCTTCATATCATTTCAATATTAATTCATTTCATCCGGCCAGAAGGAAGGCTTTTCCAAGCTGGCACCTAAATAGCGTACGTCTGTACAACCTCCGGAAACCCATGCATAACCTACCATCAATGGATAAGCAATAGCATATCCCATCACATATAAATCCATGTACGAATCTGCCCAACCTCTAAATTCTTGGCAATAACCGTCAGGAAACCTATAATATATATCATCGGCAGAAATGAAAATACGATATTTTGCCACATTCATGCTAACTCCCACATAACCAACTACATTTTTGCCTGAATTGTTGCAAATAATATTCGTAGGAAGTTCTGAAGGCTGAGGAATAAACAATCCACCCATTTCTTCATTGATTTTTATTTTCTCCTGATAATATTCGTACTCGCCCCTCGAAATCTTACGCTGTTTCACCAAAGTGCTATAATGATGAAAGACACGGTTATTATCCGCCTTTATAGAATAGAGCCACTTATCCTTCAATTGAGTATCCTTATTTGTTCCTATATTACCTACTATGATTTTAGCCGACTTATCATGACACCATCCCCGTGCATATGGTGTAGCATCAAAATCAACCACCTCATCAGTGGTAGGGTCATAACGGAACTTGGGATTATATACTGCCCTCACTTCCCAATCTTCCTCGTAACTCCAGAAATAACATCCGCCATCTTCACTCCGCATAGAAAAGCGGATAGAGATGTCACCGTATTTTTCCGGTTGCTCGTAGGTAACGTCATTTATTGTTTCTGTCTCCAATGGATATTGAGGCTCCGAAGTATAAATATCCCCTTCATACACAATTTTCAGACTATAGCTGGCATCTTTATTCAAAGAGCCAATTACAACTTGGTATTTTCCATCTCCCAAAGAAGTGCCATTAAAACAAGAACCATCACTTCCTACTACACTGACTTCTGCATCTATCTTGTTATAATCCTGAGGAATTCCTTCTACATTCAAAGGAAAGGAACAGCTCAAGGAAAAAACAACTGTACTATCTGATATGATGTTACCTTCAACTATAAGCACCCTCGTACTACTCTCCGGCAAGTGCGCATTGAATTTATCCACACAACTGCCAATAGTGAGCCACAACAAGCATATCCATGTTACTATATATTTTGCATTATTCATCGCTTTTTCTTATTAAAACAGATTGATTTCAACTGGCCAGAAGGAAGGCTTTTCCAAGCTGGCACCTAAATAGCGTACGTCTGTACAACCTCCAGAAACCCATGCATAACCTTTGAATCCCGTACGTGGGTCCGGGTCCGGATATACAATGGTATACCCCATCAAGTATAAATCTAAAAATGTATACTCTTCTTTCAGCCCTTTCGCTCCCTGACAATACCCCTCAGGAAGCCTATATTGTATATCATCTGTAGAAATGAAAATGCGATATTCCGCCACATTCAAACTGACACCAACATATCCAATGGCCTGTTTATTTGAGCTTTCACATCTAATGTTCGACGGCAATTCCGAAGGCTGGGGAACAAACAACCCGCCCATCTCCTCATTAAGCTTTATTTTCTCCTGATAATATTCATATTCACCCTTCGAAATCTTACGTTGTTTCACTATAGTACTGTAATAGCAAGAAAAACGAATATCGTCTGCTTCAATGGAATAGAGACACTTATCCTTTACACGATTATCCTTGTTTATTTCCATATTACCTATTATTATCTCGGACGATTCACTATGACACCATCCGCGTGAGTATGGTCTAGCATCATAATCAACGATCTTATCTGTTTCGGGGTCATAAGCACACATAGGATTGTATACGGCCCTCACCTCCCAATCTTCTTCATAACTCCAAGAATAACATGCAGCATCTTTGCTTTGCATAGAGAAACGGATACTGACATCACCATACTCCCCTTGCTGTTCGTAGGTGACATCGTCTATGCTTTCCGTTCCTATCGGATATTGAGGTTCGGAAGTATAGATATCTCCCTCATAGACAATCTTCAAGCTATAGCGGACATCCCTATGCAATGTTCCGACAGCAACCCGGTACTTTCCATTACCCAACGCAACACCCCTAAAACTGGAGCCATCCTCACCGGTTACACAAACTTCAGCATCCACCTTATTGAAATCAGGAGGAACCCCTTCCACATCCAAGGAAAAGGAACGGCTCAAAGAAAACACGACAGCACTATCCGATATTATACTACCTTCAACTATGAGAAGGCCGATACTACTTTCCGGCAAGTGGGCATTGAACTTATCCACACAATTACTAAGGAACAACCATAACGGACATATACATATCACCCAATATACTTTATTCTTCATACCCTTTCAGAATTTAATATTATAAGTAACAAAAGGAATGGGAGCACCGAATATGGACATCTTGTATCCTTGAATCCTACCCTCCTCGGACACAAAATAGACAGAGTACACATTCTTCCTTCCGGTCAGGTTATAGATACCGAAAGAAAGGGAACTGTGGGTCAACAATGTCAGGTGGTGACTGGGTTCAATATTGAACGACAAATCCATACGGAAATAGTCGGGAACACGATAACTGTTACGGTCGGTATAGTAAACCTGCATTTTCTTCAAACCCTGGTCGTAGTATTGCCCGGCAGGAATTGTGGTGGGACGGCCCGTACTGTAATCCATATTGAAAGACATGCTGTAACGGCGGGTAAACTTGTAATTGCCTACAAGCTTGAAGTCATGCGGCTTGTCATACTCGGTCGGATACCATTCTCCACCATTGATGGGACGGGCTATGCGCGGATCATTCTGACGCAAGAAAGTGCGCGAATAAGTATAGCTCATCCACCCGTTCAGTTTTCCAGCCGGTTTTTTCACCTGGAATTCCACGCCGTAAGCATATCCCTCCGTATTGATGACATCCGTCTCCAGATGGTGGTTCATCAGGATTTGGGCGGAACTGCGATAATCCAGATAATCAATCAGCTTTTTGTAATATCCTTCTACAGATAATTCCAGAAGTTGCCCCGGCGTATTATAGTAGGCGCCTGCCGCCACCTGCCAGCCACGTTGAGGCTTGATATTGGGGTCGCTCAGCTTCCAGGTATCTGTAGGAGACATAACGGCAGTATTCGATACCTTATGGATATACTGCCTCATCGTATTGAAACCGGCCTTTACGGAAAAATCATCTGTAAAGGCATAACGTGCCGACACTCTGAATTCCGGTCCGTGATAGGTCTTGATGACCTTTCCATTCCCCGCCGTGATAGAATCCGCCACCGAAGACATGGAGGGCAGTATACCTTCCTGATATGTATAGTAAGTGCACGGTCCCAAAGCATTGAGCATGGAATAGCGTATACCCGCATTGATGGAGAGCCTGGAAGTTATATCCCATTCATCCCCTATATAAACGGCACTTTCCAGTGCTTTATCCTTTTGCAGTTCATCATATCTTACCAGCGAATTAGGCCCCACCGGCTCGTAGGTCCCGGAATTCACATTATACAGCTGGCTCATCAAACCGAAGTTCACCGCATGGCTATTGCCGGCTTGATAAAGAAAGTCCGCTTTTCCAAACCATTGGTTAATGGCAAAAGACAGCCGTGCGGCAGACGCTTCCTCCACCGTTTCATCATTTCGGTAATCGTAGTGGTCATAACCGAAAGAGAAGTTTCCGGTCAGCTTTTCTGCAAAGACAGTCCTCCAGTTTGCCGAGAAATTCATATTGTTGTAGGCATACTTCTCATTGTCATTAAAGGCAAAACGGTCGTGACTATAATAGCCATAGACATTCAGCTTGTTGCGCTCGTTCAGCGTATGCGAGAAGACAGTCCCCAAATCATAGAAACCGGCTTTCCCATCACGATACCCGCTTTTGTTGGGCAATGTCTTCATTATCCAGTCCGAATAGGTCGTACGTCCACTCAGCAGAAGGGAAGTCTTTTCCTTAATGATGGGAATCTCGAGATTCAACTTACTGGTCACAAGCCCGATACCTGCAGAACCGGTAAACTTTTCCTTGTTCGCCTCCTTGCTGGTGATGTTCAGTACGGAAGCGATACGCCCGCCATACTGGCTGGGGATACTGCTCTTATAAAGTTCCGCATCCTTTATCATGTCCGAATTAAAAGCCGTGAAAAAACCGAAAAGATGATTGGGGTTATAAATCGTTCCGTTATTGAAAAGAAGCAGGTTCTGGTCAGCGGCACTCCCACGCACATTGTAACCGCTTGATGCCTCCCCCACTGTCTTGATGCCGGGAAGTGTCTGTATCATCTTCAGCACATCCACCTCACCCATAGCCGTAGGAATGTTTTTCAGCAGGGCAGGCTGCAGCTTCTCCATTCCCAACTGCACACTTTTCACGTTCTGTATACGCCCCGAAACAATAAGCACCTCATCCAGCATATGGTCTTCCTCTTCCAACTCGATATGGACAATGCCTTCACCATAAAGCATAAATTGCCGATGGGTCACTTTGATATTCATCCCACTGATTTCAAGAATATTATAGCCTGCAGGCAGGTCAATGGTAAATTCCCCCTGACGGTTGGTCGTCGTAGCTACCCACGGCTCTCGATGAATGATGTTGATACCATCCAGATTCTGGCCGGTCTTAAAGTCAGAAACTCTTCCGGTCAAAGTTATCATATCTCCGGGGGCAGGCTTGTACTTGTTTCCTATCTCATAGACCTTGTTTTCTGAAGAAGACTTCACAATAGGAATGTATGAAGGCAATAGTTCCTCATCCGTCTCCAACTTTTCCCCCATCAATACCGGTGGCAGCGAGGTGGCCAGAAAAACCTCCGGCAAGACAAATATTCTGTCACCATAAACCGTCACCTTATAGATAGTAGCTGCCAAAGCCTCTCTCAAGTACTCGGCAGTGGGGTTCTTCACCTCTGCCCGCTTCACTTTAAAAGGAACCGTTATCGTTGTATAAATACGGCAAGACGTGCCCTTTTCTACTGCATCCATCAATTCGAATATGGAAATGCTGTCCATAGCCATCTGTTGCTGTGCAAACATGCCGAAAGGCGACAATAGGAGGAAAAAGGCTACTGTATATTTAAGATTATGTGCTTTCATATTATTTTCCATGAATTAAGGAATCAATATATTCCGTTAACCGAGTCATTGCCCGGACACCGCCATCTTCCTTGAAGTCCAGCCGCTCTTTCCGGCAATAAGCCTTCAACTGCTTCTTGTATGTAGGAAAAAGTTTCAAGAAACCCGAACGGGAAGTTATCACATAATCGGTTCCGCCACTGCGAAGACTGAAATAGCTCTTTTTCTTGAACCGGCTGTAATAAAGATCGTTTTTCTTCACCTGAGACTCCATTGTGGATACGATATACTGTGTCAGGCACATTTGCGGACTATCATATAGCAACGCAGCGAAACAGTCACCCTGCGGTACAAACTTCTGTCCTTCTATGACAAAATAATCCACTTTCCGCATATCTACCTGCAAGGTTATCCGTTTCTCCGGAGTAACCACAATCAGACTCTTTTTATAGGTATCATAACGGAGCTGCAAATCCGAGTAAAGCCATCTGCCATAACAGACAGCCCCCTCGCGAAATTCATCCGTATTCCAATAGGGATGGTTAAGATACTTCTGCTGGTTATAATTTTCCTCTGCCTTACCGGAGTAAAGAGCAGCATAATCTCCTGCCGCTTTTCTGAATTCATCAAAAACGGCTTGTTGTGCACAAACCAAAGATGGAAAACATAGGACGCATAGTAGCGTGTAAAGGTGTGTTTTTCGCATATATGTGAAGTGTTATAAATGAGGATGGGACAAATATAACATTTCACTTTTAAAAATAAAATTATTATTATATATAATTCAAATAAAAACAAAAAATAGAACCATAATCGGATGCTAAACACAAAGCTAAATATTTAGCATGCAAGCAGAAGCACATTACAATAAGATTAAAGCACCATTCATCCTCCGCCATCAATTATACTTACATATATTTATAAAAAAACGATACAGCACAATCGCTCAAGCCGCAACAATATCCTTCCCGAAAGGAGTCAATGCCAGCCCTGCCAGCTTAAAATGTTGGATACCGAACGGAATGCCTATAATGGTGATGCACAGCAATAACCCGAATCCCAAGTGCGAAAGGCAAATCCAAATGCCGCCCAAGAATATCCAAAGAATATTCATCAGCACATAGAGGCAACCGTTGGAACGTTCCCCGCTACGAACCTCTTTGCCGAAAGGCCACAAGGCAAGGCTTGCCATTTTCAAGGTCTGCATGCCGAAAGGGATGCCAATAATGGTGAACATCATCAATAAACTTGCAATAAGATACTCCACAGCAGTGATGATACCTCCAAACATCAACCACAAGATATTCATAAAACAGCCCATAACTTTCCTTTTTTTGATACTGAACACAAATATAGCATTATTTATTTGAATGTTCCGTCTCCCAGTCACTAAATTCAAAACTCAGCTGTTCCCAGACTCCTTTCTCCTCCCCCTCTTCACGGGGGTTGGAAACGGAAAGCCCAATCAAACGGATAGGATGATGTTCATAATCCACTTCCTGCAGCAATTGCTTTGCCAAAGGCAGAATCACGTCAAGGGCAACCAGCTCCTTTGCTTGGGTCATACTGCGGGTAATCTGGCTAAAATCATGAAACTTGATTTTCAGCGTCAGCGTATTCCCGCGGAAATTGGCGTGCTCCAGTCGCCCCACCAGCTCCACTGCCGCATGGTACAGCTCTATAATGACGGATGAACGCTTGCTGATGTCCTTCTCCAACGTATGTTCGCAACCCACAGACTTGCGGATGCGGACAGCCTCTACCGGACGGGTATCGATGCCACGGGCAAAATCATAATAAATTGTCCCCACTTTGCCAAATTCGCGGGTCAGCATCTCCAAAGACTGCATACGCAGCTGTTCCCCGTTGTGAATCCCCAAAGTGTGCATCTTCTTCGCCGTTACCGGTCCCACTCCCCAGAAACTTTCAATGGGCAGCCGGGCAACAAAGTCCAGTGCCTGGGCAGGATGTATGGTGCAAAGCCCGTCCGGCTTGCGGTAGTCCGAGGCTATCTTGGCAAGAAACTTATTATAGGATATGCCGGCGGAAGCCACCAGATTCAACCTCTCCCGCACCTTCCGCTTTATCTCCTTCGCGATGTCTACAGCCAATGGAATGCCCGGTTTATTCTCCGTCACATCCAGAAAAGCCTCGTCCAGCGAAATGGGCTCGATGACATCCGTATATTCATGAAAGATTTCGTGTATCTGGCGGGAAACGGATTTGTAGACTTCCATCCGTCCCGGGATAAAGATAAGTTGGGGGCACAGCCGCTTTGCCTTCAGTGACGACATGGCAGAACGCACCCCGAAACGCCGTGCCTCGTAACTGGCTGCCGCCACCACTCCCCGCTCCTCCGCATGGCCCACGGCAATGGGCTTGCCCCGCAATGCAGGGTTATCACGCTGTTCTACGGAGGCGTAGAATGCGTCCATATCGATGTGTATAATTTTTCGTCCGGTCATTCTTCTTTCAACTCCCCGATACAAAGATACACTAATTTTTCTTCATCCGAAGTATCCGCCGATAGACATAAATGAAGGCTGGTATTAAAAAGGCATCTGCAAAAATCCATGCAGTAGGGTCACCAAAACACACGGCCAGATAGCCGAAAGCCGGAACAGCCAGCAGGCTGACCAGTATCCGGGCAATCATCTCCGAGACACCGGAAAGCATGGCAAGATTGGTATATCCCACCCCCTGGATAGTGTATTGCAGGATGCAGAGCAGTCCCAAAACCGGGAAAAAGGAAACGGAAATGTGCAGGAACAACTCCGTATTCTTTAAAATCTCCAACTCAGAGGCATCTACAAAGAGCAGGGCAAAAGTCCTGGCACCGAACATCAGTACACAGAAAGTGAACGCCCAATAAACAATCATCATCAAGGCGCTCGCCTTGACTCCCATCCAGATACGTTCCGGCTTGCCCGCACCGTAGTTTTGCCCGCTATAGGTGGCCATTGCCATGCCCAGACTCTCGAAAGGACACATGAAAAACATCTTGATACGCATGGCTGCCGTGAATGCAGCCACACAAGCCGTACCCAAAGCATTATTGGCGCTTTGCAGCATAATGCTGCCAATGGCAGTAATGGAAAATTGCAGTCCCATGGGTACGCCGATGTACATCAGTGTGCGTGCCAAAGCACCGTCGAATTTCCGCTCGGCTGGCGTTGTCTTCAGAATGTCGAAACGACGCATCATATAGATGTAGCACAATATGGCCGAGACGCCTTGTGAAAATACGGTAGCGATGGCAGCTCCTGCCACTCCCCAACCCAGTACCAGAATGCAGAACAAATCGAGCAGGATATTCAGTACCGTAGAGAGAAGTAGAAACCAAAACGGCGTCTTGCTGTCACCCAATGCACGGATAATACTGGACAGCAGATTATAGAAGAAAGTAAAGGGAACCCCGATAAACGTGACAAGCAGGTAATAATAGGCTCCCGTGAATATGTTCTCCGGCGTACTCATCATGTGCAGAATATCTGCACAGTAAATGCTGGTAACCACGGCAATGACAACAGACATCACCGCAGCCAGCTGCAGGCTGACAGCCACATAACGGCGCATCGTGACATAATCCCGCGCACCGAACTTTTGCGCCACGGGAATGCCGAAACCTCCGCAACAGCCATTGCAGAATCCCAGAATAAGAAAAACGACCGAAGTGCTTGCCCCGACTGAAGCCAAGGCGTTGATACCCAGAAAGCGCCCCACGATAGCTGCATCTACCAATGAATAGGTCTGTTGCAGCAGATTGCCGAGCAGTAAAGGCAAAGTAAAGTTGAAAATCAACGGAAGAGCCCGTCCTTCCGTCATTTCTCTGGATGTTGCCATAAATCTGATACCTCCGAAATTGGGTGCAAAAATACGAAAAGATAGCGTTTACAGACTTGACGAAGGTCAAATTTAATAGGGAAGCTTAAGAAGAAGGAAGGCGAAGGACAAATCATTCCATCATGGGGAAAATATTATTCCACCACTAGGAAAAAATCGTTCCACCATGGTGGAACGATTTTTCCTCCACGATGGAACGATTAAATCTATGCAGATTCGGAGCTTAGTATTTACACTCGCGAATTATCTCTATCAGCTGCCGGAAATCTTCGGGATGAACATCTCCGATATTGCCGATACGGAAAGTGTCGGCTTGCGAAATCTTTCCCGGATAGATGACAAATCCACGTTCTTTCAGTTGTGTGTAGAAAGTTTTGAAGTTGAAATCGGCATGAGGATAGAGGAAAGAAGTAATAACGGGCGATTGAATCTCGTCCGGCAGCAACGTTTGGAAACCGAGGGAACGCATGCCGTCCACCAGCACGCGGTGGTTCTCGCAATATCTGTTGTGACGGGCCTCCACACCGCCCTCCTCTGCCAGTTCGTCCATGGCTTGCTTGAAGGCGCGGACCACGTGTGTAGGAGAAGTAAAACGCCATTTGCCATGTCCTTTCTCCATGGCTTCCCATTGGTCGTAAATGTTGAGAGAGAGTGACTTGGAGACGCCCTTGCAGTGCAACAGCTCGGAACGGCGAGCGATGATGAAGCCAAATCCCGGAACGCCCTGGATGCACTTGTTGGCACTGCTGATGAGGAAGTCTATGCCCAGTTCGTGTACATCGAGGGGAACACCGCCGAAGCTGCTCATGGCGTCTACAATCAGTTTCTTGCCGTACATCTTGACGAGGTGGGCTATCTCCTTGAGGGGATTGAGCACGCCGGTAGTGGTTTCGCAATGCACCACGGCAACGTGGGTGATTTCGGCATTGTGCGAAAGATAGTCGTCGACGTAGCTGACGGAGACTTGCTCTGTTTCGTCAAAAGCAAGCATGTCGTACGAGATGCCGTGATACTCGGCGATGTTGCCCATGCGGTCGCCGTAGGCGCCGTTGCTCAGTATGAGAAGTTTGTCGCCAGGCTTGATGACGCTACCGATGACGGCTTCCACACAGTACGTGCCGCTACCTTGCAGGAGGATGGAAGTATAGTCGCCGGTATGCTGGGTGGCGAGGGAGACGAGGGACTTGCGGATTTCTTCCACAATGTGGAGGTTGTAGTCTTCGTCCCAGGTACACCAGTCGGTCAGCATGGCTTCCTTGACGGTTTGTGAGGTGGTAAGGGGGCCGGGGGTAAGGAGAATGTAGGGTTTCATATGCATTGAGCTTTTAAGTTTATACGTTTATAAGGGTTACAAAATCTCAAGTTTACGGTTTATCTCGGCGATGACTGCGGGGAGCTCGGCAATGGTATCGACCACATAGTGGGCACCGGCGGCAAGCATGCGGCGGCGGACATCGGCCTTACGGGCTTCGAGCTCATCGGCAGGCAAGGAGGAGACTTCCTCTTGTGTCAGTCCCAGTTCGTTACTGCCGAGGACTACGCCGACGGTCCATGCTTTGGCATTGATACCCTCCTTGATGTCGGCGATGGTATCGCCATACTTCAACACACAATCTACGGAGGGGATGGCGAGGTCTGCCATATTCTTATATATCATGTAGGGAGCAGGACGGCCTGCAGGCAACCCGTCGGGAGTGACGCAATTATCTACCGCATAGCCTTTGGCTGTGGCGGCAGGCAGCACAACATCCATCATAGAACGGGTATAGCCGGTGGTGGAGCCAATGCGGATGCCTTGCGCACGCAGTGCGGAAATCGTTTCCACCACACCGGGAATAGGGTCGGTATAATCTTCGAGCGAGGCAAACAA
The DNA here is from genome assembly GCF_003466325.1 of Bacteroides sp. 4_1_36. Classification (NCBI taxonomy): domain Bacteria; kingdom Pseudomonadati; phylum Bacteroidota; class Bacteroidia; order Bacteroidales; family Bacteroidaceae; genus Bacteroides; species Bacteroides sp. 4_1_36. The sequence continues at coordinate 157,430 of NZ_QSOX01000011.1, forward strand.
CACCCGTTGGAATTCGGCATAACGTGCCTGCACGTCTTCCTCACCGGCGGGACGGCCGAATTTCCGTTCAAATTCCGCACGGACACGCTCTATATCGAACAGCGCACGGATTTCTTCTACTTTGGTCAGCCCCATGTGCGCACGTGTTTCGGCAGCAGTGACGGGAACGCCGATGGCCCGAAAGCTCTCGACAAAGGCGGCGACGGGAGCAAAGCAACCGTAATCGACGGCAGTTCCTGCCCAGTCCATAATGATACATTCAATTCTTTTCATACGATATATTATTATTATTCAGTCTCAAGAAGCAAGGAATTGCCCGGCCGGGACCAACGGCGCAAACGGAAAAGGGAAGAGCCCAACGGTCCCGAAGCATTCTCCTTGCGATAGCGCTGCACCAGGTAGACAGCCGAGCATAGGAAAGCCACGCTGCACACAATGCCGACATAGCCCGACATCAGGTTATAGAAATCCAGCCAGTTGATGTCCGGATTGAAGAATTCCTTGAATACCAATACCACCACCGTACCGGTATACCCGATAAAATCGAGTGTGACAATAAAGAACCCCACATTCCCCTTGATGCGGAAGCAGGCGATGAAACGCTCGAAGAACAACGTCTGGAAGCTGAGGTAAACAGTATAGAGCGACAAACTCTGGAGGAACAGCCACGTCATGGGTGGCAGTTGCAACCCATCGTAATTGAAGGCCACGAATCCCAAGGTCGCTGTGCCGCACGTCACAAGCACCAGCAGCAGGCACAGCACCTTTATATTACTCCTCACCGCGGACATCAGCCCGAAAAGCAACAAGATAATCAGTGTCACCACCGCATCTACCTTGGCAAATGCCCACGACGACAGCCCCGCCGCCTCCACATCCAGAATCTTCACCAGGAAGTCCTCCTTGATGTCCTGCAAGACGGTGATGAACAAGTTTGCCGCAAACAGCATCAGCAATACCGGCATGAAGCTCTTGAAGAGGTCCGCACGCGCCCTGCCGTCCAGCGTCACCCGTTCCGAGCGCAGTGCCCGGTCTGCCGCGGTAGGTTGCGGCATTCTCGTCATCAGCCAGCCCAGCAACGACAGCAGCGGGAAGGCAAAGGCACCGATAAAGGCAGGCATCCAGAACTCACTGATGTGGAGATGTTCCATCACAAACAGCCCGACGGACTTTGCCGTGCCCGAACTGATGGCAATGCTCAGCCCCATTAGGCTCGCCAGCAGGTCCGTCACCCGCCGCCCCTTGAGGAAACTGAAAATCACTCCCCACATGCATCCCAACGAAAGCCCGTTGAAGAACAGCGCAAAGACATTCAGCGGCCGGGGCAACGCTCCGAACAGCACCAGCGAAAGCTCGGCCACCGCCACCGAGAGGATGATGAACTTCAGACGGTTCTCCTTCTTCAGTTCCGAAATTACCTTGATGCCAATCAGCTTGGAAATAAAATAGCCGGAAATCTGCACGATGCTGGTTGCCGTCTTGTAATCCATCCCGAAGAAGTCGAGCCCGTCGAAGCCCGCAGCCGTAAACGGCTTGCGCAGCGCATAGACCAGTGAATAGGAGAGCAAAGCCGCTCCACCCGCCCAAAGGATGAACAAGGCATCAGCCAGTCTCTTGCTCTGTATTATCTATTTTTTCTCACCGTTGAACATAGTGTGTCGTTTAAGTTCGTTCTTGATTTCGGCGGCAAAGATAGAGGCGGGTGCTGACAGCAAAAATGAATTTCCATTATTAATAAACTTCATGAGATGCTCCACTCGGCGCAGGAAGTGTACAATTACAGCGGCATCTACATCAGTTACAGCCTCTCTTCCTCCTCCAATGCCTTAAAAGTGGAGCCTTACCTGATAACCCCTGCCGACAGCAACGACCACGTCAAAGTGGTGCACATGAGCGCCTACAACACCACCCACTTCGGCACTGCTGTCTTCAACAACCACCAGAATGCCTATATCTTCTTCAACGAACGCGAGGCGCCCCAACTGGCCTTGTTCACCATCTACCTGCAACTGCCCATGTACGACTTTCCCCACCTGCTCAAAGGGCTCTACCTCTGTCTGGACTACAACCGCAACCCCATAGCCCGCCGCATCCTCTTCATCAAACACTCGGACAGCACCTCCATGGACGACTTCCTGGAACTGAAAGGCCAGCTCATCCCCCAAGACCAGCTGACCGACGAGCAACGCCCCTACTACAACTACACCTGCCAGCCGGGCGACTTCATCAAAACCTGCTCCGTCCCCTCTCCCCTGCTGAACGAGAAAGACCTGGAACGGGAGAAGCGGATGCTGGAAATCTAAGACAGCCCGGACAGTCCGGGAATTTTCACTTTGCAACCAAGTTGCATCTCCTTTCCGCTACCTTTGCTGCAGAAAATAGAAAATAGGAGGAAACAATATGAGTTGCAAATGCTGCTGCACACACGGACATACAGCGATACAAGAAAAAAGAAACAGTCTGCTGAAAGATTATTGGAGAATCATCCTCTCCGCCCTATTGCTCTTCGGAGGGCTCATCCTGAATGCTACTGACACCACCTTCTTCAAGGGAGAGTATGTACCTTTTATATGGTACTTGCTTGCCTATCTCCCCGTAGGCCTCCCGGTGATGAGGGAAGCCTGGGAAAGCATCCTGCAAAAGGACGTGTTCAGCGAATTCACCCTTATGTCCATCGCCACCCTCGGCGCCTTCTATATAGGCGAATATCCCGAAGGCGTTGCCGTCATGCTCTTCTACTCCTTGGGAGAGCTCTTTCAGGACAAAGCCGTAGACAAAGCCAAGCGTAACATCAGCGCCCTGCTCGACGTACGTCCCGAAACGGCAACGGTCATCAGAAACGGCAGTACACTTGTCGAAGCTCCCCAACGTGTGCAGGTAGGCGAAACCATCGAAGTAAAAGCCGGAGAGCGCGTCCCCCTGGACGGAACGATGCTGGACGAAGTTGCCGCCTTCAACACCTCCGCACTGACGGGAGAAAGTGTTCCCCGCAACATCCGCCAGGGCGGGGAAGTGCTTGCCGGAATGATTGCGACCGACAAAGTCGTACGCATCCAAGTCACCAAACCCTTCGAGAAAAGTGCTCTTTCCCGTATATTGGAACTGGTGCAGAATGCCTCCGAGCGCAAAGCGCCGGCAGAACTTTTCATCCGTAAGTTTGCCCGTATCTATACGCCCACCGTCACCGGACTGGCGGCATTGATTGTACTGCTCCCCTTCCTCTATTCGCTGGCAGATGCACAATTCTCGTTCATCTTCAATGACTGGCTATACAGGGCATTGGTCTTTCTGGTTATCTCCTGCCCGTGCGCCCTCGTCGTAAGCATTCCGTTAGGCTACTTCGGAGGCATCGGCGCCGCCTCCCGCCTGGGTGTCCTCTTCAAAGGTAGCAACTACCTCGATGCCATCACCCAAGTCGACACGGTGGTATTCGACAAGACGGGTACGCTGACCAAAGGCACCTTCGATGTACAATCCTGCCAGGCACAACCGGGAGTTACGGAAGAGAAGTTGATACAGCTTGCCGCCTCGGCAGAGCGAAACAGTACGCACCCCATAGCCAAAGCCATCGTAAGCTATGCCAAACAAAGAGATATAGAGCTGATTGCCACAACGGACGTTACGGAGATTGCCGGCCACGGACTGCAAGCCACTATGGATGGAACGCGTGTCCTGGTGGGCAACACCCGCCTGCTGACTAAGTTCGGGATAGAATATCCCGATGAATTGTCATCAATTGTCGATACGATTGTGGCCTGCGCCATCGGAACAAAATATGCCGGTTATCTGTTGCTATCAGACACATTAAAGGAAGATGCCGTCAACGCCGTCAAAGAATTAAAAGCTTTAAATATCAATAATATTCAGATATTATCGGGAGACAAACAAGCCATTGTTACTAACTTTGCAGAAAAGCTAGGCATCACCCAGGCATACGGAGACCTGCTGCCGGACGGAAAGGTGAAGCACATCGAGGCACTCCGCAGCAACCCTGCCAACCGAATAGCCTTTGTGGGCGACGGCATCAATGATGCCCCGGTTCTTGCCCTTAGCCATGTGGGCATCGCCATGGGCGGACTTGGCAGCGATGCCGCCATCGAAACCGCCGATGTAGTGATACAGACAGACCAGCCTTCGAGAGTGGCCACCGCCATTCATGCGGGCAGGCAAACCCGCCGGATTGTCTGGCAGAACATCTCGCTGGCTTTCGGAGTGAAGCTGCTTGTCCTCATCCTCGGTGCCGGTGGAATCGCCACACTTTGGGAAGCTGTCTTTGCCGACGTAGGCGTCGCCCTCATTGCGATAGTGAACGCCATACGCATACAGAAACTTATTAAATAGAAAAAATGGAAGAAAAGAAATATTTGGACCTATTGGCCAAAAGGGACATACAGCCCACTGCCATCCGCATCCTGGTATTGCGCACCATGATGCAGGCAGGCCGTTCCGTCTCATTGCTCGACCTTGAAACCATGCTGGATACGGTGGACAAATCCACCATCTTCCGTACCCTTACCCTATTCCTCTCCCATCATCTGATACACAGTATAGATGACGGGACGGGTTCCTTCAAGTATGCCGTGTGCAGCGACAGTTGCTCTTGCGACGTAAGCGACCTGCACACCCATTTCCATTGCGAGAAATGCAACAAAACCTTCTGCTTCACCAACATTCCCACTCCGGTGGTGAAGCTGCCTCAAGGATTTACACTGAACAGCATCAACTATGTACTGAAAGGCATTTGTCCGGACTGTGCAGCAGAAGTCAACCGGGAGGCTTAGTTAAAAAATAAAAATCCATGCAGTCATTCATGTTCTTCTCTATCCTTAAGAAATAACATTGAGACAAACACATGGATACAAAAGCTCTTGTCACTTTATGCCAGAAGGGAAACGGGCAGGCCTTGAGCCTGCTCTACGAAAACTATTCAGAGAAAATGCTGAAAGTATGCCTACGCTATATTCCCGACCCAACGATAGCCCAAGATCTTCTTCACGACGGTTTTGTCATCATATTCACTTCCATTCATTCGCTGCGCAACCCGGAGAAACTGGAATACTGGATGAAAAAGATTATGAGAAACCTGGCACTGCAATACCTCAACCATGCCAATGCCAACCCCACCATCCCATTGACAGATATTCCGGAAGAGGAAGAGCCTGCTGAAAATCCTTTTTGTCCGGATTTCATTTCGTACGATAAGATGCTGGATATAGTGGAGAGCCTTCCGGAGGGCTACTGCAAGGTATTTAAACTGGCAGTACTGGAAGGATTGTCCCACAAAGAAATCGGAGATTTACTGGGTATAGCGCCACACTCCTCTTCCTCCCAATTGTTCCGGGCGAAAATTTTACTTAAAAAGATGCTGGCAGGATACCGTGTATTCATTGTTTTGACAGTATTGCTTCTCTTTCCAACGCTGTATGACTATCTGTACAGAGAGAAAAAGAGTATCAGGGAAAACCGTTTGTCCAAAGTTTCTTCCAGGCAAGCCGGGAGTACGCAACAAACAAAGAAAACCGATACTCCCCGAACCGGCGAACAATGCCATACTAAAGAAAATCTGAACAAAAGGGAACGAATCATCCCTCCCGTTCCAGTTTCCACAGAATGGCCCCTTGCCATACCCACAATGAAAGATAGTATCCACAAATATCCCATACCTTCTCCATTCACCGGACAGACCATCACCAACCGGCAGATGGCTTTCGCCTCCTCCCCTTCCCTGATGCCGCCAACCCGCAAGAAGAAATCCGGAAAATGGAAGTTGATGCTGGCTGGTTCACTCGGACCGCAACTGGCACAGAACTTATATAAGCTGATTGCCACTCCACATACCGACGGCATTTCAAGTGACTTCCCTCAACAAGTCAGCACGTGGGAAGAGTATTATTCTTATCTGCACACCCGCTATCAGCAGGGTACTCTGGGAAAAGATTCCATCGGACTCATGCAGATTGCCCAGAATAACAGCGGCAGGATTGTTGAGAACCAGCAACATCATGCCCCCATCGTCGTGGGACTCTCTCTCAGCAAGAAATTGAATGAGCGTTGGAGTCTGGAAACCGGATTGCAATATACGCTTCTCAGGTCGGAGTTCACTACCGGCGAAGCATTCCGCATTCAAGACAACCAGAAGTTGCATTATATCGGCATTCCTCTCCGGCTTTCCTACCGTTTCTGGCATTACAAACGTTTCTCCAGTTATGCCACGGCAGGCATGCAGGTGGATATCCCCATAAAAGGGACACTCCAAAGCTTCCATGTCACGGACAGTATTCCACACAAGCTCGACAGCCAGCCGGTAAGTGCTCCCTGGCAGTGGTCGGTCAACACAAGTATAGGCATACAATATCGCCTCACACCCCAGGCAGGTATCTATCTGGAGCCGACTGTAAACTATTATATCCCCGACGGCAGCCAACTGCGCACCATCCGAAAGGAACACCCGTTCACATTCACCCTCCCGGTAGGCCTCCGCATTTCCTGGTAAAAAAACGATGCGCCACGCAGTCTTTTACCCGACTGATTATCTATTTATATGGATAATTAAACTCAAGAAGGAACAAAGAACATGCAGAAACGACATACCGACCGGGAAAGCTACTTTGATGAACAGTCACAGACCAGCAAGAACTATTATATCCCCTACATAAAGGAAGTCATCGGACACATCCCCGATAAAGTGCTGGAAGTGGGCTGTGGAGAGGGAGGCAATCTGCTTCCCTTTGCCAAAGCCGGTTGCCGGGTGATGGGCGTAGACATTGATGCCATGCGAATAGAGCAAGCCAGGGCCTTCTTCGCCCAAAGGCATCAGCAGGGACAGTTCATTGCCACCGACATTTTCCAGCTTGAGGACAAGGCTACGAATTTTCCCCTGATTCTTCTACACGATGTGATAGAGCATATCAGAGACAAAGAACGGTTCCTCTCCGGCCTACAAAAACATTTGTCTGCCGACGGAGCTGTATTTGTAGGGTTTCCCGCCTGGCAAATGCCATTCGGAGGCCACCAGCAGATAGCACACAGCCACATTGTTTCACATTTCCCTTTTCTCCACCTCCTTCCCCGCACTTTATACAGATGGATATTAAGACTATGCGGTGAGCAGGAACGCGTAATCACGGAGCTACTGGATATAAAGAGCACCGGATGCACCATCGAACTGTTCAATCGCATCGCCCGGCAAGCCAACTATCAAATCATTGACCGGAGACTGTACCTTATAAACCCACATTATAAAATCAAATTCGGCTTGTCCCCACGAAGGCTCAACGGAGTTATTGCTGCTATCCCGTACATAAGAAACTTCTTTTGTACAAGTTGCTTTTACATATTAAAGAAAGGGACTAAAACTGTTAATCACTACTGATTTCCCAGCTTTAGAATTGATTCCGAACCATCAATTTAAGATTATATATTCAGAAGAAACCATTAAATTTCTGAATAGCCCTGATGAAAGAGGGTGTGTAGAAACCCTCATAAACTAAAAAATCACCCTCGCTGCAGATGGTTGTAGCGAAGGTGATTTCAATAAAAGGGGAACTTGCACTTCCTCCCTTTTAATGTTTTTACATCGTTACTTGGTTCATTACAGCCTCGTCAGGTGTCGTTCCTATTTCATCGGCAAATAATATGTGGGTGATAGACCCTCTCGGGGTCGGAGTTTCGATTTTAATTCTTTGACCTTGGTACATCTCCGGAATATCCACCAGCTTACATCTATGGGCTTCGTTATTGCCAAAACTGACATAATAATCTTCCCCTATTACCAGCTTTACAGGTTTACGTTGAGAGAAATGAGTCGGACAAACAGAGCTATCCACTTTTATATCTATCACAAAACCAAGAGCGGATGTTACCTTAGATAGTATATCAATGCTCACATTATAAGCCCCTTTCTCTATCTTGGCTATATTAACACGATTAACACCACAAAGATTAGCCAATTCCTCTTGGGTCATATTTCTCTTCTTGCGAAGAATGGCTAACCGGTTACCAATCCGTTCACGTTCTTTCAAAATCTTCTCTGTACATTTTCCTTCGTGAATTTTCATAAATCTGTTGCAGAATTTAAAGTGTTGCCCCCACTTCTAATAGTTATTGATTTTTGAACAGACAAAAGTAGATATTAATTTTGAATTGTAGCACATTTACTACAACTGTTTTCTAAATGAATATAAAAGGTAGGGGGAGTAGAAGAAAAGAAAAAGCCCCTGAATTACTGGAATTCAAGGACTTACAAACTTCTTTTTACTATTTCCGTGGAGCTGGAGGGAATCGAACCCTCGTCCAAACGAGGAAATCATAAGCTTTCTACATGCTTATCTTTGCCTAAATTTTCGTGCAGCGGCAGAACCAAAGCCATCAACCGTTGCCTTATCCTCTAAATTTTCACCCGCGCCACGAGGCTGACACGAACTATCCCCGATTTGACTGCACCACTTTATCGGAATGCTTCGGAGCAACAGCTTCCGAGTGATGTCACGTCCCAGCACCTGGTGCCGGGATTAAGCTTCAATCTACTATACTTCGATTAAGCAGCGAGAGCGTAACGAGTTTCGCCAGATAAAATTTTGAGGACTGAGATTAAAGTGCAAATCAACGACGCACTGCATGCTTACTTACCATTTCTGCCCGCTGTCAAATCCAGTCAACCCCATGACTTTGTAACGGTCTGAAATTTAAAAGATTGCGTAACTCATTGCTAAGTAGGGAGGGTGAAAAAGGGATAAATGCTACTTTATTTTTCATCCTCTACCGCTTTCTTTGGCCCAAAGATACATATTCTTTTATTAGCAATCACCATATATTTACAAATATTAGCTAATACTGACTTTTCGTGATAAACCTTAATTCCGCAACACTATTATAAAATATTTTTTTTAAGTACCTGAGCAACAA